>JAJFJS010000080.1 GCA_021773815.1 Gammaproteobacteria bacterium
TCACGGCGTGTCTCGGAAAGGTGCCGCTCCGTCATGTCGGCCCGTTCTCGATCTTTACGCATGATCGATTCCAGCTATGTTCCAGGTCAAACACCGGTGACTTGATGGGACAGCAGTGGTCTGACACCAATTAAATCCAGAACGACGTCAGGTACCGGGCATCGGTGGGGCGGCTTCGTAGCAGGCGAAGTCGTAGATGCCGGTGCCATCACGCAAGGGCGCAACCTCGTTGACGTATTTCTCGTCGGTAACGAAGCCCTGCAGCGCGGCCATATCGGGAAACACGCTGATGATCACGACTTTTCCCTTCAGCGCATCGCCCTTCAGTACCTCTGCCGCCGGGCCGCGCACGATGTAGTCGCCGCCATGCGCATGCATCAGTTTGGCCGATTCCACCGCGTATTTTTTAAAGTTCTCGTTCGGGTCTGTGACCTGACAGACGGCAACCAGGTAAGCGGCCATGTGTTGTTCTCCTTCGGTTCTGAGCGTGAGGGTCGCCATTCTAGCCCGGAAATCTCGCCGGCATCCCGAGAGCCCGCGTGAATGGCGCAGTGCGGTCGGGAATGGACGGGCCGGCTGGATTGAGACCGGCGCCCCTCGCGTGTTCGCGGGCCGCTAAAGAATATCACCCATCAACCGTCTAATCGGCCGCACGAAGACGGCCAGCAACAGGCCGCTGCCCGCCGTCGTCAGCACGATCTGCAGGTACAGCGCGGGCATCGCATCGACGGCGTCGTCGCGGAACTCGCCGGCCAGGATGCCGGCGACAATCAGGCCGAGTGCGGAGCTGACGAACCAGATGCCCATCAGCTGTCCGCAATAGCGTTGCGGCGCCAGTTTTGTCATCGCGCTGAGCCCGACCGGGCTCAGCGCCAGTTCGCCCATCGTGTGCAGCAGGAACGTGAAAATCAGCCAGGTCGGCAGCACCTTGTCGCCGGCGACGACCAGTTGGGCCGCGCCGATCATCACGGCGAATCCGGCACCCAGCAGAATGAGGCCGCCGGCGAACTTGGCCGGGGTCGACGGATCCAGTTGCCGCCGGGCCAGTGCGACCCACAGCGCCGAGTACACGGGTGCGAGGATGATGATGAACGTCGGGTTCAGCGTCTGGAACCAGCCGGCGGGAATCTCGAAGGCACCGATCATTCGGTCGGTGTAGCGATCGGCGAACAGGTTCAGCGACGATCCGGCCTGCTCGAACCCGGCCCAGAACATCGCCGATGCCAGGAACAAAATAAGGATGACGGTGACGCGCTTCTTTTCTTCGGCCGATAGCCCGCCGAACGCGAACAGTCCGACAAAATACAGGCCCGCGACCGCAGCAATAAACACCGTCGCCTTCTCGGCGAGCGACTGCGGATCGACGGTTATGGTTCCGGTCAGCAGCAACCCGCCGAGCAATACGATTCCGCACAGCGCGGCGCCAACGATGCGCCAGCCGTTGCGTATCCGGCGCCGGTCGTCGCGGTTGTTGTGATCGAGGCTCGGCACGAGGCCGGCCGTACCGAGTCTCGGCGCGCTGAGCCGGAACTGGATCAGCCCGACCAGCATGCCGACGCCGGCGGCAGCGAAGCCGTAGTGCCAGCCGAAACGTTCGCTCTCGCCGAGCGTACTGCAGACCAGCGGGCCGAGTGCGCCGCCGACGTTGATGCCCATGTAGAAGATCGTGAAGCCGGCGTCACGCCGCGGATCGCCGGGGGCGTACATCGCGCCGACGACTGCGCTGATATTCGGTTTCAGCAGGCCGGTGCCGATGGCGACGAATGCGAGGCCGATAAAAAAAGCATACAGCGACGGGATCGCGAGAATGAAATGCCCGCACATGATGATGATGCCGCCGAACCAGATCGTTTTCTGCGCGCCGAGCAACCGGTCGGCCAGCCAGCCGCCCGGCAGCGTCAGCAGGTAAACGCTGGCCGTATACAGCCCGTAGATCGCCGTTGCGCTGGCGTCCGTGAAGCCGAGCCCGCCGTCCTCAATCGCATCTACCATGAACAGCACCAGCAGCGCCCGCATGCCGTAATAGCTCATGCGCTCCCACATCTCGGTGAAGAACAGCGTGCGCAGGCCGGCCGGATGACCGAACTGGTCCCCGGTCGTGCCGGCGTCAGACTTCATGTCGCGACCCCGGTAGCGAATGTGGCAGGTGGCTTCGGGCGAAGGTCATGCCGGCTTGTCACCGGCAATGTCGTTCTCGGCACGCGCGCGGAGCAGCCATCGGGACATCAGGATGCCGGCCTCGAACAGCAGGTACACGGGTACCGCGAGCAGCGTTTGCGAAATCACGTCCGGCGGGGTCAGCAGCATGCCAAGGACGAATGCGCCGAGAAACACATACGGGCGCTTGCTCTTCAGGCTTTCCGTCGTGGTCAGCCCGGTCGCGACCAGCATGACCGTGGCGATCGGCACCTCGAACGCGAGGCCGAAGGCGAAAAAGATCGTCAGGATGAAATCGAGGTAGCTGTTGATGTCCGTCATCATCTGTACGCCCTCGGGCGTGACGGCGGTAAAAAACGCGAACATCAGCGGAAATACGACGAAATAGGCAAACGCGATGCCAAGGTAAAACAGCACGATGCTCGATAACACGAGCGGCACCGCGAAACGCTTTTCCTTGCGATACAGTCCCGGCGCGACGAACGCCCAGACCTGATGAATCACGATCGGCATCGCGAAGAACAGTGCGACGAACAGCGTCGTCTTGAACGGCGTCAAGAACGGCGAGGCGACCTGCGTCGCGATCATCGACGAACCCTCGGGCAACTGGTCGATCAGCGGGTCGGCCACCATCGAGAAAATCTGCTGCGCGAACGGGACGAGACAGAGAAACACGATCAATACTGCGGCGCTGGCCTTAACCAGGCGTGAGCGCAACTCGACCAGGTGCGAGATCAGCGTGCCTTCTTCGAGGTGCTCTTCGTCGTCCTCGGCGGCGGGTTTCGTATTGGCGTCGGGTTCGGTCATGATGCGGAGCGCCGGCCGGTGACACTAGCGAGTGTCGGTGGTGTCTTCGGCATCGGGTGTCGGCGCGGCGGCAACCTCGTCGTCATGCGTCGACGGGTCGAGATCGTCCATGCCGGGACGGTGATAATCGGGGGTCTCGGAGGGCTGAGGCGGCGGCGACGGAAAAGGCGCCTTGCCCTCGATATCGTTGATCTCGGTGCGAATCTGGTTCGTCAGCTGGCGCGCCATGCGCCGCGCTTGTCCCGCCCAGTTGCCAACCTGCATCGCGACCTTCGGCAGCCGCTCGGGCCCGAGAATGATCAGACCGAGGCCGAACAGAATGACCAGTTCCCAGAAGCCGACGTCGAACATGCCGGATCAGGACGTACGGTTCCGGTCGGTCTGCCGCTCTTCTCCGTGTTGCTCGGAGAATTCCGCGTCGGGTTCGTCGAGCTTCTTCGGGTCCGTCACCTCATCCTTTTCAGCATCGGACATCGCCTTGCGGAAGCCCTTGACGGCTCCGCCGAGGTCGCCACCGATGCTGCCGAGCTTCTTCGTGCCGAATATCACGACGACGATCAGCAGGACGATCAACAATTGCCACAGGCTTATTCCGCCAAATCCCATAATGTTCACTCCATGTGGTCGACACAGCGTCACGCGAGCTTGCGGCAACGCACCGCCCGAGCTTGGCTGAAATCAGACGACTATGATACGTCAAAAGCCTGCGATTCCGGCGACATCAAGCGGTCAGGAGTTGTCCGTACGCGGTGGTGGGACTTCGAGCCAGAACGTCACCGGCCCCCGGTTCACGAGGTGCACATCCATATCGGCGCCGAAGCGACCGGTTTGCACGGTCTGGCCGGCGGCGCGCAGGGCCGCGACGAGTTCATCGAACCTTGCGCGCCCGACATCCGGTTCCGCCGCCCCGCTGAAACTGGCCCGGTTGCCGGTGTCGGTATCGGCGGCCAGCGTGAACTGGGGGACCAGCAGCAGCGCGCCGCCGGTCTCGGCCAGGCTCAGGTTCATGCGTCCGGCCGCATCTGCAAAGACCCGGTAGGCCAGCAGACGTTCGGCCAGCCGCGCGGCCTGCGCCGGCCCGTCGCCGCGCTGCACACCGACGAGGACTGCCAGTCCCGGGCCGATTTGGCCGATGATGGCGCCGTCGACCTTGACCTTCGCTTCGGTAACGCGCTGCAGTAAGCCGATCATGGGAATCTCCGGATGCCGATGGCCGCGATTCTAGCAACTCGGCCGGCTGCCCCGCACGGTGACGGGTATTCCAGTGGTAAATTTAATATCCCACAATTTTTGTGATTACGTCGACGAAACGCATTAATGCCTGATAAATAGCAAAAAATGGCTTTTGGTGGAAAAAGCAAGATAAATAATCGGAAGTATGTACTTGTTGAAAATCGGCATCCTGCCGTTTTGAAGGGCAAGTGGGATCTTTAGTCGATTTTGAGAGTGCCAGCCTCTTGGAGTCGCTGCAATTCCTGGCGAATTAGCTGCTCTGCTGCCTCAGATGGGTTCTTCCCATAGAAGCCAGTCTGAACAAGGGCTTCAAGGTATTGAATGACGACTGGGTTCGTTGAAAGCGATAATTTGACCGTTTCGAGGGAATTTTCAGTGCGGCCCGCCATAAGAATTGCATTCTTTTGTTATTATTATGCTATTCTTATACGGCATTAATTATAGGGTGGCAATAGGGTGCTAAGACCTGATATTGTGAACGGCCGCCCAGAACTGACTTACGATTAGAATTAAAAAGGTGAGGCTAGGGCCGGAATCGAACCGTGCTTCCCCCGAATTGCAACGCCGGGTGCATAACCAATCTGCCACCTAGCCTCAAACTGGAAAGCCCGCCGAATGGCGGGTTTTTCTTTGCGCCGCACAAAATGCCGAGTGAGTTTAACACAAGATCCAGTGATGCCCGCTAGATCATGGCACAACATATTGTGCCCTCGATCTAGCGCAAGTCTGGCTGTAACTGCGCCGGTAGAACATTGCCGCGACTGGTCACTGGGTCTCGGTAGCGGAGCCGCTTTCCGTCCGCTGCCTGAATAGCGGCTACGGTTCGTTCGCCGTCAGTCATGCCCCGTCGGTTGTACCGGAACTCATATTCAGCCATATACCGGTGCAGATGCTTTTTGCTGACGCTGTGATAAATGCCGTTCAGGCCACGTTTGACGATTGAGAAGTAGCCCTCAACGGTATTGGTCGTCACTTCGCCCCGCACGTACTCGCCAGCGGTGTGTTTTACAGTGTCGTGACCGGCAAACTCTGGCCCAATGCCCCGGTATTGCCTGGCTTCGTCGGTCATGATCCGGGCGCGGCGATCCACGTTATCTCGGATCGCCTGCTTCAGCGTCTTTGCCGTCACGTCGGGGACAACCATGGACCGGACGCGACCGCCGCGCTCAACCATTGCCATCACGGGCGCTTTGCTCGACCAGGCCTTGCGCTTGTCGCGGGGGTGACGGGGTTTGCCGCCTAAATAGGTTTCATCCACTTCCACGATCCCGGTCAGTGGGTTGCCGTCATCTGGGGCCATGGCGAACCGGATGCGGTGCATCATGAACAGGGCCGATTTGTAGCTGAGGCCCGTCTGTCGCTTAATTTCCAGCGCAGACACGCCTTTCTTGGACGTTGCAGCACGCCAAAAGCCGAAACACCAGTGGCGCATGGGGATACGGGAATCCTCGAATACGGTCCCGGTGCGAACGCTATAGAGGCTGGAGCAATCCCGGCAGCGCCAACGGTTATGCTTCTCGCGGCCGCCTTGGCGGGACATCATCTTATATACGTCCATGCCGCCGCACTTGGGGCAGGCCGGAGAGTCGCCCCACCGTTGCTTTTCCATGAACTCAACAGCTGCAGCTTCATCTGCGCATGCTGCTGGCAGATCTTGGATGACGCTGTCGTCTTTTGTGGACCTGTTCTGTACCTTAGCCATAATAGTCATTATACTTGATGAAATAACAACGTCAAGCCGTATATCATAAAAATGTGATATAGTTCTCGACGCGCGGTAACCATTGGGTTATCATAAAAATGTGATTAAGATAGATGAGCCACTGGTTTTTCCGAGATTACGTCGATCAACACGGTTGCAACTTGATTCGGCGATGGTTAGATGAAGAGCCGCCCGCGGTGCAAATGAAGATAGATGCATTTATTCGTAGCCTGGAGACCATGCCGAAGTTAAAGCCGCCTTATTCCAAGGTTCTTAAGGGCAAATGTGAAGGCTTGATAGAGCTTCGGATTTTCCAAAATAACAAGCAATATCGACCGCTTGCTTACTATGGTCCCAGAAGGCACCAGGTCACTATTTTGAATTGTGCGATAGAAAAAGGAGGACAGTTTGAGCCAAAAGACGCCTGTGATATTGCACTTCGACGAAGGGCGATCGTCGAATCTGACTCAACTAGAAGCTGTGAACACGAATACGACTAAACGACGACAACTTGTATCGCGATTAAAGCGCGGCAAGGAATATCGCGATCTCTTTGTTGAAAATGAGATTGCGGTTGGAATTCCTATCCAAATTCGAGCGATGCGCGATAAAAAGAACTGGACACAGAAAGAACTAGGCGAACGGACAGGCAAACGGCAAAGCGTTATCAGCCAGTTAGAGAACCCCGGTTATGGGAAGCTGACGCTAAGCACTCTGAAAACATTAGCCTCTGCTTTTGACGTTGGATTGATGGTTCGGTTTGTGCCTTTTAGTGAACTTATTTCAAGGGCGGCCAATTTATCGGAGGACGACGTATCTGTCCAAAGCTTTTCTGATGATGAGCAGTTATTGCCAATTCAGCGAGACACTAAATCCGAACAGATACAGAAGATATGGCGCGACCATATTCGCCCCAAGTCTCGCGCACAACTCGACGATTCTCCATATCAGGCCAAAAATATTGTTTTAAGCGATGGGATCAACAATGACAACGACTACCGAACCGACACTGCGACCAGTCAGTGCAGTTACACATACTGCACAACCAACAACAATCCAGACGTATTACGCAAATAACGTCAAACTGCAGGTGACTCAATGGGACTTCAAGCTGACGTTTGGTGAGATAGCTGAACTGTCTCAGGACGGCGTTTTGCATTTCCTGGATAAAGTTGCTGTCTATATGTCTCCAGAACATACGAAGGCATTTGCACAAACCTTACTCGCCAATGTGAATAAGTATGAACGCGATATTGGGAAAATCCCCACAATGGGGGCTGTCGCTGACAGCGCGGTGGACACTGAATAGCCGCGCAAGTCAGGAAAACAAAAAGCCCGCGCTAGGCGGGCTTTGCCGGGGTGGTCAAATCGGTAAAGACAGCCACTTTGGGAGTGGCCGGTCATTCGACCTTGCGGGTTCGATCCCCGTCCCCGGCACCATTACCTTACCATAGGTTCCTATGAACAAGACTGAGAAACCAGGCCCAAAACCAGATCGCCTTAAGATCAAGGACGACTGGGAATCTGCCGTATCCAAGGCGCTCAAGAAAAAGCGTCCGGAAGGCGGGTGGCCGAAAGACGACAAAGCGGGTAAAAATTCCCACTCTGGGACCGATTCGGACCCTAATCCCACGAAATAGACCCCACTTCAACTTGCTGCTGATTCGTACAGCAGTTAACTTATTGATATTCCTCGGTTTTCAATAAGTACATACTCCCGTAAATAATTCATAAATTTACGCCAATGTGTAAAATAATACACATTCTTTGCCCCCCTGAATGCAGGCCGGGATCAGCCCGCCCCCTCCCGACGCCCGCTCGTCCGTCCCGGATTCCCGGTTTGGCAAGGGCTCCGGCCGCGTCTACTATGCTGTGCTTTCAGTCAGGAGTCGTTGCATGAAGCGACGAGAGGTTTTAACGGGGGCCGCCGGCGCGCTGGCGCTGGGGGGCTGTGCCGCCGAGCGGCAAGAGTGCGCCTCGGGCGAGGCGGTCCGGCAGATCACATGGAAGATGGTCACGACCTGGCCGCCGAATTTTCCCGGGCTCGGCACCGGTGTGCTGCGGCTCGCGAAATTCATCGACGACGCGTCAAACGGTCGCCTCAAGATCAAGGTGTATGGCGCCGGCGAATTGGTACCGCCGTTCGAGGTTTTTGGCACCGTGCAGCGGGGCGCCGCCGAGATTGGACACGGCGCCGCGTATTACTGGAAGGGAAAATCAGAAGCGGCGCAGTTCTTTACGGCAGTGCCGTTCGGCATGAGCGCGCAGGAGATGAATGGCTGGCTGTACTACGGCGGCGGCCTCGAATTATATCGTGAACTCTATGCCGGCTTCGGCCTCGTGCCCTTCCCGGCCGGCAACACGGGCGTGCAGATGGGTGGCTGGTTCAACCGCGAGATCAATTCGCTCGCCGATCTAAACGGCCTGAAGATGCGCATCCCCGGCTGGGGCGGTGAGGTCCTGCGACGGGCGGGCGGCACGCCGGTCGGTCTGCCGGCCGATGAGATCTTCACGGCCCTGCAGACCGGCACCATCGACGCGACGGAATGGATCGGCCCGTATAACGATGTCGCGCTCGGTCTGCACCAGGCGGCACGTTATTACTATTATCCCGGCTGGCAGGAACCGGGCCCGGTGCTCGAGTGCATCGTCAATCAGCAGGCCTTTGATGCGTTACCGAAGGATCTGCAAACCATAGTCGAGATTGCCTGCAGCGCGATCAATGATCAGATGACCGCTGAGTTCACGGCACGGAATGCGCAATCGCTTGAACAACTCAAGGCCGATGACAAGATCGAGGTGCGCCGCTTCCCGGATGAGGTTCTGCGGCAATTGCGGGCGCTGACCGATGAGGTCGTTGCGGAACTCGTTGCCGCCGATCCGGTCGCCGCGCGTATTCATGCATCGTTTGCGGCCTTTCGGAAAACGGTCGGCGCCTGGACGGAAATCTCCGAGCAGGCAATGCTCGACGTCCGCGCACTGTGATCAGGCACAGGCCGCAGCCATAACGGATGTCTGCCCGCTTGCCACGTGCCGCCCCCGCCCCGAGTGTTCTCGCGCTGCTCGCGATCGGGCTGTCGATCGGCGGCTGCGGCGGCACAGGCGACGACAAGGACACGCCGCCGCGCACACCGGGTAGTCGCGGCCCGGCGGGCCTCAAGGTCTACCGGCACGCGATGGACCAGGCGCCGACCAGCCTCGACCCCGTGCAGGCCGCCAATGTGTATGCAAACTTCGTCGTGCTCAATGCTTACGACACGCTGTTTGCTTACAAGTATCTCGCGCGACCCTTTGAGCTCAAGACCAACCTCGCCGCCGACTGGCCGGAGATTTCGGCAGACGGGTTAACGTATACGATCCGCATCAAACCGGGCGTGCGGTTCATTGATGATCCGGCCTTCGCGGACGGCGTCGGGCGCGAGGTCGTTGCGGAGGACTTCGTCTACTCGATCAAGCGCCACTTCGATCCGAAGACCCGCCCGCAGGGTGCCTGGCTGTGGATCAATCGCATCGTCGGTCTCGATGAATGGAAAGCCGCCGGTTCCGATTACGCGGCCGAGATTGCGGGTCTGCGCGCGCTCGACACGCATACCATCCGGATTCAATTAACAAAGCCCTATCCCCAGCTGCTGTTCACGCTGGCGATGGGCTTTTCGGCCGTCGTGCCGCGCGAGGCCGTCGCGTATCACGGCCGCGAGTTCGCGGTGCATCCGGTCGGCTCGGGTCCGTTCCGGCTGACATCCTACGACACGTCGCAGGTGGTGTTCGAGCGCAACCCGCGCTTTCGTCCAGAACCCGTCGATATCGCGTTCGAGGGCTATGATGAGGCGCAGCACGGTTTCAGCGGCGTGGCCGCGATCGACGGCCGGTCGCCGCCGTTCCTCGACCGGCTCGAGATCAGTTTCATCGCCGAGTCGTCGGCGCGCTGGAGTTCGTTCACCAAGGGCGATGAGGTGCAATACACCAGCATCCCCAACGAGCATGTCGACGAAGTACTGGCGACCAAGCAGCCGGTTACGCTCAAGCCGGCCTTCGCGGAGAAATATCACTTCTTTGCCGGCGTCGAGGCGGGGTTTATCTTTAATGCGTTCAACATGGATTTTCCCGAGTTCGGCTATAACGACGATCCGGAACGTGAGCGCCGCAACAAGGCCCTGCGCTGCGCGATCAACAAGGCCTATTCGTGGGAACAGCGTAACGAGAGCTTCTACATGGGGCTCGGCAACATCTTCCCGGGCATCATCGTGCCGGTCTCGCCCGAATTCGATCCGGGCCTGTCGCGGGACAGCGTCACGCGCGACGTGGCCGGGGCGCGCAAGCTGCTGGCCGACAACGGCTGGACGCCCGAGAACCTGCCGCCGCTGGTGTACGGCGCCAACTCGAGTGTCAGCTCGCGGCTGATCTTCGAGCAGTTTCGCGCATGGATGAAGGAGATCGGCTATCCGCGCGAGAAGATCATCCTGAAACGGTTCGCGACGTTCGGCGATATCAGCCGGGCCTGGAAACAGAGCCAGCTGCCTTACGTGTCCAAGGGCTGGGGTCTGGATTTTCCCGATGCAGAGAACACGCTGCAGTTGTTCTACGGCCCGAACAGTTCGCCCGGGTCCAACGATGCGAACTACCGCGACCCCGAGTACGATCGACTCTATGAACTGTCCAGCACGATGCTGCCGTCGCCCGAACGCACGGCCATCTATCAGCGGATGAATCGCATGCTGATCGACGATTGCGTGGCCAACACCGGGCTGGCGCGCACGCGTATCTATCTCTGGCACAAGAACGTGATCGCGATTCCCGACCGTGAAATCATTGGCGGATTTTTCCTGCGCTACGTCGATATCGTCGACGCGAGCACCGGGACGGTGAAGGGCGGGGCGCGATAGCGGCGTGGAGATTCTTCAGTACACGGTGCGCAAGCTGATCTCGGGCATCCCGCTGGTACTCGGCGTGACCTTAATCAGCTTCCTGCTCATGGTGTACTTCGGGCCCGATAAGACCTACGAGCTGCTCGGCAAGAACCCAACGGCGCAGGAGATCGCCGAGGTGCGCACGCAGCTCGGCTATGACCAGCCGTTTCTCGTGCGATACGTCGATTACCTGCGCGAACTGGTGACGCTGGAGTTCGGCAATTCGGACTCGACCGGTGAAGACGTCGCGTCGCTGCTCGCGCGCACGATCCCGATCTCCCTGGCGCTGACCGGGCCTGGTTTCGTGCTGGGCAATCTGCTCGGCGTGCTGCTGGCATTGTTCGCCGCTTTCTACCGCAGCACGTGGGTCGACAAGGCGATCATGGCCTCGGCCGTGGTCGGCATGAGCATCAGTTTCCTGATCGTCATCATCGCGTTCCAGATCATCTTTGCCTCCAGTTACGGCCTCGGCTGGTTCCCGGTGCGCGGCTGGAGCGTGCATTCGTTCGGTGACTACCTGTCGTACGTCGCGGTGCCGACGATGGCGATGGTGTTCGTCGCGCTCGGCTATAACACGCGCTTTTATCGTTCCGTGCTCGTCGAGGAGATGACGCGCGATCACGTGCGCACGGCGCGCGCGTTCGGTGTACCGCCGGCGAAGCTGTTCTACAAGAACATCCTGAAAAACAGCATGATTCCGATCATCACCCGGGTCGTGTTCTCGATTCCGCTCGTCATCATCAGCGGCAGCCTGCTGATCGAGAGTTACTTCGGGATTCCGGGCGTCGGCAAGATTACTTATGACGCCATCATCAGCGGCGATCAGCCGGTGCTCAAGGCGGTCGTCGGGCTGACGGCGATCCTGTTCGTGCTGGCCCAGTTGCTGACCGACATCCTGTACCGGGCCGTCGATCCGCGGATCAGTCTCAAGTGAGCGCCGTGGCGATCCCGGCGGTGCGGCGCGAATCGCTGTGGAGCAAGGCGGCCTGGAAGCTCGCCCGGGACCGGACCGGCATGATCGCGCTGGCTTTCGTACTCTTGTATATGCTGGTCGCGGTCGGCGTGACCGCCGGCTGGTGGGCGGCGGACTGGAGCGAGGTGCGGGGCGGCAAGTGGGAGGCCATGTCTGCGGCGCACTGGTTCGGTACGAACCTGATCGGGCAGGATATCTTCGCGCGTGCGGTCTACAGCACCAAGACCGCGTTCGAGGTCGGCCTCGTCGTCGCTGTGCTCGCGACGGTCATCGGTGCGGCGCTCGGCGCCGTCGCCGGGTTCTTCAACGGCTCGTGGATCGACGAAGTGCTGCTGTGGCTCATGGGCGTGCTCGATTCGATACCGTTCTACCTGTTCGTCGCCGCGATCGTGTTCGCGATGCAGGACAATCCGTATGCAATGCACATCGCGATGATCTCGACCTTCTGGACCTCGGTCGGGCGGCTCATTCGCGGTGAGGTCATCAAGCTGCGCGGCCTGGAATACGTGGAGGCCGCGCATGCCATAAGCGTGCCGGAGTTCGTGATTATTATTCGGCATATCCTGCCCAACACCACGCACATCCTGCTGGTGCAGGCCACGATCATGTTTGTGTCGGCGATCAAGTCGGAGGTCATCCTGAGTTTCCTCGGGCTCGGCGTGAAAGACGGCATGAGCTGGGGGCTGATGATTGCCGAGAGTTCGCAGGAGGTAATGGCCGGGTTCTTCAATAATTTTCTCGCCGCCTCCGTGCTGATGTTCGGGCTGGTCATGGCGTTCAACATGTTCTCGGATGCGCTGCAGGACGCGCTGGATCCGCGCAAGGTCGGTTAGATGCAGGCCGACACGCAACCGTTGCTCAGCGTCCGTGATCTCGTCATCGAGTTCACGACCGAGAATGGCGTCGTGCGAGCTGCCGATGGCATTAGCTTTGACGTGCACGAGAACGAGACGCTCGGCATCGTCGGTGAATCGGGCTGCGGCAAGACCGTCACAGGCCTGTCGATCCTCGGGCTGATCCCTTCGCCGCCGGGCCGCGTCGCCGGCGGCAGTATCCGGTTCATGGGCCGCGAGCTCGTCGGGTTGCCTGACAGCGAGATGCGTAATATCCGCGGCCGCGACATCTCGATGATTTTTCAGGAACCGATGACGGCGCTGAACCCGGTGTTCACCGTCGGCAACCAGATGACGGACGTGTTGCGGCGCCATCGCGGCCTGACGCGGCGCCAGGCGCGCGATGCGGCCATCGAGATGCTGGCCAAGGTGGGCATCCCGGTGCCGGCCAAACGCATCGATGAATACCCGCACCAGTTGTCCGGCGGTATGCGGCAGCGGGTCATGATCGCGATGGCCCTGTCGTGCGATCCGAAGTTACTGATCGCCGACGAGCCGACGACGGCCCTCGACGTCACCACGCAGGCGCAGGTGCTCGAACAGATCGCCGGGCTGCAAAGCGAATTCAAGATGGCCGTCGTCCTGATCACGCACGATCTGGGCATCGTCGCTGAAACCTGCCGGCGCGCCATCGTCATGTATTGCGGGCGCATCGTCGAGAATGCGGCCATCGAGCGACTGTTTGAGGCGCCGCGTCATCCGTATGCGAAAGGCCTGCTCGAGTCGATCCCGCGTCTGCGCCGCGAGCGGCTCGACGAGCTGCCGATCATCCCCGGTCGTGTGCCGAACCTGCTGCACCTGCCGCCCGGCTGCCGGTTTGCCGCGCGCTGTCCGCGCGCTGACGCGCTGTGCCGCGAGCAGAGCCCGGCACTGGTGCCGGCCGGACCGCACGGGGATTTTATTGCGTGCCACCACCCGCATCCGGGTCAGCAGGCGGAGCCGGCAGCATGAGCGGCCGTGATCAGATACCGTTGCTCGACGTCCGCAATCTGACCAAGTACTTTGCGGTCCGTGGTGGACTGCTCCGGCGTGTCGTCGCCCAGGTGCGGGCTGTCGACGGCGTTAGTCTTTCAATCGGCAAGGGTCGTACCTACGGTCTGGTCGGTGAATCCGGTTGCGGCAAATCAACTCTCGGCCGTGCGATCCTGCGCCTGCACGAACCCACATCCGGCGAGGTGCTGCTCGACGGCCACGATATCCTGAAGCTGCGCCGGAGCGAATTGATTGACCGGCGCCGGCGCATGCAGGTCATCTTTCAGGATCCATTCGCATCGCTGAGTCCGCGCAGAACGGTGGCGCAGATCATTCGCGAGCCGCTGGACGTGCATCGCATCGGTACCGCGGCCGAACGTGAAGAACGCGTCATTGCACTGCTCGACGATGTCGGCATGGGTGCGGAAATTCGGGACCGTTATCCGCACGAATTCTCCGGTGGCCAGCGTCAGCGCATCGGCATCGCCCGCGCGCTGGCGCTCGAGCCGGATTTCATCGTCGCCGACGAACCGGTCTCCGCGCTCGACGTCTCCGTGCAGTCCCAGGTGCTTAACCTGATCGCCGGCCTCAAGAAAACGCGCGGCATCGCCTTCCTGTTTATCTCCCACGACCTGGCCGTCATCCAGCATGTCAGCGACGAAATCGGCGTCATGTACCTTGGCCGCCTCGTTGAACATGCCCTGGTTGATGATCTGTACGCCGCGCCTAAACACCCGTACACAAAGGCACTGATGTCCGCGATCCCGATCCCCGACCCAAAGACAAAGCGCTCGCGCATCATACTCAAGGGTGACGTTCCGTCCCCGATGAACCCGCCGTCCGGCTGCCCGTTTCACACGCGTTGCCCGGACGTCATGGAAATCTGCCGGAGCGTTGTGCCGGCCACAATCAATGTCGGCCGGAAAGATCTGCCTCACCACGTGTCCTGCCACCTCTATTCCTGAAAGACGGGAGCGTCGGGCCAGCGTAACCGGCTGAATACCACGTGAATAGCAAAGAATAATGATCGCGTCCTGCGTTTAATCGTCCAATTTCAGCATCGTTTTTGTTCGGCTCCGGAAACGGTGAATTTCCCTTGCAAACGGACCTCCTGGAAACGGGTCGTCGCTGCCGTTGATGTCGACATTGCCCGGGCCTCAACTTCATCGGGAAAAAATGCCGATTGAGCGCACAATCTTGCTGCCTATTGTTGCAAACAATATACAATTCAAATAATCGCGCGCTTCCGACCCGAGCGTTCCGACTACAAGAAGCTTCCGGCGTGGAGCGTTGTCGGAACAACGTCGTCAGGTCAGATCGCCGTGAGTCTTCGCCGACTGTCGTTAATCAGCTATCGAATACGCAAAGGGGTCGCACCATGAATACGTCGTCGCGTCGTTGGCCGTGGATTGCACCCATACTTCTGTATGTGGTGAGCGCGCTCGAGATGATCATTATGGTCACGCCGTTCGCGGCTTATTTTTACAGTGTCTATACGCCGCTGTTTCACGGTCTGGAGCAAAGTGCGGCCACGGCCTGGCTGCCACAGTTTTTTCTGCCGCATCTGGCACACACGAAATTCGTTTTGTTTCGGGGGGTCAACTGGCTCGGTGCAATCCTGGCGCTGGTCGGCATTGTCGGATTTTTCGCCTGTGCGATTCAGCTTTACTACGGCAAGTTCATCAAGAAGCAGCTGGTGAGCGGCGGCCTGTACGGACGGGTGCGACATCCGCAGTACCTGATGCTGATTGTCGGTGGCGCCGGCTTCCTGCTGCTGTGGCCACGGTTTTTTATCCTGGTCACGTACGTGATGATGCTGGGTTTGTACTACATTCTTGCGCGGCATGAGGAACAGACCATCAGGGAGCGCTACGGCAGCGTGACGGATGACTATTTGGCGCGCGTGCCGATGTTCAATCCATTCAGCGGTCCGCGTCAGGCCAGCTCGGCAGCGCCGGTATCACGTCGCAAGGCGTTGACGATGTGGGTGGCAATCGTAGCCGCCGGCATGGGAATAGCCTTCGGTCTGCGGGCGGTTGCGGTATCGCAGCTGTATGTCGTCCAGTCGCAGTCACCGAATGTTACGGCTCTATCTTTCCGGGCAATGAGCGACGACAGGATCAAGGCAGTCCGGGATTCCGTCCTTGAGACTCAAGCCGTGCAGGCGCTGCTGGCGCAGCAGACCAATATCGCACTGTTCATGCAGATCAACGACGGTCGATCACAGCTTACCCACCTGCTGATCGACCTGGGTATGACGCCAGAAGCACGTGATGCACTGGATGCTGCTCCCGATGAAGGATATTTCGTAATCGTGTCGCAAGTCGTTCCGCGCAATCGGGAGTCGGAAGATGTGCCGGGCGCATTTTCATTGGGAGCGCGCATAGAACCATTGTTTCTTGTTGGTCCGGATAATCTCAATGAGATCTCCGCCCACGAATTGACGACCGATCAGTTCTACGAGGACTTCGCACGGATTTTGTTCTGAGAGCCGGTAAATAGGTAGCGTCGGCCCGACCGGAAGCCGGCGCCGAGATCTGCTCGCCATCAAAACATACGGCAAAAGGCCGGCACCGCTCGATGGCGGTGCCGGCCTGTCAGCGACTGACCCTTACAGGGTGGACTTGTTGTCCTTGTGCGCCTGAATATTGCCTTTCTTGATGTTGCCCGCAACATCAAGAACAAGATCGCCATCGGAATTCCAGACCTGGATCGACGCCGTGTCGTCGCGCCCGGGTTCACCTGCGTCGACGAACACGAATTCGATTGTGGCTCCGGGCTCGTGATTGAACAGGCCGGTGCCGGCCCCCTGGAACGTGTCGAATGGTGCGAATCGCGGCAACTGGTCGATCGCAGGGCTGTCGGTACAGACTGCCGAGTCAAGCGAAGTCAGGTGGAACTTGTTGCCACCCGGCCAGTTGACCTCGATATTATTTGGCGCCCGCAGATCACAGTGAATCTCGAAACCCCGTGTTACGCGTGTCCCGTCAATACGAAAAACGCTGCCGCCACCGGTCATACGGCCCGGGACGCCCGGCGGGGTTTCCTCTTCAATTGAAAATGCGGCAGCTACCCAATCCAGTGATGCTGGCAACAGGCCCGTGCCAAGGTCGTCCCGGGAGATCGCCTGAACGGTCGCAGACGTCGCTCCGGCCGGAATGACGACAGACGTCGTGAACGAATCCCATTCCTCGCCGTCAACGCTGTCGAGCACGTTGTCGAAAGTCGTGGTCGTCGAACCGACAGGTCCGGAAACCGTAATTTCTATGACGGACGGGCGGAATGAGCCGGTGGACAGGGTACCGGCAATGCTGGCGAAGAAGAAATTGACGTTACCGATTCGATCCGATGCGGACGGAGCAAATGAATACGTCTGTGGCACGGTGCTTTGCAGACTGCCGCCGAAATTAATGAATGCCAGATCCGATCCGTCACGTAAATCAATACCGGCGTCACTCGAGCCGTCATCGAAAATTACGAGCACGCCGGCGCCATTGCTGGCAAAGGTATAGGCGAGACCGCTCACCGTCAGCGTGCTAATGCCATCGCTGACGAAGCCCAAGCCCGTGATATCGGCGCGATAGGTTGATGCGAAGGCCGGATCGAAGAAGTACGTCGGTCCGCCGATCAGGGTGCCGACGACTTCGGTGGAGGTAACGCCGTCGCCGATCACGATTGTGGCATCACCGGGAACATTCGTGGCCGAAAACCCTTCCCAGTACAACAGTACCTGACGGATGGCCGCGCCCGTGGGCACATCGACCGAAATCGATCCGGGTTGGGTGATCATTCCGGTACCTGCAGAACTAACTCCCGTGCCGGTTGCTATGGCGATACTCGGAGGACCGAGTGTTTCCGTGCCGTCGGCCCAGACCGAATGGCTGACCGACATAATGGATATGCCCATACACACGATCATGCTGGCTATTTTGTTGTTCATGGTGTCGCTCCCTATTGTTGTTATTGGAAAAATCAGGAATACGATTCAGACGAAAATAGAACATTGCATAATGCAATGAAGGAACCCTAACATGAAATCCTTAGATAGACCGTAGCGGCGCAGCAACGCCATAAAATATTATGTTGAATAGCTGCCCGGGGTGCTTATCGGGCGTTATGAATGCTGAATTTTTTCTGCAAGTGTCAGGGTCTGTCGACCTATTAAACGACCGTACAGGATCGGCGCGCGGGCTCAATAGCGGCTTCAGGTCGCGGGAAAAGACTTCCAGACCACTATCAAGGGTGGTATCGGTGAGCTGAACCGTGACGTTGCCGGATATATTGTGGCAATCAAAGAATCAGCGT
Organism: Gammaproteobacteria bacterium; assembly: GCA_021773815.1. GTDB lineage: Bacteria > Pseudomonadota > Gammaproteobacteria > Steroidobacterales > SMWD01. Next base: position 17,950 of record JAJFJS010000080.1, read on the forward strand.
AGTAGTGATCACAAAGGGTTCATTGCTGACCGTGGTCGCTATTGCGAGTTTGCAGTTAGAGAAGGCACTTGGCCTTCCGCGCCGGGGAGCCGCTGCAGGTCCGCAGCAGTTGCCGGTTACGGATGCTGTTGGGCATCGTCAACGTGAATACAACGATAATTGAAGGAGACGACCATGAAAGCAACCGGACGCTGCCTGTGCGGTGCGGTCAGGTTCACCGCTGAAGACGTCGAAACCGATATACACACCTGCCACTGCAGCATGTGTCGCCGATGGACCGGCGGGCCTGCCTTTGCGGCTACTGTCGGCCAGGTAACATTCGATGACGAAACCCACATTACACGATACGACTCGTCGGCCTGGGCGGAGCGCGGGTTCTGCAATCGCTGTGGGACGAATCTGTTTTATCGATTGAAGGAACGGAACCAATACGTGCTGTGGATGGGCACCTTCGATGACACCGCACCGTTCAACGTGGTGGGTGAGATCTTTATCGACGAAAAGCCGGCGGCCTATGAATTGGCTGGTGATCATCCCCGTTTGACCGGCGCGGAATTCATGGCCGTCTTAAACGGATAAGATCGGAGCAGGGCATCAAAATGATTTGATAGAGAATATTTGCCTGAGGCGAATATTCTTCATGCTTGATGACCTGACAACAGGTGCGCTTTCGTTGTCGTTCGGCGAATTCTAATAGCGTACTCCGGCAGAGTTTCCGGAAGGCATTTTGTTGCGAATGATGCGGGCACAGCTGTGCATCGATTGCATGGTTGCAGCGGACGAATAGGGCGCAGGATGGCGGTGATTTTTGTTGCTAATTGTCGATAGCTGGCTAATTAATTGCGTTTGCCCTCATTCGCTCCGCGCTCATACAAAGTTCTGAACTATTGCAAATAAATACGCGTCGGCGTTATGTCGTTCAGAGAAACGATTCTCATTCGCATTTGCTACTATGCCTGCTCTTCCCGAACTGTCCTGGAACGCGATCTCGGATGGCCGACTAAATCAATAACAAACGGATTCTGCCAGGACAGAGAATTTCCGGCAGACATACCAGGGGACCTTCCGATGAAAAAGATTCTGGGGATTTTATTATTTTTTGTATATCTCACTGCCGATGCGGCATTAATCGACAACGGGACTTATACCAGTGACACGTTATCCGGATTGGATTGGCTGGAATTAAGTGAGACTTCTTCGCAGAGTTATGCGGATGCTCTGACTAACAATCCCGGGTGGCGGCACGCGACAAATGCGGAAGTCGAGAATCTCTTTACCATTTCTTTCGTCAATTACGTTGAAAATTCCGCCTCCGAACATTTGTCTACTACGAGTTTCGGCGACTATCCGGGTCAATCAACGGATGTGTCGACATTTCTTGGGCTAATCGGCCAGTCAAACTCTTTCGGTTCGGACTTATATTCTTTTGGGCTGTATAAGGACGAAGATGCCATATTCAGAATGATGGGAACGTACGCTTTGGACAACACTTTTTCTGTCACTGCGGTTTATAGCGATGAGTATGTAACCGATTACTCCAGTGCCGCGAGTAATGGAAGTCCGTATTTTGGTACCTACATAGTACGTAGCTCTATCGTTCCGGTTCCGGCGGCGCTCTGGCTGTTCGCCTCGGCACTTTCGGGCTTAGCCTGGAGTCGGCGCAAGAAGACTGTTTAAGTTACGCAGACAGTACCCGCAAAACCCCGCACCTGGCGGGGTTTTTTATGCCAGATCGTCGTTAGCGGTATACTTTCGCCCAGTCGACTCGCGCCCCGTACGAGTAGCGGGCGCGCCGGTGTCATGAACCTTTGCACGACCCGGTCGCGCCGGATTCGGGGCGTGTGCCCGACCGCAATCCGTTGCTGGATTGATGTGCAAAGAAGCGATATCGGGTATCAGCGGGGATAATCCCTGATTGACCGACCGGGCCCGAGGGTGGTAATTGTTGACCGGCCTTTTTGTGAGCATGACATGAATAAAGACCCCTACCGGGAGCGTTCCGGAACCAAACCGCTGATCCTTGCGGTGATCTTCGCCGTGGTTTCCGTCGTGATGTACTGGGTTACCAAGGCCGGCTATGAACAGGGTGAAGTGTGGCTGACATTTCTCGGCGCCTGTCTGTTCCTGACTACCTTGACGGTTTCGGTATCGGCATGGGTCCTCGCACTGTGGCGATGGTTTTGTGTCGGCCGTCAGCCAATGGATCCCGAAGGGTGAAGTGTGGGCGCGATCGTGGACCGGGCAGCGGATCCGTGTAGCGTGCGGGACCTCGCCGGTAACCGCGCGTGACCGGGATGTGATCCGGAATGCTTCTGGTATGTGCACACGTCATGGATCCTCGGTTGTAACCCGTCGTGTCACTGCTGCTGGGCATCGCGGCCTTGCTTGCTGTCGTGGTTGGCGTGGCGCATTCGGTTCTCGGTGAGCGTTATATCCTGACGCGCCTGTTTCGTCGCGACGATCTGCCGGCCCTGTTCGGCGGCCCCGAGTTCACCAAACGAACACTAAGATTCGCCTGGCACCTGACAACGGTCGCCTGGTGGGGTTTGGCCGCAATCATCGGGTTGCTTGCCCAAGACCTCATTTCATTTCAGCGCGTCGCGACGGTATTGGCCGCCACATTCCTGATTACGGGGCTGATCACGCTGGTGGTTTCGCGCGGCAGACATCTGGCCTGGCCGGTATTCCTGTGCATCGGAGGTATCTGTGCGTACGCATCGACCCTGTGACCCGTTCCATGAAAAGTCCCAATGATCGAAGGCGGATGTTTGTGCGGCAAGATCCGTTACGCTATCGACGACGGCCAGTACCTGGTGGCGAACTGTCACTGCTCGATGTGCCGTAAGACCAATGCGGCGCCTTTCGTCACATGGATTGTTGTGCCGAGTGCATCGTTCCGGTATTTGCGGGGCGAGGCGAAGACTCACGAGTCCTCCGCCGAGGGGACCCGCTACTTCTGCGCGGCCTGCGGCACGCCGCTGGCCTTTCGGACCCGGCGTCGGCCAGACGATATCGATGTAACGACCGGAAGTCTCGACCATCCGAACGACTTCGTGCCCACGGTTGCAGTGCACGAAGAGTCGAAACTGACATGGCTGGCACAGACAGAGGCCTGAAAAGCGCACACGCGGGTGGTTAGCAATTCAGGGGTTCCTTCATTCAGCCGCCCGCCGGATTGTGGTGTCTGACACCATTTTCGAAGAACAGTGAACTTGCCTTTTGTTTCAACGGGCGCGTGATCTGCAAGAACTTGCAGCGCTTTCCCGAATCTGCGGGAAGTACTGATATTTTTGGGGTAGAGTATCTTCATCGCTTGCCGTTGGCAGGCAATGCGGTCGTTCCCCGGTGAGGCGGTAAGCGGCCGGCGGGGCATGCGCTGCGGCGCACGAGCAGGGAGTCGCCCGCGTAACCGCGGTTGCCGGGTATCAGTGATTGACGAATCGGGTGGCAAGCATGGAAATGGGACGCATTATCGTTATTGTCTTCGGCGTACTCATTTTCGCCGTCGGAATATTCTGGCTCTGGCTTTGGAAGAGTAAGGTCAGAATCTTCAAGGATTCTGAAAGAGACCAGACCCTGCGCCGCGGAATGGCCCCGCTGCTGATCTTCGGCGCCGCCGTGTGTTTCCTGCTGGCGGCCATCTACATCTTCGATTTCTAACGGCGATGGCGCCGCGATCCATGCCCGTGACGCCGGCCCCGCTTGGGGCGCCGTAATCGGAATGGTGCATATGCTCAGCCTGCACCCTGTTCACGGCCGGGCCAAACGGCGATCGTTCGAGGCAAGCGCATGAAAGTACAACTGCCGCATCGGGCCGTTCGACAGCGCGCGTTCCGTGTCAACGGCGATGGGGATACGGTCTTCGCGCTGTTCTGCCCGGTCCGCGAGGCAGAATGGCTCGAGTCGTGGCGGCCCGGCACCGTCTATTCGAAGTCCGGTGTCATCGAATCGGGATGCGTCTTCACCTCAGCCGATCAGAATGGTCGATCGATCTGGCTCGTTTCCCGTCACGATCCGCAGCAGCGCGAAGTGGAAATGGTCCGGATTGCACCGGGCTTCACGGCCTGCCTGCTACAGATTGCCGTTCGTGCGGACGGGGCGGGCGGTTGCGAAGTGTCCGTCTCGTATAGCTACACGGCGCTATCGGACGCAGGCATCTCATTCGTTGATGGCTTTTCCGAGGATGCGTTCACGGAGACGATGGATCGCTGGCAGGCAGCGCTCGATCATTACCTCGTTCACGGTTCGGCCCTGCCCGGGTCCTGACCATCCATCGCCGGTCGCCATGACTGCGTGCGCGCGAACCCGGCATCGGGTCTGCGCATCGATCAGTTCAGGGCATTCGGCAACCAGGTGGCGAGCTCCGGCCAGACGGCCAGCAGGATCAGCACCAATATCTGCAGGGCCACAAACGGGATGATGCCGCGATACATCGCTGTGGTTTCGACGCTTTCCGGTGTCACGCCGCGCAGATAAAAAAGTGCGAACCCGAACGGCGGCGTCAAAAAGGACGTCTGCAGATTGATCGCGATCATGATGCCTAGCCAGATCGGGTCGAGGCCCATGCCGAGCAGTACCGGCCCGACGATCGGCACCACGACAAACATGATCTCGATGAAATCGAGCACGAAACCGAGCAGGAACATGACCAGCATGACGGTGATCACGGCGCCGGCGACGCCGCCCGGCATCGCCAGCAGAAAATCGCGTACGACGTCGTCACCGCCATAACCCCGGAACACGAGCGAAAATACCGAGGCGCCGATCAGGATCAGGAACACCATGCTGCTGATGCGCGCCGTGTTGCGGCCGATGTCGGCCAGCCGGCTGCGTGACCACGCGCCACGCAGCCCGGCAAGCAGCAGCGCGCCGACGGCGCCAACGGCCGCCGCCTCCGTCGGCGTCGCGAAGCCGCCGATGATCGAGCCCAGCACCGCCAGGATCAGCAGCAAGGGCGGCATCAGTACGAGCACGACGCGCATCGCGAGCGGCCGGTCGTCGGACCCGCTCCGTTCCGCTGCATCCTGAGCGGCCGGCATCGACTCGGGGCGGATCAGGCCGACAATGATCAGGTAGAGGATATACAGCGCGACGAGCAGCAGCCCGGGGATCACGGCGCCGACGAACAGGTCGCCGACCGATACGGTCTTCGGCGAGAAGATGCCCTGGTTCAGTTGTGCCTGCTGATAGGCGGACGACAGTACGTCGCCGAGCAGCACGAGGATGATCGACGGCGGGATGATCTGCCCGAGCGTGCCGGACGCGGCGATCACGCCGGTTGCCAGTGCCGGGTCGTAGCCACGCTTTAGCATCGTCGGCAAAGACAGCAGCCCCATGGTGACGACCGTGGCGCCGACGATGCCGGTGCTGGCCGCCAGCAGCATGCCGACCAGCGTCACCGCGATACCGAGCCCGCCGCGCAGACGCCCGAACAGCGCGCTGAGCGTTTCGAGCAGGTCCTCGGCGATGCGGGCGCGTTCGAGCGTAACGCCCATGAAGACGAATAGCGGGACGGCGACCAGGGTACCGTTGTTCATGATGCCGAAGATCCGGCTCGGCATCGTCTCGAGGAACGTCGCATCGAAGACCCCGGTGACGACGCCGAACAACGCGAAAACCAGCGCCGTGCCGGCCAGCGTGAAGGCGACGGGGAAGCCGATCAGCAGCACGCCGACGACGGCCGCAAACATCACGAGCGCTAGCACGTCAGGCGCCGGCCCGCAGTTGCCTGATCGACCTCAACAGCAGAATCGCCCCCTGCAGCAGGAGCATCAGCGACATCGCCGGGATAAGGCTCTTGAGCATCGACGGAAACGGATAGGCCAGCCCCCCCGCTTGCGGCGATGATTCATGTATCTGCCACGAAATCAGCACGTAATCCCAGCTCACGACGATGATGAACACGGTAACCGGGATCAGCAAGAAAACGGCGCCGGCCGCATCGACGAGCGCGCGGCCAGACGGTGAAAAGCGGCGATAGAAAATATCGACACGCACGTGGTCCTCGCGCGCCAGCGTATAGGCGGCGGCGAGCATGAAGACGGCCGCATGCATCCATGTCACCGATTCCTGCAGCCAGATCCAGCCGCTGTCCAGCGCGTAGCGCAGCACAACGATTAAAAAGGTGATCAGGACCATCACCAGCGTCAGCCAGCCGACGGCCCGTCCGATACGGACGTTGACCGATTCGAGAAGCTCCAGGATGCGCATGCCGGCCCCGATCAGTGCCGCCAGAACGTGGGCGATACCAGCACCAGCAGCGTGAAGATTTCGAGCCGCCCCAGCAGCATCGCGCAGATGCAAACCCATTTGGCGATGTCGTTGATGTCGCGGAAACTCGTCGCGACTTCGCCGAGGCCCGGGCCGAGATTATTCAGGCTCGCGGCGATGGCGGAAAAAGCCGTGACCTGATCCATGCCTGTCGCCAGCAGCACGAGCATCATCAGCGTGAACAACACGATATAGACGGCAAAAAATCCCCAGACCGAGTCGATGACCCGCTGCGGGACCGGCATCGACCCGAGTTTGACCGGCACCTGCGCGGCCGGGTGGACGAGTCGATGCACCTCACGGACGCCCTGCCGGTAGAGCAGCAGGCAGCGCATGACCTTCATGCCGCCCCCGGTCGAGCCGGCGCAGCCGCCGATGAAGCTCGCGAACAGCAGCAGCACGGGCAATGCGCCGGGCCACATCGAAAAGTTGGTTGTCGTAAAACCGGTCGTCGTCGCGATCGAGACCACCTGAAAAACGCCGTTTACCAGGGTGTCGGATAGCGACAAATATTCTTCGCTGAAGTACAACACGAGCAGCACGATCATGACCAGGCAGAACATGATCATCGCGTAGGCACGAAATTCAGGATCGGCCAGGTAGTGACGGATGGAATTCGACCGCCAGGCAACGAAGTGCAGCGAGAAATTGACCCCGGCCAGGAACATGAACACGACGGCGACGGCATCGACCAGCGAACTGTCGAAGTAACCGATGCTCAGGTCATGGGTCGAGAAGCCGCCAATCGCGACGGTGGAAAAACTGTGGCAGATCGCGTCAAACAGTGTCATCCCGGCCAGCATGTAGCCGATAGCGCAGGTAATCGTCATGCCGAGATAGATATACCAGAGCGCCTTGGCGGTCTCGGTAATGCGCGGCGTCAGTTTCGTATCCTTGACCGGCCCCGGCGTTTCGGCGCGGTATAGCTGCATGCCGCCGACGCCGAGCATCGGCAGGACCGCGACGGCCAGCACGATGATGCCCATGCCGCCGAGCCACTGCAGCTGCTGGCGGTAATACAGGATCGATGCCGGCAATCCGTCAAGGCCGGACAGCACCGTCGCGCCCGTGGTCGTCAGGCCCGAAATAGCCTCGAATACGGAATCAGTGATCGACATCACCGGCGCTTGGGAAAACAGGAACGGGGCGGCGCCGAAGGTGCCGAGGACAACCCAGAAGGCGGCGACGACGACAAAGCCGTCACGCAGGCGCAGGTCCCGCGTTTGCCGGCGCACCGGCAGCCAAATCAGCGCGCCGGATATTGCCGTTACCGCGAAACCGTAAACGAAAGCGGCCATGGATCCGTCGTCGTAAATGAACGAGACGACGATCGGCGGCAGCATGCTGCTGCTGAATATCATCAACAGCATGCCGAGGATTCTCTGAACGACGGTCAGGTGCATCGATGTCGCTTCAGAGCTTTACGTCGACCTGAAACAGGCGTTCTACTTCGTCGGTTTGTCGGCGATCTGTAATAAACATGATGATGTGGTCTTTGGACTCCACAACCGTGTCATGGTGCGGCTGCATGACCTGATCATCCCGCACGATCGCAGAAATCGATGCGCCGACCGGCAGCCGGATTTCCTCGATGGTGCGCCCGACGACTTTCGATTCCTCCCGCGTGCCGTGGGCAATGGCTTCCATGGCTTCGGCGCGTCCGCGACGCAATGAGTGTACCTTGACGACGTCGCCGCGGCGGACATGCGCGAGCAGAGAACCGATCGTGATCTGGCGCGGGGAGATTGCGACATCGATGAGGCCGCTCTCGACCAATTCGGCATAGGCCGGCCGATTGATCAGCGACATGACCTTCTTGCAGCCGAGCTTTTTAGCCACCATGGCCGACAGGATATTCGCCTCTTCGGCATTCGTCAGTGCGACAAAAATATCCGAGCTGTCGATATTCTCGTCGAGCAGCAATTCCTCGTCGGCTGCATCGCCGTGCAGAACAATCGACTTGCTGAGCAGTTCGGAGATCTCCCGCGCCCGCGTCTTGTTGTGCTCGATGACTTTGACCTGGTTGGTCTGTTCAAGAGCGGATGCGAGCCGGAAGCCGATATTGCCGCCGCCCGCGATGACGACGCGCCGGACCGGGTCCTCGAGTTTTCGCATTTCGCTCATCACGACCCGGATATTCTTGCGGCCGGCGATGAAGAAAACCTCATCGTTTTCCTGGAGCAGCGTGGAACCCTCGGGCACAATGCTTTGCCCATTACGATAAATGGCGGCTATGCGAGTTTCGACGCCCGGGATGTGTTCCTGTAGCGTCTTGATCTGCTGTCCGACGAGCAGACCGCCGCGGAGTGCGCGCGCACCGACGAGCCGCACGGCACCGTCGGCAAATTCGAGCACCTGGAACGCGCCGGGATAATGGATCAGTTGTTCGATGTGCCGGGTCACGAGCTCTTCCGGACTGATACGGAAATCGACCGGAATTGCGTTCTGCTGAAATAGATCATCGGCGTCGATATATTCGGCGGCGCGAATGCGCGCAATCTTGGTCGGTGTCTGGAACATCGTGTAGGCGATCTGACAGGCGACCATGTTGATCTCGTCGCTGTTCGTCAGCGCGATAATCATGTCCGCGTCGCGCGCGCCGGCCCGTTCGAGGACGTCCGGGAAGGACGCATGGCCGACGACCGTGCGGACATCCAGGCGGTCCTGCAAATCCCTGAGCACGGCCGCGCTCGAGTCAACGATCGTTACTTCGTTGGCTTCTTCTTTGGCCAGATGATGGGCGGCCGTGGCTCCAACCTGCCCGGCGCCGAGAATCAGAATATTCATCTGTACATATGCATGCGTGGCCGAGGCTCGCGTAGTCTACATCAGTTCCAGGTTGGCGTAAGAAACGACAAGCCATTTTGTGCCTGCGGTCTCGAAATTGACCTGAACCCGCGCATGTGAACCGGCGCCCTCGCAGTTCAGCACGACGCCCTCGCCGAACTTGCCGTGGCGCACGCGCTGCCCGAGTCGCACGCCGTCACCGCCTGATTCGGCAAGGCTGCCGGACTGCCCGGCCCGGGTGGCGGCGCGCGACCGCAGACCGGCGTGGGCAACGGGCCGCGAGACGCGGATATTCGGCCGGACCTCCTCGATCAGCTCGGCAGGGATTTCGCCAATAAAACGCGAGGGATGAGCGAATTTGTCGATACCGTACATCCGGCGCTGCTCGGCGCAGGTCAGGTAGAGCTGGCTCATGGCCCGCGTCGTGCCGACATAGCACAGGCGGCGCTCCTCTTCGAGGCCGTCGGCATCATTCATCGAGCGCTGATGCGGGAACAGGCCGTCTTCCATGCCGGTCATGAACACGACGGGAAACTCGAGCCCCTTGACCGAGTGCAGTGTCATTAGCTGGACGCAGTCGTCCCAGGCGTCGGCCTGCGTGTCGCCGGATTCGAGAACGGCATGGGCCAAAAATGCGGCCAGCGGCGACATGTCTTCTTCGACGTCGTCGTCTTCGAAGCCGCTAGCGGCACTGACGAGTTCCTCGAGGTTCTCGATTCGGGCCTCGGCCTTTTCGCGCGGTTCCTTGCGATAGTGATCGGCGAGCCGGCTGCGCTGGATTACGTGGTCGACCTGCTCGTGCAGATCGAGTTCGCGGGTGTCGCGCGCAAGCGTTTCGATGAGCACGAGGAAAGTCTGCACCGCGTTGGCTGCTCTGCCCGACAGCTGGCCGCCGGCCAGGGAGCGGGCGGCTTCCCACATCGGCAGCGCATTGGCGCGCGCATAGCTGCGAATCGTGCCGACGGTGGTTGCACCGATGCCGCGTGTCGGAACATTGACAACACGCTCGAACGAAGGATCGTCGTTGCGATTCTCGATCAGTCGCAGGTAGGCGAGTGCATCCTTGATCTCGGCGCGCTCGAAGAAGCGCTGGCCGCCGTAGACCCGGTACGGCAGATTGGCGCGCAGCATGGCTTCCTCAAACACCCGCGACTGCGCGTTCGAGCGATACAGTACGGCGGTCTCATCGCGCCGATTGCCGTCGCGGACCCATTCCTCGATCCGTGCAACGACGAAATCGGCTTCGTCACGCTCGTTATAGGCGTTGTATAGCCGGATTAGTTCGCCGTCGCTCCCGTCGGTCCATAGTTCCTTGGGCAGTCGCGTACTGTTGTTCGTGATGATTGCGTTGGCGGCCTTCAGGATCGTGCCGGTTGAGCGGTAGTTCTGCTCGAGCTTGACGGTCTGGGCGTTGGGGAAATCCTTCTGGAACTTGACGAGGTGTTCCACGCGCGCGCCGCGCCAGCGATAGATCGATTGATCGTCGTCACCGACGGCGAACGGGATGCCGGTCTCGCCGGCGAGCACCTTGAGCCATGCATACTGGATGGCGTTGGTGTCCTGAAACTCGTCGACAAGCACGTGGCGGAACCGGCGACGATACTGATCGAGCAGGCCCGGATGATGCAGCCAGAGTTCGTGTGCCCGGAGCAGCAGTTCGGCGAAGTCGACGAGGCCGGACTGTTCGCAAATATCCTGATACAACTTGTAGAAGTGAATCATCTGGCGCCGCGTCTGGTCGCCCTGATCGGCGATGTGTGCGGGGCGCAGCCCTTCGTCTTTCTGCTTGTTGATAAAGTACTGGATCTCGCGGGGCACCCACGTCGACTCGTCGAGTTCGAGGTTCTTGCACATCCGCTTGAGCAGTCGGTGCTGGTCCTCCGAATCGAGGATCTGGAATGACTGCGGCAACCCGGCCTCGCGCCAGTGGCGTCGCAGCAGTCGATGCGCCAGTCCGTGAAAGGTGCCGACCCAGAGGTTATCGACCGGCATGCCGAGCAGTATCTCAATACGTCTGCGCATCTCCGCCGCGGCCTTGTTGGTGAACGTTACGGCCAGGATGCCGTGCGGCGAGACGCCCTCCACCTCGATCAGCCAGGCGATACGGTGCACGAGTACGCGCGTCTTGCCGCTGCCGGCGCCGGCGACGACGAGCATCGGTTGATCGGGCGCCGTGACCGCTGCGCGTTGCGCATCGTTCAGCGGAGCGATGATCGGCGTTACATCCATGTTCAAAACGGTCCGGGCAGGCGCTGCAAGGATTGTAAGTCTAGCGGTAATAGAGAGTTTTGGGGTCAGACACCAATTATTTCCGGCGAATCAAGCGGTGAAACGAGGCCGAACCCCTGTGTCTGTCACCAATCGGGGGATGGCTCGTCAGCGCGTATCTGCGGGCGCTGTTCGGCGTTTACAGCGCAGATGTATAGATCCAGCGGTTCGTTTGCGGTGGTCCGGAAGCCGGTCACGGTGCAGTGAGACAGGTCCATCAGGCTTTCGATCGGGTCGGCGGTCCGGGCGCAGAGTTGTCGATCGGCCCACTGGCGCGCGGTGAAAAAAATCGGCGGCGCTTCGGTTACGACCGGTGGCCGGCCCATGCGCACCCGCCGACCGGCGATCTCCATCAGCAGGCGGGCCGATTGCGCGCAGACGGCCGTGCGTTGGTCGGCGGTGACCTGCTCGTCGAGGCGGCGGACCCATGCCAGCAGTGCCGGGTCGACGATCGGCGGGCCGCCGTCACGGATGGCGGCGAGCAGGTGAGTGAACGCCATCCGGCGCAGGTCATTGCCGGTGGCAGACCCGGTCAGTGCGGCGACTCGCCGCACATAGTCCGGGCTGACTGCGACGCCGGACTGCGCCACGGTGTCGAGCGCCTCAAACAGGGAGGCGAGCCTGAGCAATGCAAACGTCGAGCCCTGTTCGGCTGCCAGCCGGTAATATTCGATGGCTTCGAATGGCGCGGTGAATGCGGCGCGAGCCGCCAGTGCCTGCGAGGCCTCTGCATCGCCCGCCGTGCTGCGCGCAAGCAGTTCCGCCTCATTGATGGCTGCGTTGTCGGCAGACCCTCTCGGGATAGCGCTCCCCGTGTCTGATGCTTCCGGGACAGATGGCCGCGGGCCTGATGCGACGGGATCGGCTGCCCCGCGGTCCGCCGGCAACGAGTCCGAGGGTGCGGGATCCGATGCCTCGATGTTGGCTGGCGCCGGATTTGCAGGCCTGAAATTCGAAGTCGCGGGTTTCGAAGCCACGGGATCGACCGGGTCCGGGATACCGAACAGGCGGTTGGGTGGCACGAAGCCGCGCGCATCGCTCCATGCCGCCCAGCTGTCCAGTACCGTCGCCGGGTCAATGTCGAGAGCGTTCAGCACGGCGCGCAGATTGGCCGCATCGGCGATCGGTGCGGCGGTCGCGTCCTCCACATCGGGCGGCGGCGCGATAGCGCTACCATCCCACGCGATATTCAGATCTGCGGCAAACCGGGTGATCGTATACAGCAGGACGCCGAGCAGCACCGTTGCAATCAGCGTGAACCGACTGGTCCTGGTCATGGCGGGGCTCAGGCCGTCGCGTGCGTTACGGTGGCGTGATTGAGGTTGATCGTCGCGAGCAGCAGTAACGCCGCGACACCGTTATGTGCGGTCGCCAGAAACAGCGGCAGCCCGAACCAGACGACGCCGATGCCGATGGTGATTTGCGCGACGAGCGCCGCGACAACCCATCGGCCCGCCTGCCGAACCGCCGGGTTGCTTCGGCTGCGAGCCGCTCGCAGGCCGACAAAGCCGATCAACAGCAGCGCGGCCAGCGCGCCGAGACGATGCGTGAAATGGATGGCGACGCGCGCCGGCGCCTCGAGGATGCCGAATTCGTAATTGACGCCGAGCCCGCGCCACATCACGAAGCCCTCGGCAAAATCGATGGTCGGGGGCCACCAGCTGCCCTGACAGGTCGGCAGGTCCGGACAGGCAAGCGCCGCGTAGTTCGAGCTCGTCCAGCCGCCGAGGGCAATTTGTGTGACCAGCACGATCAGCGCCGCCAGCGCCGGTTTGGCAATGCGTCGCGGCCGGACCCGGATAACGGTGTTGCGGCGCAGGTGCTCGAGCAGCAGCCAGAAGGCCATGCCCAGCGTTGTCAGGCCGCCGAGCAGATGCCCCATGACGATCAGCGGCTTCAGCAGCAGTGTCACGGTCCACATGCCGAGCAGTCCCTGAAAGATGACGACGCCGAGCAGCGCCAGCGGCATCCGGACCGGTTGACGCGGATCGAGTCGATTGCGCCAGGCGATACCGGCGGCCAGCAGGATCGATAATCCGAGCGTCGTCGCGGCGAAGCGATGAATCATCTCGTGCCAGGCTTTGTGCGACTCGACCGGACGGTCCGGAAATGCGGCGTTGGCGGCGGCAACCTCCGTGGGGTCAGCCGGCACGATCAGGGAGCCGTAGCAGCCGGGCCAATCCGGGCAGCCCAGGCCGGCATCGGTCAGCCGCACCCAGGCACCGAGTACGACGACGACGAGCGCCAGGGCCGCGGCGAGTGCGATCAGACGGACATACCAATTGTACATACGCTATTTCCTCTGGTGCCGGTGTACAGTTTCTTAAGTTTCTTAAGTTATTCAATCGAATCTAGGCGCGATGAATAACTTAAGAAACTTAAGAAACTTAAGAAACTGTACACCGGCACCATTTGGTTTCGGTCAGCCGATCTGCGAGATCGTCAACAGCTTCTTCAGATCCCGGTGTATGCCTTTCATGCCGGTACCCGCCGGAAAGCGCATGATCAGGTTGCCGAGCGGATCGACCAGGTAGATGTCGCCCGCGTCGTCGGGTGCTGCGGCGGTGACAAACTTGTGGGCCAGCGCATGGTCCGCGGCGAAGACCAGCAGACTGGGGTGCTCGCCGGCAACAGCCGGATCGAGCGGCGCGTCGGAAGAGAGGAACAGGATGCGTTGCACGCGCCGGTCTTCCTTGCCCAGCGCCTTGCGGACCTGGCGCGTCTCGTACAGCGCCTGGCGGCAGGTCTCGCCGCAGGCGCCTTCGCCCGTATGCACCAGCGTCCAGCGCCCCGGGTACGGCGAGTCCTGGTCTTCGCGCGCCACTCGCAGGTTGGCATCGGGCACCAGTCGGACCGGTGTCAACAACTCGCCGTGGGCGGTTGTGTCGCCGGCCGGCCGGCTGCCGGTAGGATCGTAGAGCAACCAGGCGATCAGCACGGGACCGAAGAAGACCGCCGCGAGCAGCAGGAGCTGCAGCCGCCCCCGTTTTTGTTGTTCAATCATCAGGTAACTTCCTGCGTGCGGCCCTGATTGTCAGCGCCACGTAAATAATCACGATCGTAGCGGCCATCACGAACCACTGGAGCGCATAGGCCAGGTGTTTTTCCGGGGACATCAGTGCCGGTCGCCACGCGCGCGTATAGCCGTCCTCTGCGGCCGGGTCGAGCAGCACCTCGTAGTCGTGAACTGCAAGCCCGGTATGGCCGGCAATCTCCGCGGCCGTCGGAAACAGCAGTCGCAGCGGCCAGGCCGTTTGCGCGTTGGTCGGTGTCTCACCGAGCGACAGGCCCGTGCGCGGCAGCCGGTACAGCCGTCCGGTAACGGTGCGCATTCTATCGGTAACGGCGACGTCGGGCATCACCGTGCGATCCGGGTTGGCGCGCAGCCAGCCACGATTGACCAAAATTATCGCCGTGCCGGTCTGCAGTGGGGTCAGCACGTGATAGCCGGGCCGGCCCTCGTGCATCATGCTGTCGAGCAAAACCTGGCGATCGGGCACGTAGCGGCCCTGCAGCGAGATGCGCCGATACAGATACTGTTCGATTTCCTCGTCGGCGATGACGGCCTGCAGCGGCTCGCCATCCAGCCCCTGCTCGAAGGCGGCGAACAAAGCCCGCTTTCCGGCGGCGCGGTCGAGTTGCCAGAAGCCGGCCGTGATGCAGACCCCGCCAAAGACGACGAGCGCGAGCGTGCCCCAGAACGGCGGTCGATAGTGTTTTGCAGTTGCGTTGCCCACGTCGCGCGTCTAGTCTGATCCGATGATCAAGATACTGATTGCCATTGTGTTTCTGGCCATCATCGTCAGCCTCGGGTCGGGCCTGTTCGCCCTCGTCGGCGACCGTGGCGAGTCGAAGAAACTGGTGAATTCCCTGACAGTCAGGATTTCTTTATCGGTCCTGTTATTCGTGCTGCTGATTATTGCCTATATGAACGGCTGGATCGAACCGCACGGGTTGACGCCGTCGGCACCACCGTAGTTCAAGAGTAATTAAGGGGACAGTTTACTTATCTCCTCATGCAAACAGTCTGAATTTGAGGTTGATGCCTCAGGAGATAAGTAAACTGTCCCCTTAATTACAGGCCACTTAATTACCGGTCCCTGATCGTCCCTGAACGGTTACCTGGATGCTTACAGCCAGTAGACGAAGATAAACAAACCGAGCCAGACGACGTCGACGAAGTGCCAGTACCAGGCGACACCTTCGAAGGCGAAATGCTTCTTCGGCGTGAAATGCCCCTTCAGGCAGCGCAGCCAGATGACGAGCAGCATCGTTGCGCCGATCGTGACATGCAGGCCGTGGAAACCGGTCAGCATGAAGAATGTCGCCCCGTACACGCCTGTTTCCAGCGTCAGGTTCAGATCTTTATATGCGACGATGTATTCTTCGGCCTGCAGACCGATGAAGATGAAGCCGAGGATAAAAGTCAGCGCGAGAAACGTGTTCAGGACGCCGCGCTTGCCGGCTTTCAGCGCATGATGCGCAACCGTCAGCGTCACGCCGCTGGTCAGCAGGATCGCGGTGTTGATCGCCGGGATGCCCATCGCCGCCATCGGCTCGAATGCACCGCCATTGTTGCCCGGGCCGTTCGACGGCCAGGTTCTCTCGAAGCCTTCCCAGAGCAGCTGGTTGGTAAAGAAGTTGTTACCCTCGCCGCCGAGCCACGGCAGCGACAGGTTGCGCGTGTACCAGAGTGCGCCGAAGAAACAGGCAAAAAACATGACTTCGGAAAAAATAAACCAGAACATGCCCATGCGAAACGACATATCGACCCTGTCGTTATAGATGCCGTTCTCGCTTTCGCCGATGACCTCGCCGAACCACACGAAGACCATCCAGATAACGATCGCCACACCGACATAGGCCGCGTACTGACCGATCTCACCGCCGTTCAGCAGGATCGATAAACCGCCCATCATGATGAACAGGCCGATCGAAGTGATCAGCGGCCAGCTCGTCGACTCGGGAACGAAATATTTACTCGAAGCTTGTGCCATGGCGGGCGATTCCTCTGACTGGCGGGTGCGGCGCTAGTTCTGCGCGACCTGATTAGTGGCAAAAAATGTATATGACAGCGTCAACCGGTCGATATATTCCGGCAGTTCCGGGTCGACGACGAACTGCAGTGGCATGTCCCTGCCTTCCTGCGCAGTGAATTTTTGGGACGTGAAACAGAAGCACTCGGTTTTCTGGAAAAACCGGACTGCCTGGCCCGGCGCGATGCTCGGCACCGCCTGACCCACGAGTTCCCGGTCGGTCAGGTTCTTGGCGTAGAACGTCGTGTCGTACATCTGGCCCGGACGCACTTCCATGCTGGCCACCGCGGGATGAAACTCCCAGGGAGCGTATTCGTTCAGCGAGGCAACGAACTCGACGGTAATGATCCGGTCATCGACCGGCACCCGGGTCTCGACGACCGCAGCCTCGAGATCGAACTTGCCGCCGAGGCCGGTAATATCGCAAAAGACGTCGTAGATCGGTACGAGCAGGAAGCCGAATGCAAACATGCCGAGCGCCAGCCCGACGAGCTTGATGAGCAGTCGGCTGTTCTCGCGCGCGGCGGGTTTATCGTTCATCGGCAGCCTAGCCCCGCAGGCCCATCAGCATGATAAAGCCGATGAAAACTGCAAACGCGACGAGGCCCAGCACGATCGCATTCGTGCGAATCTTGCGTCGGCGATTGTCATCATCCGTTGTCATTGCCTGTGCACCCATGTCGGTCAGTGCGTCGCGCCATAGCGCGGCGTATAGACCGGCGGCACTTCGAACGTGTGATACGGAGCCGGTGACGGTACGGTCCATTCCAGTCCCTCGGGGTTGTCCCAGACCTCGGCCGTCGCTTTCGCACCGCCCTTGACGCACTTGTATATGACGTACACGAGCAGCAGTTGCGAGAAGCCGAAGCCGAATGCGCCGATGCTCGACATCATGTTGAAGTTCGTGAACTGTACGGCGTAATCCGGAATACGGCGCGGCATACCCGCGAGGCCGACGAAATGCTGGGGGAAGAACGTCAGGTTGACGAAGATCGTCGTGAGCCAGAAATGAATCTTACCGAGACGCTCGTCGTACATATGCCCGGTCCATTTCGGCAGCCAGAAGTAACAGCCGGCGATGGCCCCGAACAGCGCGCCCGGGACGAGCACATAGTGAAAATGCGCGACGATGAAATACGAGTCGTGATACTGGAAGTCCAGCGGCACCATCGCCATCATGACGCCCGTAAATCCGCCGATCGTGAACAGGAACAGGAAGGCGATCGCAAACAACATCGGCGTTTCGAACGTCAATGCGCCCTGCCACATCGTCGCGGTCCAGTTGAAGATCTTCACACCGGTCGGGATCGCGATCAGCATCGTCGCGAACATGAAGAACATTTGTCCTGCCAGCGGCATGCCGACCGTGAACATGTGGTGTGCCCAGACGACACAAGACAGAAAGGCGATACAGGCCGTCGCGTAAACCATCGCGTTATGGCCGAACAGCGGCTTGCGCGAAAATGCCGGAATCACGTGCGAGATGATGCCGAACGCCGGCAGGATAATGATGTAGACCTCCGGATGACCGAAGAACCAGAAGATATGCTGAAATAGCACCGGGTCTCCGCCGCCGGCTGCCTCGAAGAAACTCGTGCCGAAAAACTGGTCCATCAGCAGCATCGTGACGCCGCCGGCCAGCACCGGCATGACCAGGATCAGCAGGTAGGCCGTGATCAGCCAGCTCCAGACGAACATCGGCATCTGCAGCAGCGACATCGACGGCGTCCGCAGGTTCAGGATTGTCACGATGATGTTAATGGCCGCCATGATCGACGAGATGCCGAGCAGGTGAATGGCAAATATTGCGAACGGGAATGCGTCGCCGGTCTGCAGGACCAGCGGCGGATACAGCGTCCAGCCCGAAGCCGGCGCGCCGCCCGGCATGAATAGCGTCGAGACCAGCAGTGTCGCGGCGAACGGCAGCAGCCAGAAGGACCAGTTGTTCAGCCGCGGCAGGGCCATGTCCGGCGCGCCGATCATCATCGGGATCATCCAGTTCGCGAAGCCCGCGAAGGCCGGCATGATCATGCCGAATACCATGATGAGCGCATGCATCGTCGTCATCTGGTTGAAGAAATCCGGGTCGACGAATTGCAGCCCCGGCTGGAACAGCTCGGCGCGAATGATGAGCGCCATCAGCCCGCCGACAAACAGCATCACTAGCGCGAACACGAGGTACAGCGTGCCGATATCCTTGTGATTCGTCGCAAACAACCAGCGCTTGATGCCGGTATGGACCGGCCCGTGATGGTCGTGACTATCGTGCATGTCTGCCACAGTGGCGCTCATACGATCTGCTCCGTCTCTGGTTTTGTTTCTGTTGGCGCGTTATCCGGCGCGAGTCAGCCGGCTTTGCCGGATTTTTGTGCGGCCAGCCACGCCGCGTAGTCTTTTTTCGACAGCACTTCGACGACCACCGGCATGAAGCCGTGGTCCTTGCCGCAGATCTCGGCGCACTGGCCGCGATACGTGCCGGCCTCGTTGACCTTGAACCAGCCCTCGTTGATAAAGCCCGGCACGGCGTCCTTCTTGACGGCAAAGGCCGGCATCCACCAGGAATGCAGCACATCGTTGGCGGTGATCAGGTAGCGAATCTTGGTGTCGACCGGGATGACCAGCGGCCGGTCGACGTCGAGCAGATAGTTCGGCACCGTTTTCGGATCGATGTTCGATCCGCGGCGGCGTGCCTCGTTGCTCGCGCGTGCCAGAGTGCTAAAGAAGCCGACGTCTTCGCCGATATACTCGTAATGCCATTTCCACTGGTAGCCGGTGATCTTGATGCTCATCTCGGTGCCGCGGGTGTCCTCGATTTCCACGAGCGCGCGGGCCGTCGGTATGGCCAGAACGAGCAGGATCACTATCGGGATTACGGTCCAGATGATCTCGGCCACCGTATTGTGCGACCAGGTCGCCGGCTGCACGCCCTGGGATTTACGGAACCGGAACATCGCGATGATCATCGCGCCGAACACGACAACTCCGATGCCTACGCAGATCCAGAACGCGAACATATGCAGGTCGAACGTCTGCGCGCTGATATCCGTTACGCCCACGGGAAGATTAACCGCCCAGTCAGCATGCGCCGCCGGTGCAGCAAATAGCGAGCCGAGTAACGGCATCCAGAATCTGTTCATTAAATTGCTCCGATCCCTTCGGCCTTTTTCGACCGTCGAATACAACATTTTAACTGCGGCACATGCGCCGCGCATGTGCCGTCGCCCGCGCGCAGTCGGGGGACCGAGCGTGCCAACGTCAGCACGGCCGAAAAATCGTCCGACCGGGATATCAGCAATCGATCGCGATCCGCTCGAAAATGGATCGGCAGGCGCAGTGCCGGATGATCTTGCTCAACTTCCCTTTCGCAACCGCTAGCCCGAACACCGCCCGGGACTGCCGAATCTTCCGCTGTCAAATTGTTCCACTATGATTTTGACGTCATCCGCCAGTCACGCTCCGAAAATCGACCGGAGCGGCACCGTCACTGCCAACGATCACCGCCCGAATGGGCGGCGTATGCAGAAATCGGACAAACCGCGGGAACGCGGTATGTTACTGGAAGCCCGAAATCTGCGCAATCCGGGCATACCGAGGGTCGTGTTGCGGGCAAGTGGGTGGTCGCGGCCGAGCGGGCGCCGCGGCCGGCTCGCTGGTGCCCCGGTCAATGCGCAGGGCCGCGTGGTGTCCTGCCGATCTGCCCGATCGGTATCTCGATGTCGCCGCGGCGTGTACCGGCCCATGCCAGGCCGGAGATCACTTCGACGGTGACGGGCAGCTTGCCGTCGGTGTCGCGCAGCTGGTCGTAAGCGGCGGCAAGGCGCCGCCAGGCGCCACGACCGGTCAGCGCGGCATTTCTGTTCGAGGTCGCGTTCGTCGAGCCGGCATGGCGCAGGTCACGCATCAGCCGGTCGAGATCATCGTAGGTCACGGTCAGGGTCTGGCTGTCGAGAACCGGCTCGATGAAGCCACTTGCGGCAAGCATGTCGCCGAGTTCCTGAATCTCGACAAACGGCGCGATATGCGTGTAATGGTCGGCGGTTGCCCACGCGCGTCCGAGCTCGATGAAGCTCCTGCGGCCAAAGGTCGTGAACAGCATCAGGCCCGAATCGTCGAGTACGCGCCGTGCCTCGCCAAGCGTGGCGACCGGGTCCGGGCAGTGGTGCAGCATCAGGTTCGAGTAAATGAGGTCGACGCAACCGTCTGTCAGTGGCAGCCGTGCGGCGTCGGCACAGACGGCGGCTTGCGTCGCGCCGGCCGCGAGCATGGCCGGTGCCAGGTCGACGGACACAATCCGTGCGTCCGGGAAGCGTTCGCGCAGCCCGTTCGTCGCGCCGCCGGTGCCGGCGCCGAGATCGAGGATCAGCTCCGGCGTCGCGGCGACGACGAGCAGCCGCGTGAGCAGCCGTTCCCGAACCTCACGATGCAGGAAGTCGGCGGCGTCGAAGCCGGCCGCCGCCCGTGCGAACGCGCGGCGAATGCGCTGTTGGTCGATCATGGCTGGCCGGGGAAGGTGGGTCGGTCGGCGGCTATTCTATCGTTGATCCAGGTGGTCGATCCAAATGGTCGATGCGGGTCGTTGATCCTGCCGGGCCCGGCTGCGGTCGATCGCGGCGAGATGATAGCGGCGAGTTGCCTGCGGTCGCGCCCGCCCCAAAGAGATGGTCGGCGGGGATGCGTCGGGGGCCGGCATCGGCGCCGTGCCCGAATCTGCTTCGCGACCGGCAGCGACTGTGGCCGGCGGCTCAATCGATGCCGGCGGCGCCTCGCTCGCTCGACAGATGGTCGACGGCCCGGCCATGGCCTGCGGGTTCGGGCTGCAGGCCGAGTCGGCTGAGCAGCCGCCGGTCCTGGTTCGTGTCCGGGTTGTCGGTGGTCAGCAGTTTGTCGCCGAAAAAGATCGAGTTTGCACCGGCGAAGTAGCACAGCGCCTGCAGTTCGTCGCTCATCTCGCCGCGACCGGCGGACAGGCGGACGTGTGAGGCGGGCATCAGGATGCGGGCGACGGCGATGATGCGCACGAAATCCAGCGGGTCGACTTGCGCCGGCGGTTCGCTGTCGAGCGGCGTGCCGGCGACCCGGACGAGCCGGTTGATCGGCACGCTGCCCGGATGCGCCGGCAGCGTCGCGAGCGTGTGCAACATGTCGATCCAGTCGTCCTCGCCCTCGCCCAGCCCGATGATGCCGCCGCAACAGACCTGCAAGCCGGCATCGCGCACCGCCTGCAGCGTGTCCAGCCGATCCTGATAGGTCCGCGTTGTGACGACCTGCGGGTAAAACGATTCGGACGTATCGAGGTTGTGGTTGTAGTAGTCCAGGCCTGCCGACTTGAGCTGCTGCGCCTGTACAGGCGTCAGCATTCCGAGCGTGGCGCAGGTTTCCATGCCCAGCTCGTGCACGGCCGCGACCATCTCGGTGATCGCGTTCATTTGTTTGGGTTTCGGGCTGCGAAACGCGGCGCCCATACAGAACCTCGTTGCGCCGCCGGCCTGGGCCCGCGTCGCGGCGACGACGACGTCTTCGAGTGACATCAGCGCCTCGCGTTCGACGCCGGTATCGAACCGCGCACTCTGCGAGCAATAGCCGCAGTCCTCCGAACAGCCGCCGGTCTTCACGCTGAGCAAAGTGCTGATCTGGATCTGGCCCGGATCGAAATGGCGGCGGTGTGTCGCCTGGGCGTTGAACAGCAATTCATTGAACGGCAATGCGAACAGGTCGGCGATCTCGGCGCGTGACCAGTCGTTGCGGACCGGGGTGATATCGGAGGGCGAGGGTTGCGACATGAATCTTTCCGTTTGCGCCGGTTAATGGGCTGTGACGACGGGTGTGCAGCGGGACAGTATGGTGTGCATGATTTGGCTGTCAACCAGTGATGCACGCGAAGGTTGACCAGGCGCTGGACTGGCTCTGTCCGCGGGTCTGCGTATTTTGCGGTCTCGCCTCCGGCCCGGACGCCTGCTGCCCCGGTTGCCGGGACGACCTGCCGTGGATCGAGCGGCCGTGCTGCGGCTGCGGGACGCCGCTGGCCCCGGCCCACCCGACGGATCGATGCCCGGGTTGTGCCGCCGGCGCGGACGATATGCGCATCGTGTCGGCGTTGATCTATGCCTATCCGGTCGATCGCCTGATTGCCAGCGCCAAATTTCGGCAGCGCCTGGATTTTGCCGGCGCGCTTGGGGAAATGCTTGGCGCCTACCTGTGCGGCCTGCGCGGTGAGTACGCGTTGACGAGACCCGACCTGATCGTGCCGGTGCCGCTGCATCGTCGCCGCATGGCGGCACGCGGCTTCAACCAGGCGGAGGAAATTGCGGCGCCGGTCGCTCGCCGGCTCGGCGTGCCGCTGCGCGCCGATGTACTGCGTCGGGCGCGCGATACGCCTGAACAGACATCGCTGACCGGCCGTGCCCGGCGGCGGAACATAACCGGCGCGTTCACGGCGCCGCGCAGCCTGAACGGTTTGCATGTCGCGATCATCGATGATGTCTGGACGACCGGCACGACGGCGCGTGCCGTTGCGCGTGCGGCGCAAGCGGCCGGCGCCGGTGCGGTGCAGGTCTGGACGGTCGCCCGCACCGTCGGTCCGCGCGGCCGGTCACACGACCCGTGACCCTTGCGACGCCGGGCGGCGCCCGCTGTCAGGCGACAGCGCGGAACGTATAGTCGAGCAGAATGCCGATGAAGATCGCGGCGCCGACGTAGTGATTGTTCAGGAAGGCGCGGAAGCAGCGCTCGGGTTCCCGCTGGCGGATCAGCCAGTACTGGTAGCCGAACAGCGCGGCGGCGACCAGGGTCCCGGCAAAGTACCATCGGCCAAGATGGGCGGCGGCGCCGATCAACCAGAACGCCAGCATCAGGATGACCTGCAGTAACGCGATGATAAAAACGTCGGCGCCGGCGAACAGGATCGCCGTGGACTTGACGCCGAGTTTGCGGTCATCGTCACGGTCCACCATCGCGTAGATCGTGTCGTAGATCACGGCCCAGACGACGACGGCGAGCCAGATCAGCCATGCCAGCCGCGGAACCTCACCGGTCTGGGCGGCGAATACCATCGGTATGCTCCAGCCGAACGCCGCACCGAGAATCAATTGCGGCGCCGCGATCAGGCGCTTGGCGAATGGATACGCGATGGTCAGCACGGCGCCGACGATCGCCAGCGCCTGTGTCAGGCGGTCCAGCGTCAACACCAGCGCGAGCGCGATGAGGCCCAGCGCAATAAACAGCACGATGGCCTCGGCGGGCGCCACCTGACCGCTGGACAGTGGTCGGTCGCGCGTGCGCGCTACCTGGCCGTCGATATTCCGGTCGGCGAAATCGTTGATGACGCACCCGGCCGAGCGCATGATGATGACGCCGCAAACGAAAACCAAAAAGATCCGCGGATCCGGGTGGCCGTCGGCCGCAATCCACAGCGCCCAGAGCGTCGGCCATAACAACAGCCAGATACCGATCGGCTTATCCAGCCGCATCAGCATCGCGTATTGCCGAATCTGGTGGGCCAGCTCGCCGCTCATCGAGCGATTCGGATTCTGCCGTTGGGTCCCCATGTCCAGAGAATAGCAGTCTTTACCGTGCCGGAATCCGTGCGCACTGCGCAGAAATTACACGTTGCCGAAGCGGCTGCTCGTGCCGATCCAGCGTTCGATCAGCGCGGTTGCCGCATCGGGCGAGGTCTCGAGCAGCGTCCGCGCAATCTGTTGCACTGTCGGGGCGAGATCGGCGTCGCGAATCAGGTCGGCGACGCGCAATTGCATCAGCCCGGTCTGGCGCGTGCCGAGTACTTCGCCCGGCCCGCGTAGCTCGAGGTCACGCTCGGCGACCTCGAACCCGTCGTTGGTCTCGCGCAGTACGCCGATACGGCGCTTGGCCATCGCCGACAGCGGTGAGCGGTACAACAGCACGCAGTGGCTCGCATCGCTGCCGCGCCCGACGCGCCCGCGCAACTGGTGCAGCTGTGACAGCCCCAGGCGTTCGGCGTTCTCGATAATCATCAGCGTCGCCTCGGCGACGTCGACGCCGACCTCGATCACGGTGGTCGCGACGAGCACCTGCGTCTTGCCGGCGGCGAACGCGTGCATGGCGCGTTCCTTGTCACCCGGTTTCATGCGGCCGTGAATGAGACCAACGGACAGCTCGGGCAAGGCGTCGGTGAGCAGCGCGTGCATCGACTCGGCAGCCTGTGAGTCTATGACGTCGGATTCCTCGATCAGCGGGCACACCCAGTAGGCGCGCTGGCCGGCGCGACACGCATCGCGGACGCGCGTCACGATCTCGGCACGACGCTCTTCGGGCAGCGCGACCGTGCGGACCGGCTGGCGACCGGGCGGCATTTCGCGAATGACGGAGGTATCGAGATCGGCGTAGGCGGTCATCGCCAGCGTCCGCGGAATCGGGGTCGCGGTCATGACGAGCTGATGCGGCAGCGCTTTGCCGAGCCGGCCTTTTTCCATCAGGCGCAAGCGCTGATGGACGCCGAAGCGATGCTGTTCATCGACGATGACGAGCGCGAGGCTGTGATATTCAACGGCCTCCTGGAACAGCGCATGCGTGCCGATGATTACCTCGGCTTCGCCGTCGGCGATCGCGGCGTAGACCGTCTCGCGCGCCTTCTTGCGCAGGCTGCCCGACAGCCACGCCACGGTGATGCCAAGCGGTGCCAGCCAGGCGGCAAAGCTGTCGCGATGCTGTTCGCCGAGCAACTCGGTCGGCGCCATGACGGCGACCTGGTGGCCCTCGGCCACGGCGGCCAGCGCCGCGGCCGCAGCGACCACCGTCTTGCCGCAGCCGACGTCGCCCTGCACCAGGCGCATCATCGGATGTGCGCCGGCGAGGTCTGCCTCGATGTCATCGAGTGCGGTGCGCTGGTCGCCGGTCAGCTGGAACGGCAGCGATGCGAGGAAGCGGTCTCGCAGCGCATGTGCGCCGCGCAGCGGGATCGCCGGTTGTGACCGGCTTTGCTCACGGATCCGGCGCAGACTCAGGTGGTGGGCCAGCATCTCCTCGAGCGCCAGGCGCCGCTGGCCAGGATGCGTGCCGGCGGCGAGCTGGTTCAGGTCGATGTCAGGCGGCGGCCGGTGGACTGTGCGAATCGCCGTGTCGAGATCGGGCAGACCTTTGGCTGCGGCGATCTGGGCGGGGATCCAGTCCGTGACCAGCGGCAGGCAGCGATCGATCGCCTGCCCCGCGAGGTTGCGCAGCCGCGCCTGTTGCAGGCCTTCGGTCGTGGGATAGATCGGCGTCAGCCGATCTTCGAGCCCATGTTCACCGGCCGGGCCGAGAATCCGGTACTCGGGGTGGATCATCTCGATGCCGCCCGGCGCCTTGCGCACCTCGCCGTAGCAGCGCACCCGCTCGCCAGGCTTGAGGCCGGCCTGCTGGGCCCGTGAAAAGTGGAAGAAACGCAGAGTGAGTTGCCCGCTGCCGTCAGTGATGCGAACCAGCAGCATGCGGCGGCGGCGAAAGGCAACCTCTGCCAGCGCAATGTCGCCCTCGACGACGGTGCGCATGCCGGGCAGCGCGGCGCCGAGTGGCGTCAATCTCGTCCGGTCTTCGTAGCGCAGCGGCAGCAGAAACAGCAGGTCGGTCGGGCGCTCTATATTCAGTCGCGCCAGTCGCTCGGCGAGGGCGGGCCCGACGCCGCGCAAGCCGGTCAGATCGTTCGCCGCGGGTGGCGTGCCGGGCGACGGCGTCTTCACGACCGGTGCCCGGGTGCGTCCGGTAAAACGCGCGGGCGCGCCCGGTGGGGGGCACCATGCAGCTTATTGAAAGGCATGCGCACTGATCGAGCCGTTTGCCGCCGCGTCAGGCGATCAGGATTGCGTCCGCTTCGACGGTCGCCCCGCGCGGCAATGCCGCAACTTCGACGGCCGCGCGTGCCGGGTACGGCTTGGCGAAATACTCGGCCATGATCTCGTTGACCTTCGCGAAGTGCGCGAGGTCGGTCAGAAATACCGTGATCTTGACGGCACCGGCCAGTGAGCTGCCCGCGCCCTCGGCGACGGCCCGCAGGTTGTCGAACACCTGGCGGATCTGCTGCTCGACGTCGTCCGCGCCAACCAGTTCGCCGGTCTCTGGGGCCAGCGGGATCTGTCCGGAAACGAAGACCAGTCCGCCGGCGCGGATGGCCTGGGAATAGGTGCCGATCGCGGCGGGCGCCGCATCGGTGTGAATGGCTGTTCTTTCCAAGAATCTATCCTTACGTTTCTATTCGCAGTTTCGGGGGAGTCCGGGCACCGGCGCAAACGATCTTACGCGCAAGTGCGGGTTATTTTCTTGACGACCGGCATGGACCGGATGCGGCGAATAACACTGGCCAGATGGACGCGATCGCGTACCAGCATCAGGATCGTGATGTCCGCGTAGTCCTCTTCGGAGCGTTCGTCGACGGATACCTGTTCGATATTCGATCCGCTATCGGCGATGCTCGCGGCGATTTCCGCCAGCACCCCGGGCTTGTTCGAGACTTCGACGAGAATCTCGGCCGAAAACTCCCGGTCGATGTGTTTCTCCCAGTTAACGGCCACCCATTTGTCGGGCTGTTTGCGGAATTCGCTGAGGTTTCCGCAGACATTACGATGCACGATGATGCCGCGACCCGCGCTCAGGTAACCCATGACCGCATCGCCCGGAATCGGGCGGCAGCATCGCGCATAGCGAACGACGAGGCTCTCGGTGCCGGCGATCGTGATCGGCGAGGCGCTCGCCGTGTCGCCATCGGCGGGGGGGGTCTGGAGCAGGATCTTGGCGACGAGCGGCGCGAGGCGCTCGCCGAGGCCGATCTTTTCGAACAGCTCGCCGCTATCGGCCATGCTGAAATCGCTCAGCACGGTTTGCATGCGCCGGCGGCTGGTCCGGCGCAATGAACTGCCGGCGTCACGCAGTGACTGATTCAGCAGTCGCCGGCCCAGTTCGCGCGCCTCGTCATGCTGCAGGTTCTTCAGGAATTGGCGGATGCTGTACCGCGCCTTGGCCGTGACGACGAAATTCACCCAGCGCGGGTCCGGGTTTGCGCTCTTGGCCGTGATGATCTCGACAGTCTGCCCGTTCTTGATCGTCGTGCGCAGCGGCACGAGGCGGCGGTCGATCTTGGCCGCCACGCACCGATTGCCGACATCGGTGTGCACCGTGTAGGCAAAATCGACGCACGTTGCGCCGCGCGGCAGGCGCAGGATTGCGCCCTTCGGCGTGAAGACATAAACATTGTCGGGGAACAGGTTGACCTTGACGTGTTCCATGAATTCTTCGGAATTGGCCGCCGACTGCATCTCGCTGATGCTCGCCAGCCATTCGCGCGCGCGTACCTGCGGCGGGATGATCTGCTTGTCCGTCGCCTTGTACTGCCAGTGCGCAGCGATGCCGCTCTCGGCGACCCGGTTCATGCGTTCGGTACGGATCTGCACCTCGATCGGGATGCCGCCGGGGCCGAGCAGCGTCGTATGCAGAGACTCGTAACCGTTGACGCGCGGTATCGCGATGAAATCCTTGAAGCGTCCGGGCACGGGTTTGTAGAGCTTGTGCGCGATACCCAGCGCCCGGTAACAGTCGCCCGGTGACTGCACGATGATTCGAAACCCGAAGACGTCGGCGATCTCGCTGAGCGAGCGCCGCTTCTCCATCATCTTGCGATAGATGCTGTACAGATTCTTCTGGCGTCCGTGGACCTGATTTTCGATGTCGGCTTCATTGAGCGCGCCGGCGAGCCGGTCGGATATCTTGCGCACGAGCTGGCGCTGGTTGCCGCGCGCCTTCCTGACTGCCTTGTCGAGCACGCGGAAACGATACGGGTGGGCGAACTGGAAGCCGAGCGACTCGAGTTCGGTTTTCAGTGAATAGACGCCGAGCCGGTTGGCGATCGGCGCATAGATTTCCAGTGTTTCGCGCGCGATGCGGTGCTGCTTGTCTGCCGGCAGCGCATAGAGCGTCTGCATGTTGTGCAGACGGTCGGCCAGTTTCAGCAGGATGACGCGGATATCTTCGACCATCGCGAGCATCATCTTGCGGAAGCTCTCGACCTGGGCTTCGGTGCGTGAATCGAATGACAGGCGGTCGAGCTTGCTGACGCCGTCGACGATGCCGGCGATCTCGGCGCCGAAGCGTGCTTCGATCTGTTCCTTGGCCATCGGCGTGTCCTCGATGACGTCGTGCATCAGCGCGGCGGCGATGCTCTGATAATCGAGGTGCAGGTCAGCGAGGATGCCGGCAACGGCAACCGGGTGGGTGATATACGGCTCGCCGGAATAGCGGCGCTGCCCTTCGTGAGCCTGGGCGCCGAATTCATAGGCGTCAACGACGATGTCGAGCTGGCTTGGCGGCAGGTAACTGAGCCTGGACAACAGGCTCTTGAGGCCCGCGCCACGGCGGGCGATCGGCAGATGGCTCAGGATTGATGCCGCATAGTCCATGCGTCGATTCTACCGTACCGGCGGCAGGTGACCGGCGGCCCGCCGGTCATGGACATAATGCATTGCGCGCCGCGGCGGCGCGCACGGGTCAGATGGCGCGTTCGTCGCCCGGGGTGCTCGACAATGAGGACGGCAGCGGCGCTTCGGCCAGCAGGCGTTCGGCCTCTTCGTTGCTCAGCAGGTCTTCGTCCGGCTGGGCGATTTCCTCAAGGATCTTTTCGTTGATCAGGCCCTCGGCAATCTCCCGCAACGCAACAACCGTCGGCTTGTCGTTCTCCCATGGCACGAGCGGCTCGGCGCCGTTTGCCAGCCGGCGCGCGCGCTTGGAGGCGACGATAACGAGATCGAACAGGTTATCGACCTGGTGCATGCAATCTTCGACGGTAATTCTGGCCATGCCTCTAATCCATTGGCTGACGGGGACCGCGTAGCCTAGTCGGTTGCCGGGGCAATAGCAACGCTCGGCCCCGTCATCCGTCTGCTACGCAGAGCCTGCCAGCAACCGCGTCACGCGCGCGGCGGTGCCGGGATCGTCGGTGCCGGTGGTGGTGGACTGGCCGGCCAAGATGGCGAGCAGGTCCGCCGTGGCCCGGTCGAGATCGTCGTTGACGACGACGTGGTCGAACTCGCGCCAGTGCCCCATGTCGCCGGTCGCCTCGGCCAGGCGCCGGGCGATCACGGTCTCGCTGTCGGTCTGCCGTCCCCGCAGACGGCGTTCGAGTTCCTGCATCGATGGCGGCAGGATGAAGATGCTCAGACAGTCCGGGTCGTTGGTCATGACCTGTCGCGCGCCCTGCCAGTCGATTTCCAGCAGCACATCGTGGCCGGCCGCACACAGGTCGTGCACCTGTTGCCGCCCGGTGCCGTAGCACTTGCCAAACACTTGCGCATGTTCGAGGAATGCACCGTCGTCGCGCATACGATCGAAAGCCTGCTGGCTCACGAAGAAATAATCTGCCCCGTCGCGCTCGCCGACACGCGGTTCGCGCGTCGTAAACGAGATCGAAAATTTCAGATCCCCCCGTGCCTCGATGACACGCCGGACGAGCGTCGTCTTACCGGCGCCGGACGGCGCCGAGATGACGAATAATCGACCGGGCTGCATGGTCATGTACGGGCGTGTCGAAGGTGGATGGATTGCGGATCGTTCACTGGTAGGGTCGCGGCCGTGCGCTGGTTATTCCACGTTTTGGACCTGTTCGCGCATCTGCTCGATGACGACTTTGAGGTCGACGGCGGCCTGTGTCGTTTCGGTGTCCGCCGACTTGGAGCCGAGCGTGTTGGCTTCGCGATTGAGTTCCTGCATCAGGAAATCCAGGCGCCGGCCGACCGGTTCGTCTGCCGCCAGTGCGTTGCGAACTTCGTCGACATGCGCATCGAGGCGATCGAGTTCTTCGCTAACGTCGAGCTTCTGCGCGATGATCGCCAGTTCCTGCTCGAGCCGGTCGGGATCGATTTGCGCGTTCAGAGATTCGACCTTCTGCTCGAGTCGGCCGCGGATTTCCGTCAGCACCGCCGGCAGGCGTACACGGACTCCGTCCGCAAGCGTCAGGACATCTGCACAACGGCCGTCGATCATTGTATGGATACGCGCACCTTCGCGGGCACGCGTTTCCGCCAGTTGATCGATCGCGTTGACGAGCGCGTCGGTCACGGCGGGGAACATCGTCTCGGGTTCGATCTGCTCTTCCTCGACGACGCCGGGCATGCGCAGGATGACGGCCGGGCTGATCGCCGCCGGCGCCTGCAGCATCGCGGCCAGTTCTTCCAGCTGTCCGATGACCTGCCGCGCCTGTTCGACATTGATGTGCGTCGTTACCGGCTGGTCGGGCCGGCGCCGGATCGACAGCGACACATCGACCTTGCCGCGCTTCAGCCGGGCCGCGACGATATCGCGCAGCGCCTGTTCCAGCGCGCGGAATCCTTCCGGCAGTTTGAACTGGACATCGAGGTAGCGGTGATTGACCGAGCGAATCTCGATCTGCAACTGGCCGTCCGGGGTCTGTGCCTCGGTACGGCCGAATCCTGTCATGCTGTTGATCATCGGTGGCGATTCAATGCCGGGATCGGGCGCCGGCTTGTCGAGCGCGTATGATGCCACGCCCGCCGCGTGAGGTCAGTTGCTCCGGCGAGCAGACACGGCGCACGTTTCCGGCAAAAATCGGATGCAACGGTGTAGCCGGGAGCTTACACTGGCCGGCCATGGCGAACGCGCCACTGATTTCAGTGCGGCGACATTACGCCCAGTCAGAACCAATACCGGGGAATGAGTTTGCAGATCGAGTATGCGGAGCTGAGCCTGATCGGCGGCCGCGAAGAGAATCAGGATCGCGTGCTGGTGGCGACCGGCAACGATGCGGCGCTGGTCGTCGTCATCGACGGCATGGGGGGGCATTCGGACGGCGCCCGCGCGGCGGAGGTTGCGAGCCAGACCATCGGCCAGGCGTTTGAGCAGATTTCTCATCCCGTCTTCGACCCTCAGGGATTCATGCACCTGGCGATCGGCCAGGCGCACCGCAACCTCGTCGCCCTCGGCGACGGTCTCAGTGTCGAGGTGCGGCCGCGGGCGACCTGTGTGACCTGTCTCGTGCAGGACGGGGCAGCCTTCTGGGGGCATGTCGGCGACAGCCGCCTGTACCTGATCCGCGGCCGAAAAGTGCTGGATCGCACGCGCGATCACAGCCATGTCGAGTTGCTGCTGCAGGAAGGTCTGATCACCGAGGAAGAGATCATCGACCACCCGATGCGCAACTTCGTCGAGTGTTGTCTCGGCGGCGACGTCACGTTGCCGGGCATGAACATCACCAACCAGAAGAAACTGCAACCCGGCGATACGCTGCTGGCATGCACGGACGGCTTCTGGTCTGGGCTGACGGACGAGGCCATCGGCGAGCTCGGCAGCGCGGAGCGACCGCTGGCGGACGAGTTGCAACGCCTCGGCGAACTCGCGGTCCGAACCTCCGGGCAATTTGCCGACAACACATCGGCCGTCGCCTTGCGCTGGCTGGGATGAGCCATCGATGACCGGGCGAGACGACCAAAGGACGAGATGATGAGTACAGGGACGACCAAACGACCGAGCGGAAGAACGAGCGACGCGATGCGACCGGTGCGTTTCGAACCGGGCTACACGATGCATGCGCCCGGATCGGTGCTGGCCGAGTTCGGCGACACGCGGGTCCTGTGCACGGCGAGCATCGAGGCAAGCGTACCGCGGTTCCTGCGTGGCAAGGGCAGCGGATGGGTCACGGCCGAATACGGGATGTTGCCCGGTGCGACGCACAGCCGATCAGCGCGCGAGGCGAGCCGCGGCCGACAATCAGGCCGTACGCAGGAAATCCAGCGGCTGATCGGCCGGTCGTTGCGTGCCGTCATTGACCTTGAGGCGCTCGGCGAGCGCACGATCACGCTGGACTGCGATGTGCTGCAGGCCGACGGCGGCACCCGGACCGCTTCGATTTCCGGCGCCTGGGTCGCACTGATGCTGGCCATTGACGGGCTGCGTCGTGAGCGACGGCTGGCCAGTGATCCGTTGCACGGGCAAGTCGCTGCCGTGTCCGTCGGGATCTACAATGGCGCCCCGGTGCTGGACCTGGACTATGCCGAAGACTCGATGGCCGAGACGGACATGAATGTCGTCATGAAAGATGCGGCGACATTTATCGAGGTGCAGGGCACCGCTGAGGGCCACGCCTTTCGGCGCGAGGAGCTCGATGCGTTGCTCGACCTGGCGACGGCCGGCATCCATGATATCCAGGCGGCGCAAAACCTGGCGCTGGATGCGTGGCGAGCAGCGCAATAGCAAAGCGTGACCGGTTACGGCGTCGAGCCGCCGGTTTCTCGTCCCAATATTAATCTGCTGAACGGTTAATCCTGTGAACACCATCGAGACCGGGACGGATACGCGGACGGGCCAGGACCGGCGCCGCGTGGTACTGGCGACGGGCAACCGGGGCAAACTGCGCGAATTGCAGGCGCTGCTGGGCACGGCGTACGAACTGGTGCCGCAGTCCGACCTGGGCGTCATCGATATCGAAGAGACCGGCACGACGTTCACCGAGAACGCGTTGCTCAAGGCACGGCATGCAGCCGCGACTACCGGCCTGCCGGCGATTGCCGATGATTCCGGGCTTGAGGTCGACGCACTGGACGGTGCGCCCGGGGTCCGGTCCGCGCGCTACGCCGGCGTCGCCGCAACGGATGCCGACAACAACGCGAAACTGCTCCGGGCGCTCGACGGGTTGCCGGCCGCTGCGCGAACGGCCCGGTTTCGCAGCGTCATCGTTTATGTCGCCGCTGCCGATGATCCCGAGCCGTTGATTGCCGAGGGCGTCTGGGCGGGACGGATCCTCGATGCGCCGCGCGGCGCGGGCGGGTTCGGCTACGACCCATTGTTTTTCGACGGCGCGGCCGGCGGCACGGGCGCGGAACTCGAGCCGGCCGCGAAGAACCGCGTCAGCCATCGCGGCCATGCGGCGCGGCAACTCGGTGCGCTGCTCACCGAGCGGGGTCGGTGATGGAATCTGGACTGAGTTTATGCACAACGGACCGGGTTTTCCGTAATTTCATACGGATATGGCCCCGGAGGTTAGATCGTTTACCGTATATGAGCCATAAGTATTTGTTTTATATCGGAAACAAGAATTTGGTTAAATCTTATGCAAAATAGGGTTTTTCCTTGCTTGGCCGGTTCTTAGCGTCGGATCGCCAATATCATCCACAGAGTTATCCACACTTTTTGTGGATAATGCCGACCCGCTTGCGAGTCCTTCCGGCAGGCGTTATCCTTCCGCGCCCTTTCGCACAGTTCGCCGCTGCCTCAGCCAGTCGAGAAACAAACAATGAAGCCCGAAATCCATCCGTCGTACCAGGAAATCAAGGTCGTTTGCAGCTGCGGCAACGAGTTTCAGACTAAGTCCACGCTGACCGGCGAACTGCATATCGACGTGTGTTCGTCGTGCCATCCGTTCTACACGGGGACGCAGAAGATTGTCGATACCGCGGGTCGGGTCGACAAGTTCCGCCGCAAATACGGTATGTAGGCTGCGCTGATCCGTCCGCTCGAGGCTGCCCGCACGGGTGCCGGGGTTGTAGGGGATAACCCCACCTGTGCAGATTTTGCTGCGTCACTTATAATAGCCCGCCCCTCCCTTGGGATGATGAGCTCGAGGCCCTGTCTCGCGCCGGTTCCGTGTCGTCCTGTTCGTCGGTCTGTCGCGGACTGATCAGGCTCAGGAATTCATTACGCAAGTACCGGGCGCAGGTGGGGGATGCCGCGTGTCCATACAGGAGCCGAACAAACGACTATGAGTGCGAAAACCTTTCAGCTGAACGATTCTGAGACGGGCAAGACGGTTGATCTGGAGGCCCGGCCCGGCACCGTCGGCCCCGGTGTTCTGGACGTACGTTCCCTGTATGCGTCAACCGGAAAATTCACGTATGACCCGGGCTTTGCGGCAACGGCTAGCTGCGAGAGCGGCATCACCTATATCGACGGCACGAAAGGTTTATTGATGTACCGGGGCTACCCGGTCGAGCAACTCGCTGCAAACAGTTCGTTCCTCGAAGTCTGTTACCTGTTGCTGTACGGCGAACTGCCGACGGGCGACGAACTGGCGAAATTCGACGACACCGTGCGTATGCACACGATGCTCAACGAGACGATGCTGCGCCTGTTCAACGGGTTCCATCATGACGCGCATCCGATGGCGATGGTCGCCGGCGTCGTCGGCTCGATGTCGGCGTTTTATCACGACACGACGGATATCCATGATCCTCGCCATCGCGACATCTTTGCGCATCGAATCCTGGCCAAGATGCCGACGATTGCCGCCGCGGCCTACAAGCACACGATGGGTCAGGCATTCATGTATCCGCGTAACGACCTGAATTACGCGGAAAACCTGTTGCACATGTTCTTCGCCGTGCCGGCGGAGAGCTACGAAGTCGATCCCGTATCCGCCGAGGCTCTGGATCTGCTGTTCATCCTGCATGCCGATCACGAGCAGAACTGCAGCACGTCGACGGTCCGCATGGCGGGTAGTTCGGGCACCAATCCTTACTCGGCTATCGCTGCCGGGATCGCGGCCCTGTGGGGTCCGGCGCACGGGGGCGCCAACGAGGCGGTGCTGAACATGCTCGAACACATCGGTTCGGTCGATCGTATCGAGAAATATGTCGCCAAGGCCAAGGACAAGGATGATCCGTTCCGGCTCATGGGCTTCGGCCACCGCGTGTACAAGAATCACGATCCGCGTGCGACGATCATTCGCGGCGCCTGTCACAAGGTGCTCGAAAAGATCGGCCGCACCGATTCCCCGTTGTTCGAGCTCGCGCTGAAGCTCGAGGAAATCGCACTTCGGGACGAGTACTTCATCGAGAAGAAGCTCTACCCGAATGTCGATTTCTATTCCGGCATCATCTACCGGGCGCTCGGCATCCCGACATCGATGTTTACCGTGATGTTCGCCATCGCGCGAACTGTCGGCTGGGTTTCTCACTGGCGGGAAATGATCGTCGATCCGGACACCCGTATCGGGCGTCCGCGCCAGCTCTATATCGGCCCAACGGCCCGCGACTACGTCGACGTCGACAAGCGTTAGCCGCTTTTCCGCTGCCGCGATCGCGGCAGCGGTTCAGTCGAGCAGCGCCTCGACCTCACGGATCCCCGCGCGCTGCATCGGCTTGCCGTCGACCGGACTCAGCGGCGCGTGGCGGCGATGCTTTTCCGCGAACACGGTCGCAGAGCAGTAGAAATCTTCCGTCCTGAACCGGTACCCGGGGAACGGCTCGGGCACGCCGGGACGAAAACGGTGGCGTAACTGCGTGTGACGGTGGTCGAAACCCATGGCGTCGAGCGTAGCGCCGACGGCCTCATGCGCATCGCTGAACAGGTGCAGGTCTATGGCGGAAAAATCGGTCGCGGTGCCGCTCAGCACCGGCCCGACGAGCCGCGCATGATAAATTTCCAGCGCGCGCAAGATCGACAGGGCCGCGCCGCGCAGTTCGCAGAGTAGCGCCGGCTGGTCTGCCGCATGAAAAATGCGAATGCGTTCGGCGAGCGCGCGGTTGATTTCCTCGTTGCTCGGTAGCGGCGTGCCGCCGGTCGGCAGGCCGAGGCGCTCCACGGCTTTTGCCTTGGCGCTGCGGAAATCGGCCAGACCTTCCTCCTGGATAATGCGCGCCGCTTCGTTGGCGACGGAAGCGCGCCGGTTATCGGGCCGAAGACGAGCTCGTTTCATCAGAAAATATCTTCTTCAGCGGAATTGGTGCCGCCGGCAAAGCCGAGCGCGGAACCGGCCCCGGTCGGCTGTCGTTCCGGCACCTGGCCTTCGCGGAAAAGCTCGAATATCGCGCCCACGTAGCCGGCCGGTGCCAGCAGACCGGTTTCCGGGACGATGCGCGCCGTAATAATGCCCGGCGGGCGCGGGATCGTCGCGTCACCGGTGCCGTCGAGCGCCACCTGCATGAAATATTTCCAGATCGGCAAAGCGGTGCGGCTGCCTTCTTCGCCGGCGCCCAGTGAGCGGTCTTCGTCGAACCCGACCCATGCGGTGGCGACGAGGTCGCCGTTGAAGCCGCTGAACCAGGCGTCGCGACGGTCATTGGATGTGCCGGTCTTGCCGGCCAGGTCGGGGCGGCCGAGTGAGCGGGCGCGCCGCCCGGTGCCGCGCTGGATGACGTCGCGCATCATGTCGTAAACCAGGTACGCGTTTTCCGCCGTGATGATACGTGCCGGCGGCCGGCCGGCGGAGGCAAAAAACACGGGCGTGTCGTCGCGAGCGGGTCGCCAGTTCAGGCCGTGCTGAATCATTGCGTCGATACCCGGATACCGCGGGATCTCCGTACCGACCGGTGAGTCGACGAGCGGTTCGTCAGCCATCGTGTCGTGCATTGGATCGGAAACAGCGGCAGCAACCGGCGTCGGGGTTGCTGTCGGCGTTGCTTGCGATGTTGCGGCGGCGAATTCGAGGTTATTGACGGCCGGCTCGGGCAGCGGTTCGCAGGCGCGACAGGCCAGCGCCGCATCCGCCTGAAAAACCATGTTGCCGGCCGAGTCAAGAACCCGGTCGATCAGGTAGGGGTCGGTCCGGAATCCGCCGCTGGCGAACGCCGCATAGCCGGCGGCTACCTCGGCCGGCGACGCGCCGCCGCTGCCGAGTGCCAGCGAAAGGTCCCTGGGCAGGGCACTCGGCGGCAGCCCGAACGGTTCGAGATGCCGGATCGCGGCGCCCAGCCCGGTGCCGCGGAGTATCCGCACCGAAACGAGGTTCAGGGATTTGACCAGCGCCTCGCGCATGCGCGTCGGGCCGTGGAAACGGCGGGAATAGTTTTCCGGGCGCCATGCCTCTTCGAGATTGGAGTCGTTGAAAACGACCGGTGCATCGTTGATCAGCGTGGCAGTCGTAAAACCGTTGTCCAGCGCCGCGGAATAAATGAATGGTTTGAACGAAGAACCCGGCTGGCGCTTGGCCTGTACGGCGCGGTTGAACTTGCTGGCGGAGAAATCGAAGCCGCCGGTCAGCGCCACGGTCGCGCCGTCATGCGGATCGAGCGCGACGAAAGCGCCCTGAACGAGCGGGGTCTGCGCCAGTTTCCAGCCCTTGTCGGTATGGAACACCTGGATCACGTCGCCGGCCGAGACCATGGCATCTATGGATTTCGGGGCGTCACCGATGACGTCGTCGGTGACGAAGGGACGCCAGCGCATGTTGTCCCAAGGCACGGAAACGCGGCCGATGTCGTGTACATAAAGGTGTGCGGTGTTGTCTGCATCAGTTATGAGTACGATCGCGTGGCGCAGGTTTTCCAGCCGCGGATAGCGGCTCAGCAGCGTATCGAGTTCGGCATTGCCTGGCATCATGGCGGCGCCCGGCTCATCGTCGTTCGGCTCATTACCAGTGGGGAACTCGAGGACGCCGCGTTCCACCGGGCCGCGATAGCCGTGCCGTCGGTCGTATTCAAGCAGTGCGGTGCGCACTGCGCTGTCAGCGGCGCGCTGTAGTTTCGAATCGATGGTCGTGATCACCCGGTAGCCGTCCGTGTAGACGTCCAGCCCGTAGCGGGCGACCATTTCCGCGCGCACCATCTCGGTGACGTATGGCGCGTCCAGCTCGACCCGGGGCCCGTACAGATGCGACTCCATCGGCAAATCCAGAGCCCGTGTGTATTCGTCGCGCGTGATGAAATCGAGCTCGAACATGCGTCGCAGTACATAAGCGCGTCGCTCGGTGGCCCGCTCGATATCCCGAATCGGGTTCAGCGCGGATGGTGCTTTCGGCATGCCCGCGATCGTCGCGGCCTCGGCGACGTTCAGCTCGGCGAGCGACTTGCCGAAATAGACCTCGGCGGCGGCGGCGACACCGTAGGCGCGCTGGCCCAGAAAGATCTTGTTCAGATAAAGCGTCAGTATCTCCTGCTTGGAGAACTCGCTCTCGATCTGCACGGCCAGGATCAGCTCCTTGGCCTTGCGCACGAACGATCGTTCACGGGTCAAAAAGTATACGCGCGCGAGTTGCTGTGTGATCGTGCTGCCGCCCTGACTGCGCGAGCCCGTGCGGGCCAGGTTGAACGCGGCGCGCATGATGCCCTGGTAATCAAACCCCGGATGCTCGAAGAACCGGTCGTCTTCGGCGGCGAGGAAGGCA
This sequence comes from Gammaproteobacteria bacterium, assembly GCA_021773815.1. Classification (GTDB taxonomy): domain Bacteria; phylum Pseudomonadota; class Gammaproteobacteria; order Steroidobacterales; genus SMWD01. The sequence continues at coordinate 56,356 of JAJFJS010000080.1, forward strand.
TTGATAACGACCGCGGGAATCTCATCGTAGGCGGCCGGCGTGCGTCGTTTCTCGCCGATCTGCGCCATGAGCCGGCTGTCGCGCGTGTAAATGCGCAGCGGTGTCTGCAACTCGACGTTGCGCAGCGTCTCGGCCGAAGGCAGGCTCGGCGCGAGGTAGAAATAGGCGCCTGCGATAACCGTGAGCACGAGCATAATGCCAGTGATCGCCAGGGCGCCCACCAGCGGCAGGAATCGAGAGAGTTTGCGAGCCGTCATCTTGTGGATCCGCATTCGACAGAATGTCCCTATTCGAAAAGCGGAGCTAATCCCTTGCCAACAACGAGTCGATTATGCATATTAGCCGCGGTTTTTGGGCAAACTCGCTGAAAGGCGGGGACGCAAAGCCACCGGTCTAAGGGATTGCAACGGCTGTGACGATGTGGGATGTCGCGGCGGGGAATCGGGTCCTAAGACAGCGGGGCTGCCGATGTGCCGGGCCGGCGGGGCCCGCGGCAGTCGCTTCTGTCCTTTCGGATTTTCCCGTATCGCACGATTTCCCGCTTGGGCGCAACGCCCGGCCCGAATCCGGTGGCAAGAGTATCGGATGGAAAAGTGTGAAGTAGTCATGGTTGCTTTATATCCAGTACGATATATAGTTAAATCGGCTAGCTAAGGCGCTTGACCATATTTTTTACGCAAGCTGCGGACTTAGAAGGGAAAAAATGTGCTTTTCGGGTCACGTTCAAAGCCCCTGATCGGACTTGACATAACCACGTCATCGATCAAGCTGCTGGAATTAGAGCAGAGCGGCAAGGTATTCCGTGCTGAATGCTATGCCGCCGAAGCAACGCCTCCGAACTCAATTAATGAGAAGAGCATTGTCGACGCGGATGCAGTCGGCGAGGCGATTCGTCGTGCCGTCAAGCGATCCGGAACGAAGGCCCAGGAGGTCGCGATCGCCATCAGTGGCGATGCGGCAATTACCAAGGTCATTCAGATGCCGGCGAATCTCGGCCAGAATGAACTCGAGGGACAGGTCGAGATTCAGGCCGACCAGTACATCCCGTTCCCGATGGAGGAAGTCAGCTTCGATTTCGAAATCATGGGTCCCTCGGCCAATGATCCCGAGATGAACGACGTACTGCTGGTCGCGACGCGCACCGAAAACGTCGACCAGCGGCGAGCGGCCGTCGAGGCCGCCGGGCTCAAGGCCCGGGTCGTCGACGTCGAGCCGTTCGCGCTTGAGAATGCCTGCACCCTGTTGGCTCACCAGATGCCTGACGGCGGGCAGGACCACCTGATCGCGATCGTCGATTTCGGCGCGAGTAACACGACGTTCAGTGTGTTGCAGGATATGCGTGTGATTTATACGCGCGACTTTTCTTTCGGTGGTCAGCAGTTGACCGAAGAAATCATGCGGACCTACGGCCTCAGCCTCGAGGACGCCGGTCGTGCCAAAAAGGAAGGCGGGCTGCCGAGCAACTACCAGCCCGAGGTTCTCGATCCGTTCATCGACGACATGACCCAGCAGGTCAGCCGATCGATGCAGTTTTTCCTTGCGTCTGCGGGCGGCCGCGAGCAGCCGGACCAGATCCTGGTGCTCGGCGGGTGCGCGAATATCCCGGGTGTTGCCGACGTAATTTCGAGCAAGGTCGGCGTGCCCACGGAGATCGGTGATCCGCTGGGCCACATGAAAATCTCGTCCAAAGCCAAATCGCAGGGCGTGCGCGCGGATTCGACCGCTCTGTTAACGGCCTTTGGACTCGCGCTACGGAGTTTTGACTGATATGCCACGCATTAATCTGTTGCCATGGCGTGATGAGCTCCGGGCCGAGCGGCGCAATCAATTCTTCATTGCGCTAGGCGCGGCGGCCGGCATTGCGGCATTCGTGATACTGATCAGCAATATCACGTTCAACAGCATCATCGATCATCAGGGTGACCGTAACCGGATGCTGCAGTCAGAGATCGATATGCTGAACATCAAGATCAAGGAAATCATTGATCTTGAGGATCAGAAAGATCGCTTGCTCGCACGGATGGAGATCATCGAGCAATTGCAGCGCAGTCGGCCCGGTATCGTTCATGTGTTCGAGGAACTCGTGACGACATTGCCCGATGGCGTATTCCTGAAGGAAGTTAAGCAGGACGGCACGCGTCTCGAGATCAGGGGCTCCGCGGAATCGAATACTCGGGTATCGGCGCTGATGCGCAATATCGACAAATCAGATTGGCTTGGCAGCCCGGATCTTGAGGTGGTTGAGGTCAAATCCGCGAGCTCCGAGAGCGGCCGACGGGCGAGCGAGTTTACGGTTTTTGCCCAGTCGCTGACGTCGAATCAGGGTGACGAGGAGGGAGTGCAATGAACTTCCTCGAAGAACTCCAGAATCTGGATTTCAATGATATTGGCCGCTGGCCGTTTCTTTTTCGCGCGATGTTCGTCGGCCTGGCCTTCGTCGTCGCGGTCGGCGCCGGGTTCTATTATTTCGTCTACAACGAGCAAATGCCGAGACTGGAACGCGCCGAACAGGAAGAACAGGAATTGCGGGCATCTTTCGAGCAGAAGCAGAAGAAGGCCGCAAATTTCCAGGCGTACCGTGATCAACTGGCCGAGATCGAGCGGTCATTCGGCACGATGCTGAGACAACTGCCCGGCAAAACCGAAATACCCAATTTGCTGGTCGACATTTCGCAAACGGGCCTGGCGGCCGGATTGCAGGAGGAACTGTTTCAGCCGGTTGCCGAGTTGCAGATGGATTTTTACGCCGAGAAGCCGATCAAGATACGTCTCAAGGGTACGTATCACGAGTTCGGCAAGTTCGTCAGTGATATCGCCGCGTTGCCGCGGATCGTGACGCTCCACGACATCGCGATCACGAGTGCGCGCGACGCCGGCGAAAAGGGCAGCGATGAACTGGTGCTCAACGTCACGGCGAAGACCTATCGTTATCTCGACGAAAGCGATGAGGCCGGTGCGGAGAATTCGGGGTGAATGGAATGGAGCGGAACGCGCTGTTGATCAGACGATTGTTGCCGGCGCTTGCGGCGCTGGTCCTTACGGCCTGCGGAAGCGGCATGGAAGACCTCGAGCAATATGTTGCCGAAGTGAAACAGCGACCGGGCGGCCGTATCGAGCCGCTGCCCCAGATCAAGCCTTATGAAACGTTCGACTACAGCGTCGCAGCGCTGCGTTCGCCGTTCGTGCAGGATGGCCCTGCGGCCGATAGCGGGACGCCGTCGGGACCGTCGCCGGTCAAGAATCGCAACAAGGAATTTCTGGAACAGTTTCCGCTCGATACGCTGAACATGGTCGGCACGCTGGTCCGCGACAGCAAGACGTACGGACTGGTACAGACCGGTGACGGACTCGTGCACCGCGTGCTGCCGGGAAATTACATCGGTCAGAACGATGGGCGCGTCGTTTCGATCAGCGAGAGCAAAATCGAAGTGGAGGAACTGGTGCCGAACGGTATCGGCAGTTTCTTCAAGCGCAGTGCGGGAATCGGGATTGACTGATTATTGGACCTCCGGGTCGATTGAGTGAACGACAGGCGCCCTGGATGGGGGTTTGGGAGTACTTGAGAATGAGCATAGCTAGGCAGAATTGGGATTCGTTCAGCAGGCAGGCGCGCCGAGTCGGCGCCCGCAGCCTGTTGACGGGCTTGTACTGCGTCATCGCCTTCGGGCTGGCTGCGGCTAGTGCTGCGGTTGCCGAGGATGCGCCGAACAGTCTCGATGACATCGAAGTGCGGGCGCTGCCGGGCAATCGTATCGAACTCAGGCTCGTCACTTCCGGCGCCGCGCCGGAGCCGCTGGCTTTCACGATCGAAGATCCGGCACGCATCGCGATCGATTTGCGCGATACCGTTCTCGGCCTCAAGACGCGACGCAAGGACGTCGGCCTCGGCGCACTGGATACGATTCTTGCCGCCGAAGCGAACGGCCGCACCCGTGTCGTTCTGAATCTCGACGTGACCGTCGGCTATCAGACGCGCGTTGACGGCAACAGCATCGTCGTCACGCTCGACAGCGCCGCGGGCAGCGGCACTGCGACCCCGGCGGCCGTGGCCGCGGTCCCGAGCCGCGGCGCCAAACCCGCAGCGGCCGGCAGTCGTTCAATAGAGAGCATCGATTTTCGCCGTACCGAGACCGGCGCGGGCCGGCTCATCGTGGAGATGTCCAAGGTCGGTTCGCCGGTAGATGTGCGCCGCAACGGTGAACAGGTCGTTTTGAATTTCGGTGGCACCCGCTTGCCCGAGGACCTGATGAAGCGTCTCGACGTCCTGGATTTTGCGACGCCGGTGAAGACGATCGATGCGATGCGCGTCGGTGGCGATACCCGTATCGTCCTGTCGGCCAAGGGCAGTTTCGCCGAGCTGGCGTACCAGTCCGATTCAATGTTCAGTGTCGAGGTGCAGCCGGTTGTCGAAGAAAAGAAGAAGGAAGTCGCGCCGACGCTGTTCAACCCGGATCGCGTCTATGAAGGCGAGAAGCTGACGCTGAATTTCCAGGATATCGAGACCCGTGCCGTGTTGCAGTTGCTGGCCGATGTTAGTGGCCGCAACATCGTTGTATCGGATACGGTTCAGGGCAACGTGACGCTGCGACTGCAGGGCGTGCCATGGGACCAGGCGCTCGATATCGTGCTGGCGACCAAGGGTCTGGACATGCGTGAGAACGGCAATGTCATCATCGTGGCGCCGTCCGAAGAAATTGCCGCCCGCGAACTGGCCGACCTCGAATCGCGGAAAGAGATCAAGGAACTTGAGCCGATGTTGGCTGAGTATCTGCAGGTCAACTATGCGAAGGCCTCGGATCTGGCCGATCTGATATCCGGCGGTAGCGGCGGCAAAACGCTGTTGTCAGATCGCGGCTCCGTGGGCATCGACGAGCGCACGAACACCCTGTTGTTGCAGGATACGATTGATCGCATTGCGTCGATCCGCAAGCTCGTCGCAACGCTGGATATCCCGGTGCGCCAGGTGCTGATCGAGTCACGAATTGTCGTCGTCAATGACGATTTCAGTCGCGATCTGGGTATCCGCTGGGGCGCGACGGTCGTCAAGGAAAGCGGCGACGGCATTATTACGACCTCCGGCGGCGCGAGTGCGACCGACAGCGTCGTCAACGATGCCGCGGACAACATCAATTCGGCTGGCACGCCGTTCCCGGTGGGCATTCCCAACCTGAACGACCGATTCAACATCAACCTGCCGGTGGCCAACCCGGCCGGCCGGTTCGCGCTGGCCATTCTCGATGACGACTACCTGATCGATCTCGAGCTGTCTGCACTGCAGGCCGAGGGTCGCGGTGAGGTCGTATCTTCGCCACGCGTGATCACGGCGAACCAGAAAGAAGCCAACATCAAGCAGGGCGTCGAGATTCCGTACCAGGAGGCATCGTCCAGCGGCGCGACGACGACCCAGTTCAAGGAAGCGGTGCTGAGCCTGACGGTGACGCCGCAGATCACGCCCGACGACCGGATCATCATGGATCTGCTCGTGACGAAGGACAGCGTCGGCGAAGTCATCGCCACCGAGCGCGGCGGCTCGGTGCCGAGTATCGACACGCGGTCGATCGAGACGCAGGTGCTGGTGAACAACGGCCAGACCGTCGTGCTGGGCGGCATCTATGAGACCGAGCAGGGTGAGACGATCACCAAGGTGCCGTTCCTCGGCGACATCCCGTTCGTCGGCTACTTGTTCAAGTCCACGCGGGTGACGTCGGAGAAATCGGAACTTTTGATCTTCGTGACGCCGAAAATATTAAAAGAAGGCTCAAGCATTTACTAAGGATTGGCCACATCGCAGTGTGGTAGAGGAATTTTCGGTATGAACAGGTTGCTGGCTTTCACTATTGTTTTGGCGTCCGGGTTTATCGCTGCATGTGGCGGCGGTGGTGACAACACGTTGCTCAATCCCGGGGGTGGGGCTGTGCAGGTTGCGAGTGTTGAGGTGACAGCCAGCTCCTCGACGCTCAATTCAAGCGCCACCGGGACGACAAAGATCACGCTTCAGGCCATCGTCAAGGATGCCGGGAATGCTGTCATGGCGGACATCCCGGTGACGTTTCAGACATCCTCCGGTTCCGTTGCCGGGACGCAGCCGATTACCAATTCCAAGGGCGTTGCCGTCGGTGAATTGAATAACGGCTCGGATCCCACCAATCGTGCGATTACGGTGACGGTGACGGCCGGCGGTGTGGCCGGTACGGTTACGGTGCAGGTCATCGGCACGACGCTGTCGATCTCCGGCCCGCCCGCGGTCGCCCTCGGCGATTCGGCCGATTACACGATTTCATTGAAGGATTCGCAGGGCGCCGGCATCCAGGCCGACGTCACGGTGGCGTCGGCAAACAGCAACACGCTGTCGGCCACGACCGTACAGACGACCACGGTCAGCGGCGGTCAGGCGGAAGTCACGGTGGCGGCCGACAATGCCGGCCAGGATACGCTGACGGTCACCGCGCTGGGATTAACCGGTTCGACAACCGTGGATATTTCCGGTGACATATTTGCGATTCAGACCCCGGTCGCCGCCGCGGAACTGGCGCTCGGTACGCCTCATAACGTCAGGGTGCTGTGGACCAAGGGTGGCGTCGCACAGAATGGCGCGACGATCACGTTCACATCGGATCGTGGCACGTTGTCGTCCAGTACGGCGACTACGGACGCGGCTGGGGAAGCCATGGTCACGATCAGTTCCACCTCTCCCGGCCTGGCCACGATTACCGCTATCAACGGGGATCTCATCAGCACGAGCGTAACCGTCGAGTTTGTTGCGACGCAGGCAGCGTCGTTATCCGTGAATGCGAATCCGTTGACGGTCGGGGTGAATCGACAGAGCACGATTACCGCGACGGTGCGTGATGCGACCGGCAATGCGGTCAAGAACAAGGTCGTGGTGTTCAATATCGTTCAGGATACGACCGGTACGTCATTTCTGTCGGTCAGCGCCGATGTGACCGACGGTCAGGGGCGGGCGACGACGAGTTATACTGCGGGCAGCGTGCCGAGTGCGAACAACGGGGTGCTGATCAGCGCCACCGTGCAGGGTACGCCGGCCGCCACCGATACCGTCGCGCTGACGGTTAACGGTACGGCCATCGATATGGCCATTGGTACGGGCGACGAACTATTTGAACCATCATCCTCGCTGTACGCGAAAGAGTGGGCGGTTATTGTCACGGACACGACCGGTACCGCACCGGAGGTCGTGGCGAATACCAATGTGCAGGTGTCGATCCGTTCCAGGAGTTACTATAAAGGGCGCTTTGAAATTGACACCTCAGGGACCGCTGACGTTTGGGCTCCGGACTACCAGATAAATTGTCCGGACGAAGACACCAATTTTGACGGATTTCTCGATCTGGTGACCGAGGATACGGATGGCGATGGGTCGCTGGACGCCGGTAACCGGGCGACGGTCACGGCCCTGCCGCCGGGTGCCGCCGATGATGCCTGCGGTACGATCGGTGGACTGGGCGGGCCGACAACGCTGGTGCAGACCGATGAAAACGGCATCGCGCGGGTCTGCGTCGTGTACGTACAGAGCGACAACCTGTGGGTCGAGGCCAGGATTACGTCACTGCTGGCGGTAAGTGGTACGGAATACTCGGAATCACAGAACTTCGTGCTTGAGGCGCTGGCATCGGACCTGACCGATACCACTTCCAGCCCGGCCGGCTACATTAGTCCATTCGGCGAGGCTGCTAGTTGCGCCGATCCGAACTAGTTGAGCGCTCGGACGGTTAGTGCCTTGCACTAGCCGCCCGCTGTCAGCAGAAGCCAAACCGGCCGCTTCCGAACGAAGCGGCCGGTTTTTTTGTAGACTGCAGGCTTGCGGATATCCGTATCTGGGCGCTATGACAGTCGATCACCACAACATATTCCTGATCGGACCGATGGGTTCGGGCAAGACGGCCGTCGGACGGCGCCTGGCGCGTGATCTCGGCTGGCCGTTTGTCGACAGCGATGCGGTCATCGAGGAGCGCACCGGCGTCGATATCGCGTTCATCTTCGAGAAAGAAGGCGAGGCCGGGTTCCGGCGTCGCGAAGCGGAAATCGTCGACGAACTGACGCAACAATCAGGCATCGTGCTGGCGACCGGCGGCGGCGCGATCCTCGCCGACAACACACGCAAGCGGCTCGCCGAGCGCGGCACCGTGGTTTATCTGGCCGCGACCATCGCGCAGCAACTGGACCGCACCGGCCGCGGCAAGGAGCGTCCGCTGCTGAACTCGGGGGACCGGCGGCAGATCTTGACGGAACTGTTTGCGGTCCGCGACCCGCTGTACCGCGAGATTGCGAATGTCTGCGTCGAGACCGACAATCGGACGGTCGCCAGTGTGGCGAAGGAGGTCCGGCGCAGCCTGGAGCGCATAATCCCGGATGCAACGACGGAAAGCGGCGATGAGTGAGCGGATCGAACAGCGCGTCGAACTCGGTGAGCGGAGTTACCCGATCTGGATCGGCGGCGGCCTGCTGTCCGAACCCGGCATCCTTGATGCGTTTATCGGTGCTGCCGATGTGTTCGTCGTGACGAACGACGTTGTCGGGCCGCTGTACCTGCATGCGCTGACCGGCATACTCGGGACGCGGCGTATCGATCATGTCGAACTGCCTGACGGCGAGGCCCACAAGACGATGGCGACGCTGGAGTCGATTCTCGATCGGCTCATTGCCGGCCGTTTCGCGCGCGACGCGGTACTGATTACGCTCGGCGGCGGCGTCGTCGGCGACATCGGCGGGTTCGCTGCGGCCACCTATCAGCGCGGTATCCGGTTTATCCAGCTGCCGACGACGCTGTTGGCGCAGGTCGATTCGGCCGTCGGCGGCAAGACCGCCGTCAATCATCCCGGCGGCAAGAATCTGATCGGCGCGTTCCACCAGCCGTCCGCGGTGCTGGTGGATACCGATACGCTCGCGACGCTGCCGGACCGGGAATTGTCGGCCGGACTTGCCGAGGTCGTTAAATACGGGCTCATCGTCGATGCCGAATTCTTCGGCTGGCTCGAGGCGCATGCGGCCGATCTGCTGGCCCGTGACCCGGCTGCGCTGCAATATGCGATCGCGCAATCGTGTCGGTTCAAAGCCCGGCTGGTTGCCGAGGACGAGCGTGAGCAGGGCCGGCGCGCGTTGCTGAATCTCGGCCATACCTATGGCCATGCGATCGAGCGCTGCGCCGGGTACGGTCAGTGGCTGCACGGTGAGGCCGTCGCGGCGGGCATCTGCATGGCGGCCGCGTTTTCGGCCCGGCTCGGCACGCTCAAGCCGCAAGACGTCGAACGGATCCGCAAACTGACTGCGGCACTCGGCCTGCCGACGACGCCGCCGCCGGTCGGTGCCGAAGAGTTTTTGGCGGCGATGTCGATCGACAAGAAAGTCGCAGGCGGCCGGATTCGCCTCGTCTTGCTGCGCGCGATCGGCGCCGCTGAGTTGACGGCCGATTTCCCGCAGGACGACATGCTGGCGTTATTGACCGAACAACTGCAACAGTGAACGGCAGCCGGCAACCCGGGACGTGTGCACCTTACGCGGCGTCGGCGGCCGCCAGCCGCGGCCGACTGCATCCGGAGCCGGAGCATCCCTACCGCGGCATCTTCCAGCGCGATCGTGACCGCATCATCCATTCGGCGGCGTTTCGACGTCTCGTTTACAAGACGCAGGTCTTCGTCAATCACGAGGGGGACCACTACCGCACCCGGCTGACGCATTCTCTGGAGGTGGCGCAGATCGCCCGCACCGTCGCCGGCGCGCTCGGGCTGAATGAACACCTCGTCGAGGCGATTTGCCTGGCGCACGATCTCGGGCACACGCCGTTCGGCCATGCGGGGCAGGATGCGCTTAATCGATGTATGGCGCCGTTCGGCGGGTTCGAGCACAACCTGCAGTCACTGCGTGTCGTCGATGAACTCGAGGACCGCTATGCCGCGTTCCCGGGACTGAACCTGACCTTCGAGAGCCGCGAGGGCATCCTCAAGCACTGCTCGAAGCGCAATGCGCGGGCGCTCGGCGAACTCGGCGAGCGGTTCCTGCAGCGTCGTCAGCCGGGGCTGGAGGCGCAACTGGCCAACATCGCCGACGAGATCGCGTACAACAACCACGACGTCGACGACGGCCTGCGCGCGGGCCTGCTGACCGAGGAAGAACTGGGCGCTACGGACCTGTTCCGCGATAACCACGAGCGGGTGCGCACGCAGAACGCTACCATCAGTCGTCGTGCGATGATTCATGAAACGGTACGGGGGATGATCAACGAGATCGTCACCGACCTGATCACGCATTCGTGCGCCGCGCTCGAGACGCAGGTGCCGGCCGATATCGAGGCGGTGCGCGAGCTTGACGCGCCGCTGATCGGGCTTGGTCCGGCCGCGGACAAGCGTCACCGGGCGCTGAAGCAATTTTTACACGGCAGCCTGTACCAGCATGAGCGGGTGCTGGCGATGAGTGCGCGAGCACACGACATCGTGCAAGGCCTGTTCGAGCGTTACCTGAATGACGTTCGCGAGATGCCGAAGGACCACATGCGTCGCGCGCGCGAATGGGCCGAGCAGACCGGCGATGCCGGTCGGGCGCGCGCGGTTGCCGACTACGTGGCCGGCATGACCGACCGTTATGCTTACTCGGCCTATCGGCGTCTCGTCGATGCCGATATCGATGAACCATTGATGGGATGAAAAAGTGACCAACACGATACGCAACGAAGATCGACTGATATTCGCAATGGATGTGCCCGAGGCCGATCAGGCACGGGCGCTGGCCGAGCGGCTCGGCGATGCGGTGACGTTCTACAAGCTTGGGCTGGAACTGATGATGGCCGGTGGCTATTTCGAGCTGATCGAGTGGCTGATCGCGCGCGACAAGAAGATTTTCGTCGATCTGAAATTTTTCGACGTGCCGGCGACGGTCGGGCGCGCGGTTGCCAGGCTGGCGAGCCGCGGCGTGACCTTCGCGACCGTGCATGGCAACCAGGGAATCATGGAGGCGGCCGCGGCCGCGAAGGGCGACCTGAAGATCCTCGCCGTCACGGCGCTGACGAGTCTGGATCGTGGCGATCTGGACGATCTCGGGTTCCAGTGTGATGTCGGTGCGTTGGTGCTGTCACGCGCGCGCCGTGCGCTCGAAGCCGGGTGTGACGGGGTCGTCGCGTCCGGCCTCGAATTGCCGGCCATGCGCCGCGAGGTGGATCGTCGTCTGCTGGTCGTTACGCCCGGCATCCGGCCGGTCGAGAATCGGCCGAGCGACGACCAGAAGCGGGTCGTCACGGTCGAGCAGGCGTTCGGCGATGGCGCCGACCACATCGTCGTGGGCCGACCGATCCGCGATGCCGCCGACCCGCGCGCGGCCGCCGAGTCGATCCAGGCCACGATTCGGGAAGTCTGCGGTTGATGTAAAAGGGTCTGGAAATTGGTGTCAGACACCAATTTTTTGGGAAATCGTGTCTAACTGCAAAATTCTTCGAAGAATTGGTGTCAGACACCAATTTCCAGTCTCTACCGATTCAACTGCTCGCCTGATCGCACGACAGCATTGGTTCGAGTGCCGACCAGGCATTGTCGAGCAGGTACGGCTGGCCGGCGGCGTTGGGATGAATCTGATCCGGTTGCAGCAACGAAGGATTCAGGGCGACATTCTTCATAAAGAATTCGATCAGGGTGATGTCATATTCCGCGGCCAGCCCCGTATAAACGCCGGCGAAACCGTCTGTATAGGACTGCCCGTAATTCGGCGGCATTATCATGCCGGCGAGTATGACGCGGGCGCCGGCGGCCAGGCTCATCGCGATCATGTCGGCGATATTGCTGCGTATGACGTCGACCGGGGTGCCGCGCAGGCCGTCGTTGCCGCCAAGCTCAATCAGCACGATAGCCGGTGAGTGGGTTTTCAGTGCTCGCGGCAGGCGGCGCAGGCCACCGCCGGTTGTGTCGCCGCTGATGCTGGCGTTGACCACTCGATGCCCGTGACCCTTGGCTGCCAGTCGGTTCTGCAATAGAGTGACCCATGATTCGTCCTGGGCAATACCGTAACCTGCGCTGAGGCTGTCGCCGACAATCAGAATCGTTTCGCCGTCCCGGGCCGCCTGACCGGCGACCAGTACCGGCAGGAAAACCAGAAACAACGCTATGAATAATCGTCCGGAACGCAACACAGGCAATAACACCGTCCTTCGAACCCGAAATCTCGGCAAACAGGTTAGCAGCCCGGAAGGTCCGCTGACCATACTCGATGATGTCAGCCTGGAAATCGGCGCCGGTGAAACCGTTGCACTGATCGGACCGTCCGGCGCCGGCAAGACGACGCTGCTGGCGCTGCTGGCCGGACTCGACCGGCCGACGATCGGTGACGTACAGCTGTGCGGCGAGGACCTGACCGCGATGGACGAGGATGGCCGGGCGCGCGTGCGCGGACGCCACGTCGGCTTCGTCTTTCAGTCGTTCCACCTCGTGTCGTCGCTGACCGCCCTGGAGAATGTGATGCTGCCGCTGGAACTGGCCGGTGCAGCCGGCGCCGCGGCCCGGGCCCGGGAGGCGCTCGACAGCGTCGGGCTCGAGCGCCGGACGACGCATTATCCCAAGCAATTATCCGGCGGCGAGAAGCAGCGGGTCGCGATCGCGCGCGCGTTCGTGACCCGTCCGTCGATCCTGTTCGCCGATGAGCCGACCGGCAACCTCGATGCGGCCAGCGGCGACCGCGTCGCGGACCTGTTGTTCAACCTCAACGAGCAATCCGATACGACACTCGTCCTCGTGACGCACGATCGCGAACTGGCGGGTCGTTGCGATCGGATCATCGAGCTCGAAGCCGGCCGGATGGTCTCATGACGAGCTGGTCATTTGCCGTCAAGTCGCTGCTGCGTGATTTGCGTGCCGGCGAGTTGTCCGTGCTGCTGATCGCGATCATCATCGCCGTGACCGCGATGACGGCCGTCGGTTTCTTTACGGACCGCGTCGGTCGTGCGATCAAACAGCAGGCGGGTTCCGTGCTGGCCGGCGACCTGGTGCTGCGTGCGCCGGCGCCACCGGATCCGTCCTTCATCGACGAGGCACGGCGACTCGGCCTCGACGCGACTGAAGCGATGTCCTTCCTGACGATGGTATTGCCGGCGGATGTCGACAACGAAAGCAACGCGCTGACGCAGATCACGGCCGTCGGTGAAGGTTACCCGTTGCGCGGCGAACTGCTCGTCGCGGCGGCGATGTTCGGCGAGAGCGAACGCGCCGCGGGCATACCGGAGCGGGGGACCGGCTGGGCCGAGCCCGGGTTGCTCGGCCGCATGAATCTGGACGTTGGCGACCGGGTCCGGATCGGCACGGTCGAATTGACGATCGCGCGCGTACTCGAATATCAGCCGAACCAGATCTCCGGCGGCATGTCGGCAATGGCGCCCGGCCTGCTGGTTAACCTGGCGGATGTGCCGTCGTTCGGCGTCATTCGCCCCGGCAGTCGCGCGACCTACCGGGAGTTCTTTGCGGGTCCGGAGGCTGATATCGCCACGTTTCGTCAGCGCCTCGAATCCGCGGCCGGCGACGGCATCCGCGTGTCGGGTCTGGAGGATGCCGGCGAACAGATCAATTCGGCGATCGACCGGGCGCAGCGATTCCTGACGCTGGCCTCGCTGGTGACGGTGATTCTCGCGGCCGTCGCCACCGCGATGGCGGCGCGGCGCTACGCGCTCCGGCATCTCGATACGATCGCCTTGCTCAAGAGCATTGGCGCGACCCAGTCGTTCGTACAAAACAGCACGTTGAGCCAGTTGTTGCTGGTAATCATCGGCACCGCGTCCATCGGCTCGGCGCTCGGCTTCGTGGCCCAGCAGGGGCTCGTCTTGCTGGCCCCGGCGACGTTGTATATCGAGTTGCCGCCGACGTCATGGACGGCCGGGACACTCGGGTTGCTGACGGCCGCGACGATCACGGTCGGCTTCGCGCTGCCGCACCTGCTGATGCTCAAGGATACGGCGCCGATCCGCGTCCTGCGGCATGACATGCCGCCGCCGAAGCTATCGTCCGGCGTGACCTACGGCATTGCGATCGGCACGCTGCTGCTGATGATCTACTCGATCGTGCGCGACCTCAAACTCGTTGCCTATATCGCCGTCGGCGTCGGCACGGTGGCGCTGCTGTCGTATGCGGCCGGCTGGCTGCTCGTGCGCAGCCTGACCCGGTTTCGGGGCGCGGCCGGTGTCGCCTGGCGGTACGGGCTGGCGAATATTTCTCGGCGCGGGACGGAAAGCATCGTGCAGATCGTCGCCTTTGCACTGAGCCTGAATGTGTTGCTGCTGCTGACTGTCGTGCGCGGCGACATTCTGCAGGCCTGGCAGGCGACGCTGCCGGAGGATGCCCCGAATTATTTCCTGATCAATGTCGATCCCGAGCAATGGCCGGACATGCGTGCGTTCTTCGAGACCGAACTCGGCGCCAGCCCGGAGTTCCTGCCGTTCATGCGCGGCAAGATTATCCGGATCGGGGGCACGCCGGTCGACGACTATGTGTTTCCCGGTGACGGCGGAAAATTTTTCGTCCGCCAGGAGTCGAACTTCACGTGGCAGGGCGCGCTGCCGGAAACCAACCGGATCACTGCGGGCAAGTGGTGGGGCGCCGATTACACCGGCGCGCTGCAGGCGTCGCTCGATGAACGGGTGGCGGGAAGGCTGGGTATCGGTGTCGGCGATACGCTCGGGCTGAATATCGGCGGTGAGGAGTTCGACGTGCCGGTCACGAGCCTGCGCACGATCGAGTGGGACTCGTTGCGACCGAATTTTTACCTGATGCTGTCGCCCGGCGAAGTCGAGGATCTGCCCCAGACCTATGTTGCCGCCGTCTACGTGCCGCGTGACCGTCGGCTCGTGCTGAACCAGTTCGTGCGCGCCTTCCCCGGCGTCACGGTGTTTGATCTGGACGTGATCATGAGCCAGGTACGCATGGTTATCGATCGCGCCTCGTTGTCGGTGCAATACGTGTTTCTGTTTACGCTGCTGTCCGGGGTCATCGTGTTGCTGGCGGCGATCCAGGCGACGCGTGACGAGCGGCGCTTCGAGAGCGCGCTGCTGCATACGCTGGGCGCCGGGCGCCGGAAGATCCTGCAGGGTATTGCCGTGGAGTTTACGGCGCTCGGCTGTCTCGCCGGGACGCTGGCGGCATTCGGCGCGACGGCGATCGGCTACGTCATGGCCGAGCAGGTCTTCGAGCTCGATTACACGCTCAATCCGTGGCTGTGGCCGCTCGGCCTCGTGCTTGGCAGCGTGATCGTGGGTGCGACCGGTACCTGGGCGACGCGCAAGGCCGTCACGGAACCGCCGGTCGCCGTGTTACGCGAGGTCTGACGCTGCGTCGACGCGTTATGTCATATCGCGTGTTTTTTGTTTCGCAGCAACGCTAGAATTCCACTGGCAAGACGAGGTCGGCCGGGCGTTTCCCGGCGTCCTCATGGGGAAAAAAGAATACTGAATACGGCCGGCGGCATCATCTTGCCGCCGGTGCGCTCAGGGAGGAGACACGAATGAAATCCGCTTTCGCCGGTGCCGTGGGCGCCACATTATTGTTGCTCGGCTCGATAGCGACCGCGAATGCCGCGCTGCTGTCGCTGGAGGGGCGCCTGCCGGCCACCTCGGGGGGTACGGACTACCAGGCGTATTTCGATCCGAATCTCAATATCACGTGGGCGGCCGATGCCAATATAATCGGCGACTTGCCGTTGACGACCGCCATCAATGCTGCGGATACGCTGGTAATTGGTGGTGTCGGCCAGTGGCGTCTGCCGGAAATGGATCGCAATAACGACGGCGCGGTCGCGGATTGCCGGACGGCCAGCCTGACCGCCTGCGCCGACAACGAACTGGGCTTCATGCTGCATGTCCGGCATGTCTGGTCGGGCGCACCGGCGCCGTTCACCAACATTCAGCAGGACTGGTACTGGTCGACGAGCCCGGACCCGAACATGCCGCCGCGGGTGTTCGCCATGTACATGGGCGCACAGAGCCAGGACAGTCGCGGGAATGCACATCCGCTGACCAACAATCCGCTGGCGAGCTGGGTCGTCCATGACGGCGATATCACCGCCGTGCCGCTGCCCGGCGGCCTGCTGCTGCTGGGATCGGCTCTGCTCGGTCTGGCCGGGCGTTTCCGGCGCCGGTAAACGCCCCCGCTCGACATACGCGGGCGCGGTGACGGGCTTCAGGCCCGCTGCCGGGCGCAGTACACTGTGCCCGGACCCGGCAACCGGTATGCGCATTCTGATGCGACGCGAGCTGTCATCTTCATTCACGCCGCTGTACCGGTGGGTATTGCCGGCTCTGCTGTCGATTGCCGCTGTGGTCGTTGTCTGGCGCCTGGCCCGCATCGGTATGCCGGGTCGGCCGGAACCGGCGGAAGTCATTGCCGCTGTCGCGATTGCCGTTGTATTGATCGTCGTGGCGCGCATACTCGATCGAGGCAAGCGCGTCTGGATCGACGGACAACAGCTGATCGTTTCGGATTATCGCCACGAAATACAGATTCCGTTCAGTGCGATCCGGCAAGTCGAGACGACGCGATTCTGGAAACCGGATCGCGTGCGGATCCGCTTCAATCAGCCGACCAGGTTTGGCGACAGCATCGTGTTCTTCACGCCCGGGCGCTGGCTGGATTTTTCAGAGCGAAACCCCGTCGCCGAGGAAATCAGACGGTTAGTAGCGGTCGCCGAGCGACCGCAGGCAATGGCTTAAATTGTGCGGACCTCGACGTATCCCCATAATTCCAATGGGTGTCAGACACCAGTTTTCAGATTTTTCTGGTCTTTCCCTGGTCGGGCATATTGTTCCGGAGCTGCTGATTCAAATTGCCGGGCCTGACCGTTCGCCGGAGATCAACGCGTCCTGCCTTTCTGGTTTCGGGTTGCCATTCAGGTGTCGAAGGTCTTTGGCGTCGGGTGCCCCTGGGCAATTTTCAGCCGCCCGAGCTACATAAACTCGATGCCCACATAGAATTCAAGCGGCGTTTCCGAGGGGTACCCGACGCCAAAGACCGATCGGGGGAAGAGCTTGAATTCCCCGGCTCGACGTACCTACCCTGAGGCGACGTTGTTTCTCGGCCGGCCTTGCAGGAAACCGGCTATGTTCTCCGCCATTTGCTCCACCGCCCGTTGACGCGCCTCGCGGGCGCCCCAGGCGATGTGCGGCGTGACGATCAGGTTCTCCAGTCGTGCGTTGAGCAGAGGCTCCGGATCGACCGGCGGTTCCTGGCGCAGAACATCGATGCCGGCGCCGGCGATCTGCCGAGCCTGCAACGCCGCTACCAGTGCGGTCGAATCAATTAACCCGCCGCGGGCCGTATTGATCAGCAATGCGTCATCGCGCATCGCTGTCAGCGCATTCGTATCGATCAGGTTCGTGGTTGCTGGCGTCAGCGGGCAGTGCAGGCTGATGATATCGGCTCGGGCAAACAGTGCGCCGAGACCCGCCCGTGGCGGCGGGCCGACCGCCTCAGTGACGGTGTCATCGTCCGCGTCATAGGGGCGCTGCGCCGCGAGCACGCGCATGCCGAAACCTTCGGCGGCCGTGCCGACGGCGGCGCCGAGTGCGCCGAATCCGATGATGCCGATGGTCTTGCCGTGGAGTTCCCGGATCGGGTAATCGAGCAGGCAGAAGTGTTCGCTGGCCGCCCAGGCACCGTCACGGACGGCGCGCCGGACGCCGTCGAGTCGCTGCGTCAGCGTGAGGATCAACGCAAACACATGCTGGACGACCGATGGCGTGCAGTAGTTACGTATATTGCTGACGACGATGTCCGCCGCCGCCGCCGCCGCGAGATCGACATTGTCCGTGCCGGTTGCGGCCAGGCAGATGAGTTTCAGTTTGCTTGCTGCCGCGAGGTGTTCGCCGGTCAGCCCGATCTTGTTGACGAGGATGACTTCGGCGTCGGCGATGCGATCGGCGACCTGATCCGCGCGCGTCGCGGGAAAGCATTCCAGCTCGGGGAGCAGCGCCGTCAACGATGATAAATCAAGATCACCGGGACCGAGTGTGTCGGTATCGAGGAAAACGGCCCGCATCAACCGGAGTCCTGCAGACCCCGGGCGATGCCGTTGATGCTGGCGATCAGGGCCTCCAGCAGCGCTTCGTCTTCCCGGTTGCTGGCGCGCCAGCGGCGCAACAGATCGACCTGCAACAGGCTCATCGGGTCCACGTACGGGTTACGCAGACGAATCGACCGACGGAAGGTCTTCTGCTTCTCCAGCAGGACCTGCTGGCGCTGAATCGCCAGGGTTTGCTCCACACTGAGATTGAATTCGGTGCGCATGATCGGGAAAAACGTCTCATGCAGATCCCCGGCCAGTTCCGAATAGCGTGCGGCAATATTCAGATCGGTCTTCGCGAGTACCGTCTCGATGTCGTACATCAGGGCGCGGAAGAACTGCCAGGAGTCGACCATCTCCTGCAAAGCTTCCAGGCCATATTTCGAAATGGCGGTCGTCAGTCCCGTGCCGATGCCGAACCATCCCGGCAGGAAATGCCGGCTCTGGATCCACGCATAATCCCACGGAATGCCGCGCAGATCCTCGACGCCATGGCCGGGATGCGGCACGGGTTCGCTGGCGATCTGGTCCATCTGTTCGATGGCGTCGACCGGCGTCGCCTGCCGAAAATAGTCATAGAACTCTGGTGGGTCGTAAATCAGTTCCCGATAACGTGCTGCGCTCGCCCGCGCGATCGTGTCCATGATGCCGTGCCACTCGCCGTGCTCCTTGCTCATATCCTTGCGCGGCAGGGCCGTCGCGATGGCCACGGAACTCGTGATCTGTTCGAGGGTGCGCAACGCGATTCCGCGGACGCCATATTTGGCGTTGACGAGCTCGCCCTGTTCCGTTGATCGAAGCCGGCCGCGCACGGTACCCGGTGGCGAACTGAGCACCGCCGCATGCGTCTTGCCGCCGCCCCGGCTGATCGTGCCGCCGCGGCCATGGAACAGCGTGAACCCCACCCCGGCCTGGTCCATCGTCATGACGAGATCCGTTTGCGCCTGCTGCAGCGCCCAGCGAGCGGAAGCCAGGCCGACGTCCCGGTTCGAGTCGGAGTAGCTGACCATGATGATCTGGTGATCGTTCCGTCGCTTGACATGGCGGCGGTACATCTCGTCCTTCAGCAGCAGGCTCATCGTCTCGGAGCAGTTATTCAGGTCTTCGATGGTCTCGAAATACGGTGCGATATCGAGCGGTACCGAGCCGTCTTTTTTGCCCAGATCCGCCCAACGGGCGAGCAGCAACACGGAGAGCACGTCGTCGACTCCGTGCGCCATGCTGATGATGTACGGTCCGATCGAGAGCTGGCCGTAGCGACGACGACAGAAAGCGATGGCGCCGAAAATGCCCAATGTGCGCCGGGCCTGGTTGTCGGCGTCGACGGACGGCGACTCGTTGCGCTCGAGCGCCTCCTGCAGGCGCAGCGTGCGCTCCTCCGGCGTTTTATCGAGCCAGCCGCTCTCATTCAGAAAATGCCCGATAACACGGCGGTTGACGAGGGCGTTCTGCCGAATATCCAGCGTTAAAAGGTGAAAGCCGAATGTCTCGACCCGCTTGATCAATCGACGCGTGCCAAACAGCCCCCCGTGTTTGCCGCGATTGGCGGCGAGGCTGTCGTGAATCAGCAGCATGTCCTTGAGGAATTCATCGGCGGATTCGTACGGATAGACATCGTCGTCGTAGGTTGCCTGCAAACGCTGTCCGACGAGTTTGAGAAATGCGCGGTAGGGCATATCGCGATGGCGCAGCGGCACCTGCCCGGCGGCCCCCGGAAACTGGTGCGCATACAGGCGGGTGCGCGCGACCAGTTCCTCCGATACCGGAATGCGGCTCGCGCTCTGGCTCAGTTTTTGTGCGAGTGAGCGTACTTCCCGGAAATACAGATCGAGAACCAGTGAGCGCTGTCTCGCCAGCGTCTCGCGTATCGTGCGCCCGGTATTTTCCGGCCGGCTCTCGAAATCGCCGCCGATCCATGATGCGAAGCGAATAATGATCGGCAGCTTCAACTCGGCCGCTTCCGAGCCGTAGGCGAGTTCCAGGGACTCGGTGACCCGTTCATAAAATGCCGGCATCGCGCGATAGATGACGTCCGTCAAAAAGAACAGGACGTGCTCGAGCTCATCGAATACCGTTCGCTCTTCGTGCGGGTGTTCCTCCGTCTGCCAGATCGTTGTGATATCGGAGCGAATACTCGCAAGGCAGGCGTTGACTTCCTGCGGCGTCAGTACGGGATTCTGGATATCGACGAGGCGCCTGACGATGTTCTGTTGTTTGCGCAGAATCGTACGCCGTGTGGCCTCGATTCGGCTGGCCGTGAATACCGGTTCGATATGCAACGACGTGATCAGTGCAAAGATCTGGTTCAGATTCAGTCCGGCGTCGCGCAGTCGAAAAATTGTTTCGTCGATGCCGCCCGGTTGGCGAATCGAGTCATCCTTGAGGTAATCGCGCCGTCGCCGGATACGATGCACCTGTTCGGCCGTGTTGACGACCTGGAAAAAGGTCGAGAAAGCGCGCACGAAGTTGCGTGCGCTGAGCGGAGACAGGGAGTGGACGAGCGCATCCAGATGGGCGCCGGCTTTCGCGTCGCCTTCGCGTCGATCTATGGCGGTCCGGCGCGCAGCTTCGACAACGTCGAACAGCGAATCTCCACCCTGTTCCTTGAGTACATCACCGATCATCGCCGCCAGGTCATGGACGTCGTTACGAAGCGCGGCGTCCTTTTCTTCAAACTCGATATCCTGCCGTTTCTCGGCGGGCCGCGAGGTGGGATGGAGTCCCGTCGCTTCGGTCGAATTCCTGGCAGACATAAACGGGGCGTGACTTTGTTTGGGCGGCGTTGGAGCGGCTGGTGAGGCGAGATAATCGCTTGATCGTTAATGCTATTTCGCGATCTTAAGTCGGGTCAGGCTCAGATGGTAGCACTTTATGGCAGTCGGTTCGCGGACTGTTTTTCAGGGGATTCCGCGCCGGATAACGGGTATCCTAGCGGCTCGTTGAAAAAGACTCGAGTGAGCGCAAGACAACGCAAGAATGGGGAGCGCAGCGCAGTGTGCACGCCGGTACATGAGCCCTCCCTGAACAGGCAAGGGTGAGCCATTCTTAACGCAGGATTGTGCCACCTGAGGGGTTTTCAACAAGCTGCTAACGCTGCTGATCAGCATCGGGTTGTTCGTTATATTTCAAGGGTGATTTTTGCCGCAACTTCCTGAACCGCATGCCGTCGTCGTGATTCTTCTGACCGGCCTGGCGATGTTTCTGTTTACCAAAGATCGCATCCCGTTGGAGACGACGGGACTGGGCGTTCTCGTCCTGTTGGTATTGATGTTTTTTATTTTCCCGTACAAAAACATCCAGCCGCAGGATTTTTTCATGAATTTTGGCCACGAGGCGCTGGTGACGATTTGCGCCCTGTTGATCGTCGGCCGCGGCCTCGAGACGACCGGCGCGCTGCAACCGCTCGCGTCACTGATGACCAGCCACTGGCTCGAGCGGCCGACGCTCGCACTGTTCGTGACCCTGCTGGTCGGCGCCATTTGCAGCGCATTTCTGAACAACACGCCGATCGTCGTGATGCTGTTGCCGGTACTCGTGGCGGTTTGTATCCGCGCCGGGCGGCCGCCTTCAAAAATACTGATGCCGATGGGGCTTGCGACGCTGATCGGCGGCATGGCGACGACGATCGGTACGTCCACGAACCTGCTGGTTGTCGGTATTGCGGCCGATCTCGGTCAGCGTCGGTTCGGCATGTTCGATTTTACGCTGCCGGTGGTGATCGCCGGTGGCTTCGGTTTGTTGTTTCTGCTGGTCATCGCGCCGCGGCTGTTGCCGGCGCGCAAGGCATTGATGGCCGATACGTCGCCGCGATTGTTCAGTGCGGTGTTGTACATCAATGAAGATGGTTTTGCACCGGGCAAGACGCTGTCGGAAGTGCGGGCAAAAACAGAAAACCGGATGCGTATCGACCGGATCCAGCGGACCGAAAGCCTGTTCGTCGCCAAGCTGCCTTCGGTCGTGCTGCAGTCGGGCGATCGCCTGTATGTCAAAGACTCGGCCGAACGCCTCAAGGAGTTCGAACAAATTCTCGGCGCGACGCTTTTCAATGTCTCGGATGGCGAGCACCCGGTCAGCGATGAGGTCCCGCTCGAGACCGAGGGCCAGCAACTGGCCGAAGTCGTGATCACGCGCGGTTCGCCGTTGCACCACCGTACTCTGAATGCCGCGCATTTCAGCAATCGGTACGGACTGTTTCCGTTGGCGATTCACCGCGCGCGCTCATCACAGGACGTCAGCGGTGACCTCGGGTCGATTCGTCTGCGCGCCGGCGATGTCCTGCTGGTGCAGGGTGCGCGGGATTCGATTCAGTCGTTGCGCGAAAGCGGTTCGATGCTCGTGCTCGATGCGACCACCGATCTGCCGCATACGAAGCGTGCGCCGGTCGCACTGGGCATCATTCTCGGCGTCGTCGGATTTGCGGCGGCCGGCGTACTGCCGATCTCGGTCGCGGCCCTGTGCGGTGTCGCGCTGATGTTGCTGACCGGATGTCTGCAATGGCGCGATGCCGGGGATGCGCTGAACATTCCGGTGATCATGATCATTGTGGCCAGCCTGTCGCTCGGTTTTGCATTGATGGAGACCGGCGGCGCCCAGTTCATCGCCGAACTGTTCGTCTTCGTCACGCAGCCGTTGCCGGTACCGCTTATTCTCAGCGGGCTGATCCTGCTGATGACGATCCTGACGAACGTGGTTTCGAACAATGCCGCGGCCGTGATCGGCACGCCCGTCGCGATCAGCATCGCACAACAGCTGAATGTACCGACGGAGCCGTTCATACTCGCGGTGATTTTCGGTGCGAACATGAGTTTCGCGACGCCGATCGGTTATCACACCAACTTGCTGATCATGAGCGCGGGCAACTATAAATTCACCGACTTCCTGCGTATCGGCGTGCCGCTGACGCTCATCATGTGGCTCGCCTTCACGATCATTCTGCCACTGCTCTACGATCTGTAAATGCATTCAGGGCCCCCGCCCTGATTCCATAATCTGGTGACCGGCATCGAGTGAATAAGGGCCGGACCCTTGCCCCTGTACTTGACGATCGCGGACGGTGCGGGGATACTGCGCCCATGTCTGACATCGCTCGCATCGCAGATTGGTGGCGAGCCTTCTCTACGGAGAGGGTTGCGGGCTAGCGCGTCACACTATATACCAGCCAAAAAACCCATCTCCGCTGTGCGGTGATGGGTTTTTTTGTTGGTGCGACCGACGCCGACAGGCGCCGACGATAATCTGGGCTGAGTGATTCGATTGAGTGAGCCAATAGAGTAAGCCGATAGATGGAAGCACCTTTTGACATCAGCGCTGATCTTGATACGCCGGTATCGACGTACATGAAACTGGGCGCGTTGCAGCCGCGTTACCTGCTCGAGAGCGTCGAGGGCGGCGCGCACCTGGCCCGTTATTCGTTTCTCGGTTTCGGCGCCTCGCGCGATTTCCGCCTCGACGGGTCCGGTATGACCATCGACGGCGAGCGGCACGAGCGTCCCGCCTCGGCCCCGGAACTGCTCGACGCGCTGCGCGCGATGCTGGCCGATACGCCGCGGCTGTTGCCGGATGTGCCGGAGCTGCCGTTTTCCGGCGGCCTGGTCGGCATTTCCGGCTACGACCTGGTGCGGTTTTTTGAGCGGCTCGATCATCCGCCGGGCGGCGACGCGGTGCCGACCGCGCCGGAGGCGGCCTACCTTGCAACCGAGTCGATGCTGATCTTCGATCACCTGACGCGCCGCATCGCGCTGCTGCATTCGGGTTCGGAGTCAGAGCGCGCCGCGTTGCGCGCCGAGGTCATTCGGCTGCTGCGTGGCCCGTTGCCGGCGCCGGCGCGCAACGGCGGTTATTCCGAGCCGGTGCCGAGCTGGTCGCAGGATGAGTTCGAGGCCGCTGTCGCGCGCAGCAAGGACTACATCACGCAAGGTGAGATTTATCAGATCGTCCTGTCGGTGCGGTTTTCCGGCACGCATGATCTGTCGTCGTTCGAAACTTACCGGGCAATGCGGTTGCTCAATCCGTCGCCTTACATGTTCTTCTTCGATCTCGGCGATCTGCAGGTCGTCGGTTCGTCCCCCGAGGCGTTGGTAAAGTGCCACGGCGGCGCCGCGGCGCTGCGCCCGATTGCAGGGACAAGGCCGCGCGGCCGCGACCGGGCCGAGGACATTGCCCACGAGCAATCACTGCTCGCCGACCAGAAGGAAAACGCCGAGCATGTCATGCTGGTCGACCTGGCCCGCAACGACCTCGGCCGGGTGGCGGCGGCCGGATCCGTCTATGTGGATCCCTACCGGTCGATCGAGCGATATAGCCATGTCATGCACATCGTCAGCGGCGTGCAGGGCCGGCTGGCCGCCGGCAAGGATGCCTTCGATTTGTTTGCCGCCGCGTTTCCGGCCGGTACGCTCGTCGGCGCACCAAAGGTCCGGGCGATGCAACTGATTGATGAGATGGAACCGGTGCGGCGTGGCGTCTATGCGGGCACGGTCGGCTATTTCGGTCAGGGTGGCGACATGGACCACGCGATTGCGATCCGCACGTTGGTATTCAGCAATACGCAATACAGCTATCAGGCCGGTGCCGGGATTGTCGCCGACAGCGTGCCGCAGACGGAATATGAAGAAGTGCTGGCCAAGAGTGCGATCCTGCGCCGCGCACTCGCCATCGCGGAGGAAGGACTGTGACGCCGCATCTGTTATTGGTCGATAACTACGATTCCTTCACCTATAACCTCGTGCAGGCATTCCTCGTGCTCGGCGCGCGGGTGGACGTGTATCGCAACGATCAGATCACGGTCGAGCAGGCGCTGGACCTGGCGCCGACGCACCTGTGCATCTCGCCGGGTCCCGGCCGCCCGGAGGATGCCGGCGTTTCGCTCGACATGATCGCGGCGTTCGAACGCCGGATTCCCGTCTTCGGCGTCTGTCTCGGCCACCAGAGCCTCGTGCAGCATTTCGGTGGCCGGATCGTGCCGGCGGATCGACTGATGCACGGCAAGACCTCGATGGTCGAACATGACGGCCGGACGATTTTCGAGGGCATCAGCCAGCCGTTCGAGGCCGGGCGTTATCATTCGCTGGCGGCCGCGGTCGACAGTATTCCCGACACGCTCGAGGTATCGGCCCGGACAAGCCGGGGCGAGATCATGGGCGTCCGGCACCGCGAACTGCCGCTCGAAGGCGTGCAGTTCCACCCCGAGAGCGTGCTGACGCCCGAGGGCGATCACCTGATGAAGAATTTTCTGGCGCTCGGCAGCAGATAATCCGGCATCAGCGCCGGACACATTGAGAATGGACCGATGAGTATCGATGCCAAAAAAACGCTGAACCGCCTGCTCGCAGGCGAGGACCTGACCGAGTCGCAGGGCGCCGATCTGATGCGGTTGCTGGCCGATGAAGCGTTGCCGCCGGCGATGAGCGCGGCGCTGCTGATCGCGCTGCGGGTCAAGGGCGAAACGGCCGACGAGTTGCGTGGCTTTGCGACGGCGATGCGTGACCTGGCCACGGAAGTGACGCTGCCGGCCGGCAAGACGGT
Organism: Gammaproteobacteria bacterium; assembly: GCA_021773815.1. Classification (GTDB taxonomy): domain Bacteria; phylum Pseudomonadota; class Gammaproteobacteria; order Steroidobacterales; genus SMWD01. The sequence goes on from JAJFJS010000080.1 coordinate 81,913, forward strand.
CATCGATATCGTCGGCACCGGCGGCGATGGCTCGGGCAGCGTCAATATCTCCACCGGCACGGCGCTGCTGGCGGCGGCCTGCGGGCTGACGGTTATCAAGCACGGCAACCGGTCGGTGTCGTCCCGGTCGGGCAGCGCTGATGTACTCGAGGCGCTCGGCATCCCGATTCCGCGCGATGCCGGTGCAGCGGTCGCCTGCGCCAAACGCTGCGGCTTCGCATTCCTGTTCGCGCCGTTCTTTCATCCGGCCATGAAAGCCATCGCGCCCGTGCGTGCGGCGTTGGGCGTGCGCACGGTATTTAATATCCTCGGACCGCTGACCAACCCCGCACGACCGCTGTATTACGTGATCGGCGCGTTTGATCTGCCGACGGCGCGCCTGATTGCCGATGCGCTGGTCGGCATGCCGATCGAACGTGCATTCGTGATCCACGGCGAACCGGGCTGGGATGAGGCGACGCCGGTGGGCCGGTTCACGTTGTTCGATGTGCGTCCCGGCGAGGTCATCGAGGAGCGCCGCGATCCGCTGGATGGTGGCCTGGCGCGTTGTCGGGCGGAGGATCTGGCGGGCGGTGATGCGGCCTTTAACGCCGCCGCGCTGGAAGCCGTACTGAACGGCAAGGACCGCGGCCCGCATCGCGACGCGCTGGTGCTCGGTGCCGCATTGGCGCTCGAGGTGACGGGCCGGGCAACGGGGCCGGCCGACGGCATCGCGCAGGCGAATGCAGCGCTGGATTCGGGCGCCGCCGGGACTTTGCTGGCCGAGTTGCGGGCCATCGGACGGGGCTTATGAACGGCACGCCCGCGCAGCCCGAAGACTTCCTCGCGAACATGGCGACCGCGAGCGCCGAACGGCTCGCGGCGGCCCGCACGCGAACCCCGTTGGCCGAACTCGAACGGGCGGCGGCGGCCCGCAAGGCTGCGCCGCCGCTGCGCCTGTCGGCAGAAGGCTTTGATCTGATTGCCGAGGTCAAGCGCAGTTCGCCGTCGGCCGGAGCGCTGGCCGATGCGACGCTGTCATCCGTGGCGCAGGCCAAAAAGTATGTTGCCGGCGGCGCGGCGGCGATCTCGGTGCTGACCGAGCCGTCACGGTTCGCAGGCTCGCTGGCGGATCTGGACGCTGTCGCGGCGGCCGTTGCTGACCGCCCCGTCATGCGCAAGGATTTTCTCGTCGATCCGTACCAGGTCGTAGAGGCGCGCGCCGCTGGTGCGGGCGGCGTGCTGCTGATTGCCGCGATGCTGGAGCCGGGGTTGCTGCGCGACATGCTGCAAACGACATTCGACCTGGGCATGTTCGCGCTCGTCGAGGCGTTTGACGAGGCGGACCTGATGGCGTGCATCCCGGTTATGGCCGGCGTGATGCCGGCGATCGATACGGCGGGCGTCTGCCGGATGTTGCTCGGCATCAACTGCCGTAACCTGCGTACGCTTGAGGTCGAGTTTCTGCGCTTGCGCAAGTTGTCGGAACAACTTCCCGATCCGATCCCGGGGGTCGCCGAGAGCGGTGTCGATTCGCCGGACAAGGCCACGCTCGTCGCCGGCGTCGGGTACCGACTCGCCCTGGTCGGCACGGCGCTGATGCGTGCCGCAGATCCGGCGCAGGCCGCCGGTGCGATGCTGGCGGCGGGTCGTGCGGGTCGTGCGGGCCGTGCGGCCCGGCGGCACTGAGCAGTGGCCGCCGTGATCGTCAAGATCTGCGGCGTGCGTTCGGCCATGGTTGCCGGTGCGGTGGCCGAGGCCGGCGCCGATGCGATCGGATTCGTGTTTGCCGAGTCGCCGCGGCGGGTGTCGATCGAGCAGGCGCGGCGCATTGCCCGGGGTCTGCCGCGGGGCGTGGTTCGCGTCGCCGTCATGCACCACCCGACGCAGGCGGAATGGGACGAGGTCATCGACGGGTTCCGGCCCGACTGGTTGCAGACGGATGCGGCCGATTTCCTGCGGCTCGGCGTCTGCCCGGACGTGATGCCGTTGCCGGTGTTTCGCGATAACCCGGTGCTCGACGTGCGCGCGGTGGCAAGCGCGCCACAAGCGTTGTTCGAGGCGCCGACAAGCGGCGCCGGTCACATGGCGGACTGGCACCGGGCCGCCGAACTGGCCCGCACGACGCGCCTGATGCTGGCCGGAGGCCTCGTGCCCGGCAACGTGGCCGCCGCGATCCGTCAGGTGTCGCCATGGGGCGTTGACGTCAGCAGCGGCGTCGAATCCCGGCGCGGCCGGAAGGACACGGCTAAGATAGCTGCCTTCATCGAGGCGGCACGGATGACGGAGTGATGCATGCAGATTGAGTTGGCAGACAACGAGCGCAAGGCATTGCTGACGCGATTGCTCGGCGGGAAATTACCGGACGAACATGGGCGATTCGGGCCCTTCGGCGGGCGCTATGCGCCCGAGACCCTGATCCCGGCGCTCGAAAGACTTGAGGCCGGCGTCTTCAAGTACCTGCCCGATCCCGAGTTTAGCGCCGAACTCGGCCGTGAACTCGAGACCTGGGCCGGGCGGCCGACGCCGCTGACGCATGCGCGCGGGCTGTCGGCGCGGTGGGGCGCCGACGTGTATCTCAAGCGCGAAGACATGGCGCATACGGGCGCGCACAAGATCAATAATGCCCTCGGCCAGGCGCTGCTGGCCAAAAGGCTCGGCGCGCAGCGCGTCATCGCCGAGACCGGTGCCGGGCAGCATGGCGTGGCGACGGCGGCCGCGTGTGCACGTGTCGGCATTCCGTGCGTCGTATATATGGGTGCCGTGGACATCGAGCGCCAGGCGCCGAATGTCGACCGAATGCTCCAGCTCGGCGCCGAGGTGGTGCCCGTCGAGTCCGGAGACCGGACGTTGCGCGCCGCGATCGACGAGGCGTTTCGTGCCTGGGTCGCCGACCCACAGGGCAGTTACTACCTGCTCGGTTCCGCGGTCGGCCCGCATCCGTATCCGTATCTCGTGCGCGAACTGCAGACGGTTATCGGTCGGGAAGCGCGCAAGCAGATGGCTGCGATGACCGGCGGGGTGCCCGACGCCGCCATTGCATGCATCGGTGGCGGCTCGAATGCGATCGGTTTGTTTCACCCGTTTCTCGGCGATGAGAAGGTGCAGCTGATCGGCGTCGAGGCCGGCGGCCGCGGTACGGGCCTCGGCGATAACTCTGCGACGCTGGCGACCGGTACCCCCGGTGTGTTGCACGGCTGTTACTCGCTGCTGTTGCAGGACATCGACGGGCAGATACAGGAGACGCACTCGGTTTCCGCGGGCCTCGACTATCCTGGTGTCGGCCCGGAGCATTCGCTGCTCAAGGCCATCGGGCGCGTCACGTACACATCGGCAACGGACCAGGAGGCTCTGACCGCACTGCAGGAATGCTGTGCGGCCGAGGGCATTCTGCCGGCACTCGAGTCTGCGCATGCGCTGGCCGGTGCGCGCACCTGGGCCAAAGACAATCCCGGCAAGCGCATCCTGATCGGTCTGTCCGGCCGGGGTGACAAAGACATGCCCACGCTGAGCAAGGTATTGCGGCAATGATTGTCGGCGCAGCACCGGCACCGGGATATTGCGCAGTCACTTTCGGCGCGCGGCGCCCGCAGGATATCCGATGAAACCCGATGAAAGAATTTCCGCCGCGTTGCGCGGCGCGGTTGCGGCAGGCCGGGTCGGACTCGTGCCGTACCTGACGGCCGGGTATCCGGACAAGGATGCGTTCGTCGCTACGGTCAAGCGCATTGCAACCTGTGCCGATGTCATCGAGGTTGGCGTGCCGTTCTCCGACCCGATGGCCGACGGCGTCACGATCCAGCGTTCGAGCCGGATTGCACTGGAACACGGCGTGTCGTTGCGCTGGATCCTTGCCGAACTCACGGCGGCCGCGCCGATCGGTGCGCCGGTCGTGCTGATGAGTTATCTGAATCCACTGCTGGCCTACGGGTACGAGGCGCTGGCCGCCGACAGCGTCGCGGCGGGCGTGTGTGGTTTCATCGTGCCCGACCTGCCGCTTGATGAGGGTCAGGACTTCCGCCAGGCGCTCGATACACAGGGTCTCGCGCTGATCCCGCTGGTGACGCCGGCCACGCCCGACGACCGCATGGCACGGCTCTGCGATTCCGCCCGGGGGTTCATCTATGCCGTGACGATCACGGGCATCACCGGCGGGGCGACGGAACTGCCGGCCGAGGTGCCGGCGTATCTGGATCGCGTCAAAGCGCTGGCTGGTGA
>JAJFJS010000009.1 GCA_021773815.1 Gammaproteobacteria bacterium
TGCCGGCGATACCGTTAAGGCCAGTGCCCGCAATGCCACGCAACCCGGTGCCGGCGATGCCGTTAAGTCCAGTACCGGCAATGCCGTTGAGTCCGGAATCGTTAAGGCCAGCAATATCGCGAATAGGGGCGCCAAAATTTGCAAAAATCTTATTTGAAGTTGATTCCGTTGAGAAACCTAAGTATTCAACGATCTGTCCGCTAGAAATAGAATCCAGAAGCTCGTTAGATAGTGCATTGGATTGATCGATCTGGGTGGTGCCAGAGTGGACAATGCCTGTATCGCTCGGCTCTGAATCAAGCTGCACCCTGGCATATATTGGCGATGTGCCAAGCGAGTACAAAAACGGTAATTGAATAATAAAGGTTGCCAGTTGGTGTCCTGCGTCGACGACGTCACCTGCAATGGCAACGTAATCACCGACATTCAAGAGAGAGATGGCCCTTGCGCCAGCAGTCAGCGATAGGGTTCGGTCGCGAATGGTGATGACCGTTGTAATGGTATCTAAACTGACTATTTGGCCATTTACCAATATGGTCTTGGTCGGATCGTTCTGACCAATTGAGGCTATTTGCCCGATTGCTGCCATCGGTACCGGATCAATAAGGAAGGCTCGAGCTGTTTCCAATTGGGAGACTGAGGCGAACTCGTTTCCCGTTATGCCTTTGAGGCCGGTACCGGCGATACCTTTTAGACTGGTACCTGCAATGCCGCGCAGCCCGGTGCCCGCGCTACCGTTAAGTCCGGTACCTGCAATACCTCGCAGCCCGGTTCCAGCAATGCCGTTAAGGCCGGTGCCCGCAATGCCACGCAACCCGGTGCCGGCGATGCCGTTAAGTCCGGTACCCGCAATGCCACGCATCCCGGTTCCAGCGATTCCGTTAAGGCCGGTGCCCGCAATGCCACGCAGCCCGGTTCCAGCGATACCGTTAAGGCCGGTGCCCGCAATGCCGCGCAGCCCGGTTCCGGCGATACCGTTAAGTTCTGATCCAGAGAGAATCTCCGAGGATGACAGAATTAACTCGCCATCCGACGTGATCCCGAGGAGCATAAGGCCTGGATCTTGATATCTTGAACTGCCGAACAGATCCTGGCCCTCTAAATTGGGATTCAGTGCGAGAGAGTTCGTGGCCAGTAGCATGGATGCTGAGATAGCAAACAATAATTTAGTCGTCGGCAACGCGAGCGAGCGATTTCGCAGCATCGATATTCTCCAGAAGTTTTTTTGGGCTGAATGAAGCCCATTGCAAAAAAAGCTAGTATTTTTGGTTAATCTTTTAAGGTACTTTTTTCTTCATCTAGGTAGTGATAGATGCCTAATCCGGTATGGACAATCTTTTTCTCATTCGGATCTGGCTTATCGAGTTGGGAAAACCAGTTATCCACTTCTTCTAGAAGCAGCTGCGCGCGGGCTTTGATAAACGTACGCAATCTCGGCAGATCTTTCTCTAGTATTCCGTTATCGGCGAATACGTGCCGTTCGAAATTTCTTTTTTCTAAATCTTGTTCAAGAATATTGTTGTCAATTGTTGAAACAAAATTTGCTACTCCTGTCCCTAGCAGTTCAAAGCCTTCAGGTGCATCGACCTTCGAAAGATAAGTTCGTGTAAGCGCTTTGTACCAACCACGTTCTGTCTCCTGAACTGCGCCAATTCGAAGCAACTCATCGAGCATGGCTCGCGGTGCCATGTCACCGCTAAACTTTTGAACGAGTGACATAAAATCCAGACCTGGATTTCCTTCGAATCGCAACTCAAGGGGTAGCCCATACGGTCCCGTGAATAATGAGTCGGTGTGCCACCCTGTAAGTACGCGCGTTACGCGATGCACCTCACTTGGGGATTCCTCCTTCGTGTTTTTTTCGCCGAATAATCGAGCGACTTCTTTTCTTGTTAGCCCCGTCAATATAGCGATGCGGGCCTGGGACATTTTTCTGTGGGGTACTTTGAAGTCGCTTGCAGCGACGTCGATGTATACCTCTTTTGCTATCTCGGCAAACTCGCCGTAGGCGACCCCGTTTCTAATTAGGATTCTTACAAGGGGCCGCATGAGGCGCCGATACGCGGCGAGCAGCCCCTGCTTCAAATCTGATTCCATGGTTGTACATAATTAGCATAGATAGGGACGATATTCCCAAAGGTAAATGGGGTCAAGCGATTTACATAAGAAAATCGGTGGGTTAAGAGCTGATCCTGCGTGAGTTTTTAAATATTTGAGAATTCAATAGGTTATATCTGGTCCGTATATTCCGAAATCTCTTTGTGAACGACGCCATTTTCCATAGTCTGGCAGTTTTTTGCGCAAGAAGATCCCGAATCGCGCTGTAGATGATTCCGGATTGAGTTAAATGGGGCGGGTTAAATTGCCCGAATTCGGTCGGATTATCGGGTGCGAACGGAGTGATCCGCCTATTGACCTGTTGGCGGTGATGCGTCGATGCGCAGGGCGTGGATGTCCGTTTCCATCAGGTCGCCGATAGCGTTATAGATCAGGCGATGACGCTGTACCGGATTCAGGTTGATAAAGCGGTCGGAGACGATCTTGATCAAAAAGTGTCCCTTTCCTGATTTCGCTCCGACATGTCCGATGTGTTCGTGACTTTCATCGGTAATCGTCAATTTCGACGGATGCAGTGCCGATTCCAGCCGGCTGCGGATTTCTTCAATGCGCTTTTTGTTCATGGCAGGACCAGTTTAAAGGGTTTAACGGTCACGTTCTGGTAGACCCCGGCATCGGCATAAGGGTCTGTGTTGGCCCAGTCTCGGGCTTCATCGAGGGCGTCAAACTCCGCGATGACGATGCTGCCGGTAAATCCTGCAGGCCCCGGGTCATCGGCTTCGATGGCGGGGCAGGGTCCGGCAACGATCAGTCGCCCCTGGTCACGCAGTAGATTGAGTCGTGCGAGATGACTCTTTCGGGCGCCGGCGCGAAGCGATGCGCTATTGGCTACGTCTTCGCTGATGATCGCAAACAACATCGTGTGTCCAGCCTTGCATCTTTGTTCGACAGTGGGTGATACCTGCAGAATGATAGTCAATTTTGGGGACTGGCGAAGTTTGTTTTTTCTTCTCAACCGGCATCTGCCGCCATGCAGGACGGGCGTCGCGCGAGTCGCTACAATCTGCCGATGGCGCAGTATTTTGATTTGCATCCGCAGAATCCTCAGGCCCGGCTGGTCAAGCAGGCGGTATATCGATTGCGTGAGGGGGCCTTGGCAGTCTATCCGACCGATTCGTGCTATGCGTTCGGTTGCACACTCGGTAATATGCGTGCCGCTCGGGATATTGCTCGAATTCGCAAAACTGACAAAGACCACAACTTTACGTTGGTTTGCCGCGATCTGTCCGAGATCTCGTCCTACGCGCGGGTCGAGAATTCGATTTACCGATTATTGAAAGCAAATACGCCTGGCCCCTATACGTTCATTCTCCCGGCGACTCGTGATGTGCCGCGAAAGGTGCAGAATCCGAAACACAAGACGATTGGTATCCGGGTCCCGGATCATCCGGTGACTCGGGCCATTCTCGAGGAACTGGGCGAGCCGATTATGAGTTCGACATTATTGCTGCCCGGTTCGGAACTGCCATTAAATGATCCGGATGAAATCTCTGCTCGGCTCGATAAGGAGGTGGATGTCATCATCACCAGCGGAAGTTGCGGAATCGAACCGACTACCGTAGTCGACCTGACCGGACCACTGCCCGTCGTGCTTCGGGCGGGGAAAGGTGATTCGACAGATTTCGGATAGTTACCGCAACGAGCGTTCGCTGCCTATAATGAGCCGATGTTTGGTGCGCGTCTTGCAGAAGTGATCCAGTTTATTGCCGTGGCTGCAATCCCGATGCTGTTTGCCATTACCGTCCATGAGGTAGCACACGGCTGGGTGGCGCGGTTATTCGGCGACCGAACGGCCGAATTGCTCGGCCGCCTGACTCTGAACCCCGTAAAGCATATTGACCCGGTCGGGACCGTCATCGTGCCGATCGCGATGATGGTCCTTGGTGGGTTCATTTTTGGTTGGGCCAAGCCCGTGCCGGTGAATGCCGGTAATCTGAGGAATCCAAAACGGGACATGGTGCCGGTCGCCATTGCGGGTCCGGGCGCAAATCTGCTGATGGCGCTTGGCTGGGCGCTAATCTATAAGCTGGCCGCTACGACGTCTGCGGCACTCGGTGATGTTGCCCAGTTCTTTCTTCAAATGGCAAGAATAGGCGTATTTTTCAATGTTTTATTGATGATATTTAATCTACTTCCGATTCCGCCGCTGGACGGCGGACGCGTGTTGCGCGGACTCGTGCCCGAGTCGTTCGGGCGGCAACTAGATGCGCTCGAGCGGTACGGCCTTATAATAGTCGTTGGGTTGCTTGTTTTTGGGTTGTTGAGTCCTGTTATTCGTTTCGCGTTGCGCCTGACGGCGTTTCTTGGGGTACCCACTTGACCGAAACCGATCAGAATCAGAGGTTGGCGTCGCATCTGAATGTGGTCAGTCCGGCGCCGAAGGCCCCGGTTCTGTCGGCTGAATCCGCGGGTGGTAATCCATCCCAGGCCGAAATGCCATTTGCGGTGGTCGATGGCGAACCGGTCACCCAGCTGCCACAAGATCTGTATATACCGCCGTACGCATTGAAGGTCTTCCTCGAGGCATTCGAAGGGCCGCTAGACCTGCTGTTGTACCTTATCCGGCGCCAGAACCTGGATATTCTCGATATCCCGATCGCCGAAATCACACAGCAATATGTCGATTACATCGACATGATGCAGGACATGCAGCTTGAACTGGCGGGTGAATACCTGTTGATGGCGGCGATGCTTGCCGAGATCAAGTCACGGATGTTGCTGCCGAGAAGTGACGAGCACGAGGACGATGAGGATGATCCGCGTGCGGAGCTTGTGCGTCGCCTGCAGGAATACGAGCGATTCAAGAGAGCAGCCGAAGACCTGAACGAACTGCCGCGCATGGAGCGCGAATATGTCCAGGCAAGCGCCGAGGTTACCGATAGAAAGAAAACCGTCAAGCCGCCGGACCTGAAGATGCAGGAGCTTCTCATTGCGTTCAAGGATGTATTGTCGCGCGCCGAGATGTTTGCACACCATCATATTCAAAGGGAGCCGCTTTCCGTACGCCAGAGGATGTCAGAGGTGTTGTCTGTTCTGGGCAGTCAGTCTTTCACGGATTTCAAGTCGTTGTTCGATCCCAAGGAGGGTCGGATGGGCGTCGTGGTGACCTTTATCGCGCTGCTCGAATTGTTGCGTGAACGCGTTATCGAGCTTGTTCAGGCGGAACCATTTTCCCCGATACATGTGCGGGCCGCAGCCGCTTCGGCCGCGGAGACGGCGGCCGAAGCAGAGACCGATGCTGGATCGGATGCTGATTTGGCAGCGGATGATGTTGACGCGGATTTGGCCGATGGTGAGGTCACGGCTGATCGCTTCTGATTTTGTTTGTTTAGGGACGGTGGACTATGGATAACAAGCAGCTCAGGTTTTTCATCGAGGCCGCATTGCTGGCGGCCGGACGGCCCATGACGGTGGACGGGTTGCAGGCATTGTTCGGTGATAAAGATGCACCGACGCGCCAGGATATCAGGGCCGCGATCATGGATTTACATGCCGACTATGCGGATCGAGGGATCGAACTCGCTGAAGTCGCGAGCGGCTTCCGAGTCCAGATCAAGTCTTCGATGACCCATCGGCTGGACAAGCTCTGGGAAGAACGACCGCCGCGATATTCCAGGGCATTGCTCGAGACATTGGCGATCATTGTCTATCGTCAGCCCGTCACGCGTGGTGAGATCGAGGAGATCCGCGGGGTTGCCGTGAGTACCAATATTACGCGCACGTTGCTGGAACGGAGCTGGATTCGCGTTGTGGGCCACCGGGACGTGCCCGGCAAACCCGCGATGTTCGGGACGACGAAGGAGTTTCTGGATTACTTCGGGCTCAAGAAACTCGACGACTTGCCCCCGTTGTCTGAGCTCAAGGACTTCGAGAGCCTGAATATTCAGCTCGATCTTCCCGATGGCGATGAGGGCGATTTCGCGCCCGGGACGGACAGGCAGGGTGAGATCGCGGTAACCGTGCAGGCCTTTGGTCGCGATAATGAGGACAACGGTTCGGTAGAAGAAACCGATGATTCCGCGGCGCCGATCGCGGACAACGTTGCCTCTCTCGATGCGGCTCGGGCGGCAGCCTCAGGCCAGCAGGCCGAGGACGACGATCTGGTGGCGAGCGATCATGACGCTGTCGACTCGGCGAACGTCGTACCGCTGAAAAAACCCTAGCCGCCTTCGGCGGATGTCTAATGTCTGAGCGACTGCAAAAATGGCTCGCGGGCCAGGGTTTGGGGTCGCGTCGCCAGTTGGAAACGGTGATCTCCGCGGGGCGCGTGACGGTCGACGGGCAGGTCGCCGAAATCGGTTGCAAGGTCGATGGAGACGAACGCATCGAAGTTGACGGACGCCTGATCCGTTTACCGAAGAATCAGGCTTTCCGTGCCAAGGCACTGATCTACCACAAGCCGAGCGGCGAAATCTGCACGCGTTCGGACCCGCAGGGGCGTCCGACGGTTTTCGACCATCTGCCGCGTCTCGCGCAGGGCCGATGGATCGGCATCGGCCGGCTCGACTACCAGACATCCGGCCTGTTATTGATGACGAACGACGGTGAATTGGCGAATCGAATGATGCATCCGTCCGCGGCGCTGCCGCGCGAGTATTCGGTTCGCGTCATCGGTGAGGCCGATGCCGCAGTCCTGCGCAAATTGCGCCGCGGTGTCGAGCTCGAGGACGGCTTGGCTAAGTTCGATCAAATCGAATTTGCCGGTGGTGAGGCGCTCAATCATTGGTATACGGTCGTCGTCTCCGAGGGCCGCAATCGACTCGTGCGACGTTTGTGGGAAGCCGTCGGATTTCGCGTTAGTCGACTGATCCGGATACGTTTCGGCCCGATTCGCCTGGAACGTTCCCTGCACATCGGCAAGAACCGTTTTCTGACTCCGGCAGAACTGGCCACGCTTTACGAGGCGGTCGGCCTGGAAGTGCCTGCCTAGTGTCCTGTGCGACTCATTCGCGTCATTTCAGAGTCCACAGAATGGTCCGATACAAGGCGCATTCCGCGGGTAATATCTGGATATTGGCAAGGGATGCAACGCCGTAGCGGGGCATTCTGTGGACTCCCGGAGGGCGCGCCGCACAACATCTGTGACCGCGTTGCCTCCCCTTGGCAATGGAATACGGAACGCGCCTTGTCACAGATCTTGTGCGGCGCGCTGAAAGGACGCGAATGAGTCGCACAGGACACTAATTCAATGTCGGCCGATCGTGCCATCGATGCGCGGCGACTGGAGGCATCGTGTCGTGATTTGATCGGTCGGTATGACGTTGCCGACTGGTGGCCGGCGCAAACGCAATTTGAGGTGCTGGTCGGGGCCGTGTTGGTGCAGAACACGCGCTGGATGAACGTCTCGACCGCCATTCTGGAACTGCGCCGGACAGGCTTTCTTGCAGCACGGCGGCTGTGTGAAATCGACCCGGCGTTGTTGCAGGAGTTGATTCGGCCGGCCGGCTGTCAGCGCGTCAAGGCGCGCCGGCTCGTTAGCCTCGCGACATGGATCCATGACGCCGGTGGCCTGCATGCGTTGGATCGTTTGCCGACACCGGAACTGCGTTCGGGACTGCTCGGCGTGCATGGCATCGGCTACGAAACGGCGGATGCCATCCTCGGATTCGGTTTTCAGCGACGGGTGTTCATCGCCGATCGATATGCGCGGACGTGGTTGATGCGAATGGGTCTGGTGTCGGACGCGGAACCTCAAGGCTACGAGTCCTGTCGCCGGACGGTCGAATCCGCGCTGCTCGGCAGTCCGCTGTGCATGAACGATCTGCACGCCGCGATCGTGTTGCATGGGCAGGCCCATTGCGGCCGTCAGCCCCGATGCCTGGATTGTCCATTAACGACCTGGTGCGGGCAAAACGGATTCGGATTGCCGCCTCCGGCCTGATCGTCTGGCGTGTGCCTACTGCGCGTCGAAACTCTGACCGGTAACGCCGCGGCTGTCCCGTCCCATCAGGTACAGGTAGGGCGCCACAATGTCTTCGGGTGCGGCGATGGATAGCGGGTCTTCCCCGGGATACGCGGCACGACGCATGGCGGTGCGTGTGCGCCCCGGGTTGATGCAGTTGACCCGAATCGGCGTCGCGGACAGTTCGTCGGCCAGTACCTGGGAGAGTCCTTCGGTGCCGAATTTTGACACGGCGTAGGCGCCCCAGTACGCGCGGCCTTGTCGGCCGACACCGCTCGACGTGAAGATAATCGAGGCATCGGCCGATGCCTGCAGCAGCGGCAGGAGCGTCTGTGTCATCACGAATGCCGCTGTCAGGTTGACATGCAACACCTCAGTCCATGTGCCGACGTCGTAGTGCGCGATCGGAGATCGCACGCCGAGTATTCCCGCATTGTGCACGATGCCGTCGAGGCGCCCGAATTCCTTTTCGATGCTGTCGGCCAGTTCGAAGTAGGCGGGGCCGTTCGCGGTCGCGAGATCCATGGTCGCGATGGATGGCCGCGGGCCGCCGGCCGTGACGATCTCATCGTACAGCGATTCGAGTGGCTCGATCTTGCGGCCGAGCAGACCGACTCGCGCGCCGTGCGCCGCAAACGCGCGTGCCACGGCGCGCCCGATGCCGGCTCCGGCCCCGGTGACGAGAACGAACCGTCCTTCGAGGTGTGTGCCCTCGGGCGAATACGTGCGGGGATCGATATCAGTCATGTTCAGTGGGCCGACGGCGTGTCCTCGTCGTTTGCATCGCTGACGTCAATCGATGTGATTTCAGGCGGTTCCAGCTCTGTGTCGAGGGATTCGTCTTCGTCCACGGCCGAATTCATCTCGCGAGGTATCGTTTCGATCGGCGCCGGCTCTTCGAGAGGTTTCTTTTCGTGTACGCCGAGTTCGATAAATTTCCGTGCACCGGGCAGTACGAGCCGTTCCAGCGAGCCGACCGCCTTGTTGTACGCATTGACGCCACTCTGCAGCTGTTTGCCGAGTCTGGCCAGGTGACCGGTAAATGTGCCGAGGCGGCCATGCAGGTCCTGCGCCAGGCGCCTGATCTGCTCGGCGTTTTCTGCGAGCGCGAGTTGCCGCCAGCCATAGGCAATCGCCTTGAGCAGTGCGACCAGGCTTGTCGGCGTAGCGAGAATAACTTTTTCCCGCAGCGCATCCTCGAGCAGATTCGGGTTCTCGCTCAGGGCCGCGGTCAGGAACTGATCGCCGGGTATGAACAGGATGACAAACTCCGGGCTCGATTCGAATTGCGCCCAATAGGCCTTGCTGGCGAGTTCGCGGATGCGTTCGGCGACGTTGCGGGCATGACGTGCCAGCGCCGCCTTGCGGTCTGCATCATTGTCGGCCTCCACCGCCTGCAGGTAGGCATCGAGCGGCGTCTTGACGTCAATGACGATCTGTCCGCGATCGGGCAGCTTGACGACCATGTCCGGGCGAATGGAGCGCTCGCCGTCAGTGACGTGAGCCTGTTCCACGAAATCACAATGCTCGACCATACCGGCCAGCTCGGCAATTCGCCGTAACGTCAGTTCGCCCCACTGGCCGCGAACCTCGGGCCGGCGCAAGGCGGTGACAAGGTTGCGTGTCTCCGACTGCAGGGCGACCTGCCCGGCGGCCATCGTCTCGAGTTGTGCACGAATATTGCCGAATGTTTCGTGTCGATGTTTTTCGATTTCGCCGATCTGAAGACGGGTCTGTTCCAGCGTTTCCTGAATCGGTTTGACCAGCGCTTCGATCGCCTGCTCGCGCTTGCCCAGATCCGATTGCGCCCGTTCCTGGTGCTTGCCAAGGTGTTCCTTGGCTAAACGCAAGAAGCTGTCGCTGTTTTGCGCGAGCGACTTGAAGGCCAGTTCGGAAAACGATGCCGCCATGCGTTCCTCGGCATGACTGATAGCGGCGAGACGCTCCTGTTCGATGTCCGCCCGCGCCTGGAGCGCCGCCTGGAGTTTCTCGATCTCGGCTAATTGGCGGAAATAGGTCCGGCGACTCCATATATAGTGCGCGATGAACCCGATCAGCAGGCCGATGCCGAACACGCCGGCGATCCATACCAGCGCTTGCGGGTTGACCTGCGTGACGTCGAAGTTCAACAGTTCAGACATATCGATTGACGATATCCAGTAGTTCGGTGGGTTCCATAATCATAAAGTCGGCCTGCCATGCGGCCGGATCGTCTTGCGGCATGATAAACCCATATGCTGCCGCCACGGTGGTCATGCCGGCCGCGCGTCCGGCGGTGATGTCACGGTCTGCATCACCGACATAGATCGCCTCGGCCGGATTGATGCCGATCAGCGCTGCGGCATGCAATAGCGGGCGCGGATTCGGCTTGCGTTCGGGCAACGTGTCGCCGCTGACGACGCACGCGCAGCGTGTCCGCAGTCCGAGCGCGTCGAGGAGCGGTTCGGTCAGGTATCCGGGCTTGTTCGTCACGACTCCCCAATGGATTCCCGCCTGCTCGAGGTGCGCGAGTACCGCGTCCATGCCGGCGAACGGTGTCGTGTCTGTCGCCAGGTGGTTCGCATACAGCACAAGATACCGGTCCCGCAGGCTCAGCCGGTGAGCCTCTTCGAGCGTCCCGAAGGCAATGTCGATCAGCCCGAGCGCCCCGTTGGAGACGTGGGCGCGAGCGAAATCGTAGTCAATCGGGCTGCATGATTCTTCGGTCAGCAGTCGGTTCAGTACCGCGACCATGTCCGGCGCTGTGTCGAGCAGTGTACCGTCCAGATCGAACAATACGGCGGCGAGACTCGATTTTGGCGCCACGTCGATCAGGCCGTCGCGGGCCGCTGGAAATGCGCCAGATAATTCACATCGGCAGTGCCGCCGAGTCGGAATGTCTCGGCCAGCGGCGAGTAATGCAGCCCGGAGATGTCGCGGAGTTCCAGCCCGGCCCGCCGTGCCCAGGTGTCGAGTTCGGCCGGCTGAATGAATCGGTCGTAATCGTGGGTGCCCTTCGGCAGCATGCGCATGATGTATTCGGCACCGACGATCGCGAGTGCGAAGGCCTTGGGGCTGCGATTGATCGTAGAAAAGAAGATGTCGCCGCCGGGTCGGACCAGGCGGGCACAGGACTGAATCAGTTCGCCGGGATCCGGCACATGTTCGAGTACCTCCAGGCACGTGACGATGTCAAACGATGCCGGGTGTTCGTTGGCCAGGTTTGTCGCCGACGTTTCGACGTAGTCGATATTGTCGAGTCCCGATTCGAGCAGGTGCAGCCTGGCGATGTCGAGCACGGACGGTGCCAGGTCGATACCGGTCACCGCGGCTGCCTTCGCTGCCATGCCCTCGCTGAGGATGCCGCCGCCGCAACCGATATCGAGGCAGGTCTTGCCCGTGAGGCCGGCCCGGCGCTCGATATAGCCGATCCGGACCGGGTTCATCCGGTGTAGCGGCCGGAATTCGCCGTCCGGGTCCCACCAGCGGCTGGCCAGCGCGTCGAATTTCGCGATTTCGAGTGGGTCGTGGTTCGGGGGAGTCATGGGTGAGTCATGCATTGGTTTCGGCCAGGCGCCGCTGCCAGGCGGCGGCGCGCTTGAAAATTCCTGTTGTGTCGCCATCGATGAAGCGGCGTGCTTCCAGGACCGCGTGTCCGCCGACCCAGACATCGGATACCTGATCGCGGCATGCCGAGTAGACAAGTGAAGATATCGGATGATGAACGGGCTGCGTCGCCGGCTCATTGATATCGACGCAGACGAGGTCGGCAAGTTTGCCCGGCACGAGGCTGCCGATCTCATCGCCGAGCCCGACGGCGCGCGCGCCGTTGATGGTGGCCATGGCCAGTGCTTCCTCAGCGGTCACGGCCGCGGCATTCCCGGCAATACCTTTGCCGAGCAGCGCAGCCATGCGCATTTCGCCAAACATATCCAGATCATTGTTGCTGCCGGCGCCGTCCGTGCCGAGGGCCACGTTGATACCGGCTGCCAGCAGTTCGGCCACCGGGCAAAACCCGCTGGCCAGTTTGAGATTCGATTCCGGGCAGTGCACCACACTGGCGCCGCATTCGGCCAGCAATGCGATGTCTTCGGGAGTCACCTGGGTCATATGGACGGCGGTCAGCAGCGGGGTGGCGAGGCCCAGCGCTGCCAGTCGCTGCAGCGGCCGATGGCCGTGATTCTGTGCCGCGGTCCGGATCTCGTCCCGGGTTTCGTGCAGATGGATATGGATCGGGGTGTCTAGCTCGTCGGCGAGCACGCGCAGGCGTTCGAACGTTGCGTCGCTGATCGTATAGGGCGCATGCGGTGCAAATGTCGTGGAGACCAGCGGGTGCCCGAGATACTGATCATGGACGGCGATACCCTTGCTGAAATACTCGTCCGGATCGGCCGCCCAGGCGGTCGGCATGTCGATGACGATCATGCCGGCAACGGCGCGGATATGGCGTTCGATGGCGGTCCGCGCGACGACATCGGGGAAGAAATACATGTCCTGAAAGCAGGTGGTGCCGCCGCGGAGCATTTCGATGATCGCCAGGTTGGTACCGTCGCGGACGAAATCCGGGCTGGCCCAGCGCCCTTCGGCGGGCCAGATATGCTGGCTGAGCCAGTCTTCCAGCCGGATATCGTCAGCCATGCCGCGAAAGAGCGTCATCGCCGCATGGGTGTGCGCGTTGACGAGGCCGGGCAGCAGAATATGATGCGGGCGGTCGACCGTGCGGATGGCCGAGAAACGGGCTTCGATATCGCCGGTTGGCGCCAGGGCCACGATCCGGCCGTCCCGCACGGCGACCGCGTGGTCCTCGAGCGTCACGCCACGAGGTTCGACCGGTACGATCCAGCGTGCCCGGATAACGAGGTCAACTTGTTCCATCGGCTGGTGGTTCTTCCGCGTGCTGGGATGTTTGCGCCGGAGCGTGCCGGATGCCCGAGGATAATGCCTGAACCGACCCCCCATGTGAAATGGTCCCGGCGGCCTGTGGGCGGCGGTTTTATGCCGTTTAACGGTACGGAATACGGCAGCCGTGTGGTAATATCGCGCTTTGATTTTGGCCCCGAAAGGCGCCCATTACACTGCCTAATAAATGTAACGAAACCAACGGGATCTGACCGGACAGGAGCGAACTGACGCGATGCTGTCTGTCTTCCCGGGTCCACTCTGACACCAAACACTACCGAAGTTACCGATGGTTGAAGCGGCTCACCAAGTATTGCCTGTAAATCTCGAAGACGAGATGCGCCAGTCCTATCTCGATTACGCGATGAGCGTGATCGTGGGCAGGGCATTGCCCGATGTTCGCGACGGGCTCAAGCCCGTGCATCGGCGCGTGTTGTATGCGATGCGCGAACTCGGCAATGACTACAACAAGGCGTACAAGAAATCGGCGCGCGTCGTCGGTGATGTGATCGGTAAGTACCATCCGCACGGCGATACCGCGGTCTATGACACGATCGTGCGCATGGCGCAGCCGTTCTCGATGCGCTACATGCTCGTCGACGGCCAGGGTAATTTCGGTTCGGTCGACGGCGATGCGCCGGCCGCGATGCGGTACACCGAGGTCCGGATGGCCCGGATCGCGAGTGAAATACTCGCCGATATCGATAAGGAAACGGTCGATTTCGCCGACAATTACGACGGCTCGGAGTCCGAGCCCAAGGTCCTGCCGACGCGAATTCCCAACCTGCTGGTCAATGGATCGTCCGGTATCGCCGTCGGCATGGCGACGAATATCCCGCCGCATAACCTGCGCGAAGTCATCGACGCCGTTTTCGCGCTGATTGATGACCCGGATATCTCGATCGCCGGTTTGATGGAGAAGCTGCCGGGGCCGGATTTTCCGACGGCCGGAATCATCAACGGCGCGCAGGGCATCTTTTCCGCATACCAGACCGGTCGCGGGCGAGTGTCGACTCGGTCGCGGACGCATATCGAGGAGGTCGACAGCCGCGGCAAGGAAGCCATCATCGTCACGGAGTTGCCCTACCAGGTCAACAAGGCGCGGCTGATCGAGAAGATCGCCGAGCTGGTGCGCGAGAAGCGGATCGAGGGCATTACGGAGCTCCGCGACGAATCTGATAAGGACGGTATGCGGATTGTCATAGAGCTTCGTCGCGGCGAGGTCACTGATGTCGTGCTCAATAATCTGTTCAAGCAAACACAGATGGAGAGCGTGTTCGGCATTAATATGGTCGCCCTGCGGGATGGCCAGCCGCGGTTGCTGAATCTCAAGGAGGTGCTCGACGCATTCGTCAAGCATCGTCGCGAAGTTGTGACGCGCAGGACGATCTTTGAACTGCGCAAGGCCCGCGAACGCGCCCACGTCCTCGAAGGGCAGACCGTGGCGCTGGCCAATATCGATGCGGTGATTGCGCTGATCAAGGCGTCGCCTTCGCCGGCGGACGCGAAAGCGGGTTTGGTTGCGCAGGTCTGGGAGCCCGGTGCGGTCACCGGCATGCTCGCGGCGGCCGGCGCCGTCAGCACGAGGCCGGACGAACTCGACGGGAATTTCGGCAGCGCGGACGACGGGTATCGGCTGTCACCGACCCAGGCGCAGGCGATTCTCGATCTTCGGCTGCATCGTTTGACCGGCCTGGAGCAAGATAAAATTGTTCAGGAATACAGTAAATTATTGGAAAGTATTAAAGGGTTTACTGAGATATTGGCGGACCCGGATCGCCTGATCGACGTCATCCGGGACGAACTGACCGAGATGCGTGAGCAGTACGGCGACGAGCGGCGTACCGAGATCATGCAATCGCATGACGACCTGACGGTCGAGGACCTGATTCCCGAGGAAGATCTCGTCGTGACGATTTCGCACGGCGGCTATGCCAAGGCCCAGGGGCTGGACAGCTACCGGGCGCAGCGTCGCGGCGGTCGCGGTCGCGCGGCGGCGACGGTCAAGGGCGAGGATCTGATCGACAAGCTTTTTGTCGCGAACAGCCATGACACGCTGCTGTGTTTTACCAGTCGCGGGAAGGTTTACTGGCTCAAGGTCTACAAGCTGCCGCGGGCGAGCCGCGTCGCGCGCGGGCGGCCGATGGTGAATCTGCTGCCGCTTGATCCGGATGAGCGCGTCAATGCGGTGCTGCCGATCCGCAATTTCGATGCGGATCACTTCGTGTTCATGGCCACGAGTGCCGGCACTGTCAAGAAAACGAGCCTCGAGGCGTTTTCTCGCCCGCGGACCAACGGCATTATTGCGGTCGATCTGCGCGACGATGACCGACTGGTCGACGTGGCTATCACGGACGGCGAATCGGACATCCTCCTGTTCGCCACCTCCGGTAAGGCGGCGCGTTTCCATGAGTCGGCGGTGCGCGCGATGGGCCGCACGGCGTCCGGTGTGCGGGGCATCCGCCTGGCCGATGGTCACGAGTTGATCGCACTACTGATTATCGATGGTGGTACGAGTCCCGACAGCGTGCTGACGGCGACCGAACATGGTTACGGCAAACGCACGCCGCTGACCGACTACCCGGTGCACGGTCGGGGTGGTCAGGGCGTCATCGGTATTCAGACGACGGACCGAAACGGGCGGATGGTTGGTGCGATTCTCGTCAGCGAGGAAGACGAAGCCATGTTGATCAGTTCCGGTGGCACGCTGGTGCGCACCCCGGTCGGCGGCATCTCGGTGCAGAGTCGCAATACGCAGGGCGTAAGACTGATCCGGTTACAGGATGACGATCGCCTCGTAGGGCTGGACCGAATCCTGCCGATGCAGGACGACGAGGAATAACAAACACGGAGTGGCCGGCGCGGTGACGTCAATCGGTCCGCCGTGAGGCATTTATTACCAGGAAAATTACGATGTCGCGAGTTTTCAATTTCAGTGCGGGGCCTGCGGTACTGCCGCTCGAGGTGCTCGAGCAGGCGCGGGCCGAGATTCCGGACTGGCAGGGTTCGGGTATGTCAGTCATGGAGGTGAGCCATCGCAGCAAGGCGTTCATTGCCGTGGCCGAGGAGGCCGAGGCCGATCTGCGCGAACTGATGGGTATCCCCGATGATTATGCGGTCATGTTTCTGCAGGGCGGTGCGACGATGCAATTCGCGTTGCTGCCGATGAATCTGTCGCAACCGGGTGAGACCGTTGATTACCTGGTGACCGGAAGCTGGTCGAAGAAAGCCTGCAAGGAGGCTCAGGTCGTGCGCAATGCTCGCGTCGTCGCGGATGGTGCGGAGTCTTCCTATACCGACGTACCTGCTCGCGATAACTGGCAACTCGATCCCGACGCGGCCTATTTTCACTACACGCCGAACGAGACGATCGGTGGCGTGGAGATTCACGATGTGCCGGACGTCGGCGATGTGCCGATCCTGGCCGATATGTCATCGACGATCCTGTCGCGGCCCGTGGACGTCAGCCGCTTCGGCGTTATCTATGCCGGGGCGCAGAAGAATATTGGTCCGGCCGGTTTGACGGTCGTGATCATGCGGCGCGATCTGGTCGAGCGCACGGCCGATGACCTGCCCAGTATCATGCGTTACAAATCGCATGCGGATGGCGGTTCCATGCTCAATACACCGCCGACGTTCAGCTGGTACCTGGCAGGCCTCGTGTTCAAGTGGCTCAAGGCGCAGGGCGGTATTGCCGGAATTGGGGAACGAAACCGGCGCAAGGCGGAGAGCCTGTATGCCGCAATCGATGCATCGGATTTCTTTGCCAACCCGGTCGCCAGGGATTATCGATCGTGGGTCAACGTGCCGTTCACGCTGGCCAAACCGGATCTGGATGGAGCGTTTTTGGCGCAGGCCGAGGCGGCGGGGCTGATGAATCTCAAGGGACATCGATCGGTCGGCGGCATGCGGGCGAGTATCTATAACGCGATGTCGGAGGAAGGCGTACGCGCACTGATCGACTTCATGGCCGAGTTTGAAAGAACTCATGCCTGACATCAATTAACAGACATCAATGAACTGATACGGAACGACCATGTACAAGGTACTCACGCTGAACAATATCTCGATCGAGGGGCTCAGACGGCTTCCGCGGGACCTCTACGAAGTGGCTTCGGAAATCCAGAACCCGGACGGCATCCTGGTGCGATCCGCCAAGATGCACGATATGGAGATTCCGGATTCGGTCAAGGCAGTCGGCCGTGCCGGCGCAGGCGTCAATAATATTCCGATCGACGCGCTGGCGGTGCGTGGCATCCCGGTATTTAACGCGCCGGGCGCAAACGCCAACGCGGTCAAGGAACTGGTCGTCGCCGGCATGTTGCTCGCCGCGCGCAACCTCTGTCCGGCGTGGCGCTATGTCGCAGAACTCGACGGTGACGGCGCAGAACTGAACAAACAGGTTGAGGCCGGCAAGAAGCAGTTCGTCGGCTATGAATTGCCCGGCCGAACGCTGGGCGTCCTCGGTCTCGGCGCCATCGGTGTGCAGGTGGCCAACACTGCGCTGTCGCTGGGCATGCGCGTCATCGGATTCGATCCGCAGATGACGGTGCAGCGCGCCTGGGAGTTGTCATCGGGAGTCGAGCAGGCCTATAGCCTGGACGACCTGGTAAGCCGCTGTGACATGCTGACGCTGCACGTGCCGCTGGTCGAGACCACGCGGAACCTGATTAATGCGGAACGTATCGGCATGATGCCGCCCGGCTCGGTGATCCTGAATTTCTCCCGTGACGGAATCGTCGATGATGCGGCTGCCCTTGCGGCGCTGGATGCGGGGCATCTCGGCAACTACGTGACGGATTTTCCGACCCGGAGCCTGATCGGTCACGATCGCGTTATCGCGCTGCCGCACCTCGGGGCGTCGACCGGCGAGGCTGAATCGAATTGTGCCGTCATGGTCGCGGACAGCCTGCGCAATTTTCTCGAGCACGGGATCATCAAGAATTCGGTAAACTTCCCCGAAGCAGATATTCCGCGCACGGACGCCGTTCGACTGACGATTGCGAATGAGAACGTGCCGAACATGGTCGGCCAGATTTCGACCGTGCTCGGCGATGCGGGGCTCAATATCGAAGACCTGTTGAACAAGTCGCGCGGCGATCTCGCCTATACGATCGTCGACCTGGACGACGAGGTGCCGGCGGCGACGATTGCGAAACTGGAGGGCATTGCGGGCGTGCTCTGCGTTCGCAATCTTGGTCGTCCAAACGCGGCCGACTAGTGCGACCCGGCGGCCCAAGGATCGAAACAGATGGCAGGTGACGGAAAATCGACGGCGGACCCGGTGGATCTGTCCAAATTGCGCGCCAAAATCGATGCAACTGACGAGCAGATTCAGCAGTTGATCAACGAGCGTGCGGGCTATGCGCAGCAGGTTGCGGTCACAAAAAACTCCGATGACGGTGCCGTCGGTTTCTTTCGTCCCGAGAGAGAGGCGCAGGTGTTGCGTTCGGTCGTCGAGCGTAACCACGGGCCGCTCAGCGACGAGGAAATGGTTCGCCTGTTTCGCGAGATCATGTCTGCATGCCTGGCTCAGGAAGAGCCGCTGAAGATCGGCTACCTCGGGCCTGAAGGGACGTTCACGCAGACTGCCGTCTACAAGCATTTCGGACATTCCGTTCGGGCATTGCCGCTGGCGACGATCGACGAAGTGTTCCACGAGGTCGAGGCAGGATCGGCCGATTTCGGCGTCGTGCCGATCGAGAACTCGACCGCCGGTTCAGTGAATCACACGCTGGACAATTTCCTGGTGTCACCGCTGAAGATTTGCGGCGAGCTTGAATTGCGTATCCGCCAGCATCTGCTCGGTAACATGGATGGCCTTAACAAGATTGTCCGCATCTGCGCGCATCCGCAGTCGCTGGCGCAGTGTCGTGCCTGGCTCAAGGAATATCTCGACGGCATCGAGCAGGTCGAAGTGGCTAGCAATGCAGAAGGTGCTCGGCGCGCCCGTGACGAGGTCGGCACCGCGGCGATCGCCGGCGACGCTGCCGTCGAGGTCTACGGTCTCAACAAGCTGATCGCCGACATTGAGGACCGTCCCGACAACACGACGCGATTCCTCGTTATCGGTCGGGAGCTGTTCTCGTCGAGCGGTGATGATCGTACTACCTTGCTCTTGTCTACCGCCGATACCGCCGACGCCGGTGCGCTGCACAAGCTGCTCGCACCGCTGTCTGAATACGGCATCAATATGACCCGTATCGAGTCGCGTCCGTCCCGCCGTCGCAAATGGCACTACGTCTTTTTCATCGACATCGACGGGCATGTCGACGATGAGAACGTGGCGAAGGCGTTGATCGACCTCGAAAAGAATGCCCAGCTGTTTCGCGTCCTCGGATCCTATCCGAAGGCGATCCTCTGATCGACCGGATCCGGCCCATGGCCCGGCAGGTAAACTTCGAAAAACTGATAGTCCCCGGTGTGCGCGGTCTGCAGCCGTATGTGCCCGGCAAGCCGATCGAGGAAGTCGAACGCGAATACGGCATCAGCGACTCGATCAAGCTCGCCTCCAATGAGAATCCGCTGGGTCCGTCGCCGCGGGCGCTGGCGGCCATTCGTGACGGTCTCGACACGCTCGGGCAGTACCCTGACGGCAACGGGCACTATTTAAAAGAGGCGCTGGCGGCGCACCATCATACGCGGCCGGACGCCATCACGCTGGGTAACGGGTCGAATGAAATCCTGGTGCTGCTGGCCGAGGCTTTCCTTGGGCCCGGTGTCGCTGCGGTCTATGATCAGTATTCGTTCGTCGTGTATCGGTTGGCGGTGCAGGCGACGGGCGCGGAGGCGCGGGTTGCGCCGTCCCGTTCGGCGCAGCATGCGCAGCCGCTGGGGCACGATCTGGATGCCATGCGCAGCCTCGTCGATGCCGACACGCGCATTGTATTTATAGCCAATCCGAACAATCCGACCGGGACGTGGTGTGACGAAGATGAGCTACGGGCATTCGTGTCCGGCGTGCCGGCGGACACCATCGTGGTCGTCGATGAGGCCTATGCCGAATACGTCAGCGGGGACGGTTATCCCCGCGTCGCGGCCTGGCTTGATGAGTTTCCGAACCTGGTCGTCACGCGAACCTTTTCCAAGATCTACGGGCTGGCGGGATTGCGTATCGGCTACGCGATCAGCCATCCGGCTGTTGCGGAAATATTGAATCGCGTCAGGCAGCCGTTTAACGTCAACAGCCTTGCGCAACGTGCCGCGCTGGCGGCGCTGCAGGATACGGCGCATATCGACGAGTCCCGGAGCGTTAACGCACAGGGTCTGGGTTTCCTGTCTGCCGGCCTGGCGGACTTAGGTTTCCGGGTGCTCCCGTCGGTCGGTAATTTCGTGCTGGTCGATATGGGTACAGCGGCCGCGCCCTTCTGCGAGGCGCTGTTGCGCGTCGGTATCATCGTTCGGCCGGTCGCAAACTACGGCTTGCCCAATCATTTGCGCATTTCGGTCGGGCTGCCGGCGCAGAATCGCCGATTGCTCGACGCGCTGCGGGCGATTTACGGCGCTGAAAATTCGGCAGGCTGAGCGAATATATGGACGACGGGCAACGGGCAGATGGGACAACGACGTGCCAGTCGCTGCGCGTCGAGCCGACCGCGCGTGTGGACGGGCGTATCCGGGTGCCGGGTGATAAATCGATTTCACATCGGGTGCTGATGTGCGGCGCCATCGCCGAGGGCACGACCCGCGCGCGCGGCTTTCTGCCGGGTGCCGATTGCCTCGCAACGATGGCCGCGTTGCGCGCGATGGGCGTGGACATCGCGCAGCCGGATGCGACGACCGTGTATATCACCGGTGTCGGTCTGCACGGACTGGCCGCACCGTCGGCGCCGCTGGACATGGGCAACTCGGGAACCGCGATGCGCCTGTTTGCCGGATTGCTGTCGGGACAGGCGTTCGATTCGGAACTGGTCGGTGATGCGTCGCTGATGCAGCGACCGATGGAACGGGTGGCGACGCCGTTGCGGGCGATGGGTGCCGAAATTTCTACGCAGGCGGGTCGTCCACCGATGCGCATTCGCGGGGGGCGGACCCTGACCGGGATCGATTATGCGATGCCGATGGCAAGCGCGCAGGTCAAGTCGGCGCTCCTGCTGGCTGGTCTGTATGCGAACGGCCCGGTCTATATTACTGAACCGGCGGTAACGCGAGACCATACCGAACGCATGCTGGCGCAGTTTGGCTGCCCGACGTGCCGTCGCGATGGGCGCGTTGGCCTCGTGCCGGGTGATCGATTGACGGCGACCCGCATCGACGTGCCCGGCGACCTCTCGTCGGCCGCGTTCTTCCTGCTGGCCGGCAGTATTGCCGGTGCCGGTGAGATCGTGTTGGAGAACGTCGGGCTGAACCCGACCCGCACCGGCATTCTCGAAATTTTCCGCCGCATGGGCGCCGATATTCAGGTCACGCCCGCCACGGATGCCGGCGCCGAACCGGTGGGTACGATCGTCATTCGTCCGGCGCGCCTGCGCGGTATCCGCGTGCCGCCGGAACTGGTGCCGCTGGCTATCGATGAATTTCCGCTGGTGTTCGTGGCCGCCGCTCTCGCTGACGGTCAGACAGTGATTGCCGGCGCCGGTGAGCTGCGCCACAAGGAGAGCGACCGTATCGGCGTGATGGCGGCCGGATTGCGGGCGCTGGGCATCGATGTCGAGGAACACGAAGACGGCGCGACGATTAACGGCGGTCGGTTGTCCGGCGGCGAGATCGACAGTGCGGGCGATCATCGGGTGGCGATGGCGTTTGCGATCGCCGCGGCCGCCGCGACGGGACCGGTCCGGATTCACGATACGGCAAACGTCGCAACGTCGTTCCCGGATTTTGTCGCGCAGGCCCGATCCATCGGCCTGCGACTGGAGGCGATGAATGACTGAGCCGGATGGCGGCGCGGTCCCGGTCATCGCGATCGACGGTCCGGGCGGTGCGGGCAAGGGAACGATTTGTCGCCGCGTTGCCGCAAGGCTCGGTTGGATCTTGCTGGACAGCGGCGCGCTGTATCGGTTGGTCGGACTCGACGCGTTGCGCAAGGGTGTCGATCTCGGCGACGAGCAGGGCCTGGCGGCGCTGGCGCGCAGCCTGGACGCTGTCTTCGTGCCCGGGCCGGACGAGGTCCACGCGCAGCTGGGTGGCGTCGATGTCACCGAGGTTATTCGCGCGGAGCCCGTGGGCCGGGCGGCTTCCCGGGTCGCGGCGATTCCGGCCGTGCGCGTGGCACTGATCGACCGGCAGCGCGCGTTTCGGCGCCTGCCGGGCCTTGTGGCCGACGGCCGGGACATGGGTTCGGTGGTCTTTACCGATTCGGCGCTGAAGATCTATTTGACCGCGAGTGCCGAAGAACGCGCTCGGAGGCGCTATAAGCAGTTGAAAGACAAGGGTATTGATGTTAGCCTCTCGGCGCTTTCCAGGGATATGGTCGATCGGGATCGTCGCGATGCCGAGCGTTCGGTTGCGCCGCTAAAAGTTTGTGACGACGCGCGGGTTCTCGATACGACGGCCATGACGATCGATACGGTTGTCGCTACGGTGCTCGAATGGTCGCGAGAAGTGTTTCCTCAGGCCGGGGCGTGACGAGAGGCGGCAAGGAAAGTGAGGGCCCGTTGTTCACGGATGAATGACGGAGTTGTTTAACAGTATTCCGACCCGGTGTTGGAATGTCATCAACCAGGTCCGCCGCGAGGCGGGTGTTTAAAATGTCAGAAAATTTTGCTGAATTATTCGAAGAAAGTCTTGCCAGTCAAAGAATTAAACCCGGCACTATCCTGTCCGGTTATGTAATCGAGATATCTTCCGAGGTCGTCATTGTCAGTGCCGGCCTCAAGTCAGAGGCGGTCATTCCCGCCAGTCAATTTCGAAACGACAGCGGCGAAATCGAGGTTTCGGTCGGCGATGTTGTTGAGGTCGCGCTGGATGCCGTCGAAGACGGATTCGGCGAGACGCGCCTGTCGCGGGAGCGCGCGAAACGTGCTCGCACCTGGCAGGATCTGGAAGACGCTTTCGAACACAGCAAAATCGTCAAGGGCATCATCAACGGGCGCGTCAAGGGCGGTTTCACGGTCGAGATCGATTTCGTTCGCGCATTCCTGCCGGGGTCGCTCGTCGATATGCGGCCCGTTCGGGATCCGTCGTATCTCGAGGGTAAGGAACTCGAATTCAAGGTCATCAAGCTCGATCAGCGACGCAACAATGTCGTGGTCTCGCGGCGCGCGGTCGTAGAGCAGGAATACAGTGCCGAGCGTGAGCAACTGCTGGAGTCCCTGCAGGAAGGCGCCTCGGTCAAGGGCATCGTCAAGAATCTCACCGACTACGGCGCATTTGTCGACCTGGGCGGTATCGACGGGTTGCTGCATATCACGGATATGGCGTGGAAGCGCGTCAAGCATCCGTCGGAAGTCGTCGCCGTCGGTGATGAAGTCGAGGTCAAGATTCTGCGCTTCGACAAAGAGAAATCCCGCGTATCGTTGGGCATGAAGCAACTCGGGTCCGATCCCTGGGAAGCGATTGCGCGGCGCTATCCGCAGAACACGCGACTGGTCGGCAAGGTCACGAACATCGCCGACTACGGTTGTTTTGTCGAGATAGAAGAGGGTGTCGAAGGCCTCGTCCACGTTTCCGAGATGGACTGGACGAACAAGAACGTCAACCCGTCCAAGGTTGTCACGGTCGGCGAGGAAGTCGAGGTGATGGTTCTCGATATAGATGAGGATCGCCGTCGTATCTCGCTTGGTGTCAAGCAGTGCGTGTCAAATCCGTGGGCTGAATTTTCCGCGGCATTCAACCGGAATGACCGGGTCACCGGTACGATCAAGTCGATTACCGATTTTGGTGTATTCATCGGCTTGCCGGGCGGTATCGACGGTCTCGTACATTTTTCCGATATCTCGTGGGAAATGCCGGGCGAAGATGCCGTTCGCAATTATAAGAAGGGCGACGAGGTCGAGTCGGTGATTCTGGCGATCGACCCGGAGCGCGAACGCATATCGCTGGGGATCAAGCAGCTCGATCAGGACCCGCTGTCGACATTTCTTGCCGAGCATCCGAAAGGCAGCATCGTCAAGGGAACGGTCACGGAGGTTGACGCGCGGGGAGCGCAGATCGAGCTCGAGGGCGGTATTGAGGGTCAGTTGCGCGCGAGCGAACTGGCGAGGGATCGAGTCGAAGACGCTCGAACGGTGTTGAAGGTCGGTGAGGAGGTCGAGGCCAAGTTTACGGGTCTGGACCGCAAGACGCGCATGATTTCGCTGTCGATCAAGGCGAAAGAGGCACACGATGAGGCGGCCGCCGTCGAAAGTTATAAATCGGACTCGGGTTCTACCGGGGGCGTCGGTACGACGCTTGGGGACCTGCTCAAGGAGCAGATTTCGGGCGGCTCGGATTCCTAGGGCGATTGGGTAGCCTGCGGCGCAGACGGCTGGAGCGCTGCATTTTTTCCGACATCGCCCGGAGAGACAAGTCGAACAGGGGGGATAAGTACGTTGGCACTTACAAAATCCGAGCTCATAGAGGTCATTGCGCGCAAGCAGAAGCATTTGCCGGCGAAAGACGTCGAATTGGCCGTTAAGCATCTGCTCGAATTGATGAGCGGTTCATTGGCATCCGGCGAGCGAATCGAGATTCGTGGTTTCGGCAGCTTCTCGTTGCACTACCGGCCGCCCCGGATGGGGCGTAATCCCAAAACCGGGGAGGCCGTCGCGTTGTCCGGGAAGTACGTGCCGCACTTCAAGCCCGGCAAGGATCTGCGGGAGCGCGTTAACGACAACCGCAATATACCGATTAAAAACTAGCAGGCCGTGAAAATACGCCGGTACCGTTCGAGTCGACAGACGACCGGCGGTCACGGCGTTTTTTTTGTCTGCAGAATTTGTTCTACAATGAACGGCCGGCATCCCGTGTTCGGCTACCAGTAATCGGTGGATTGCATATGCTGCGCAACATACTGTTTTTCCTGCTCGTTCTGACGGGGCTGCTGCTCGCGACCGCGTTTGCGGCCCTGAACCCCGGGTTGATCGAACTCGATCTCGCGTTCTTCGAGACCGAGGTCCGCAAATCTCTGGCATTGACCGCGGCATTTGCCGCCGGCTGGATTTTCGGCCTGATTTGTGCCGGCATCCTGTTGCTCAGGTTTATTGGTGAGCGACGTCAGTTGCGCCGGTCGCTTGCTCTTGCCGAGGCCGAGGTCCGGACGTTGCGCAATATGCCGATACACGATGCCGACTGAGTCCGCCTTTCTTCTCGCGGGATTACTGTTTATCGCCGCTGCTCTCGGGTATGTGTTTGCGAAGTTCGGTGATACGGACGACGAGGACGTGTCGGCCGAGAAGCTCAATGCAGACTATATGAAGGGGTTGAACTACGTTCTGAATGAAGAGTCCGATCGGGCGGTCGAGGTCTTCACGCGGATGGCCGAGCTCGACGATGAGGCGCTGGAGACGCACTTTGCCCTGGGCAGCCTGTTTCGCAAACGCGGTGAGGTCGATCGTGCCATTCGAGTCCATCAGAACCTGATTGCCCGTCCTACCCTGAGCCGTGCCCAGAAGGCTCAGGCCGAAGCTGCACTCGCGGAGGACTTCCTGAGCGCGGGATTGTTCGACCGGGCCGAGAGCATGTTCCTGACCTTATGCGATTCGCCGCAGTTTCGGCTGCGGGCGCTGGAGCGCCTGCGTCGGATCTATGAGGTGACCCGCGACTGGGAACGGGCCGTCGAAATCAGCAGGGAGTACGACAAGCTGAAGGCCAAAAATTCCGGTGCGGGCGAGCCGACGGCGCATGTTGCACATTATTACTGTGAAATGGCCGAAGAAGCCTGGCGGCAGAAAGATACTCGCAAGGCGCAGGCGATGCTCAAGCAGGCCGAGTCGGTAAAGCGGCCGACGGTCCGCACGACGCTGGTGCGGGCCGATTTCCTGGATGATGCCGGCGAGCCCGGGGCGGCGATTCCGTTGTACCGTCAGGTGATCGAGGCTGCGCCGGATCTGCTGGTTGAGGTCCTGCCGCGCCTGGCGGCGAGTCATCGGGCTGCGGGCACACCGGACGAACTGAACGGCTACCTGCATACGTTGATTGAGCGGGACGAAGGCAGCGCGGCGGCGATCGCGATGTCCGTCGTGCGTGACCAGACGATCGAGAATCCGGAGGCCCTGAATGCACTTCAGCGTTTTCTGGGCAACGACCCGACGCTCAGTCGGCTCGTCGACGTCGATCGCATCGAGCGGGCAGACGAAGCCGAACGACGGTCGATCATCCACGAGATACGCCACGCACTCCGGGATATTGTCACGGTGAGACCGGCCTATTTCTGTCGCGAATGCGGATATGCCTGCCTGGTCATGCAATGGCAGTGCCCGGGCTGCCACGCATGGGAGTCGATTCGTCCCGTCGTCAAAATTAATCTCGTCAGCGGTACCTGACGTCGTCCGTTTCGAGACGTACCGGCCCGATTTGTCGCTTACGCGGGCGTTGACCGATTTCTACCATCCATGACTCCCGGCGTTTCGCCGGGCCTTAACGACTTGCAAGGAGACTGTCATGGTGAAATCCCTCGTCCAACTGGGTCTACTCGTGTTTCTGGCCGGATGGGGCGTGCCGGCCGCGTGGGCCGGTCCCGTTGATCTGAACAGCGCGGATGCGGAAACGATTGCGCGTGAACTCAACGGTATCGGCTCGGCCCGGGCGCAGGCTATCGTGGAGTATCGGGAGCAATTCGGCGCCTTTACCTCCGCTGAAGACCTGTTGAATGTGTCGGGTATCGGCCCGCATATCCTGGAAATCAACAAGACCAATATCGTTCTGAGCCGGGCGGACTGACGTCGAACCCCGGCAATTCGCCGGGACTTGGGGCCATGGCGGGCGCTGCCCGCCATGGCCTTAGTGTGATTCGTTTGGAGTAAATTGGCGGCGGATTGGCTATCATTCGGCCCCGAAATTCCATCCTTCGGAGCCCCGTTATGCCCAAGTCCGTACGGACAGCTGTTTTCCCGGTCGCCGGTCGCGGCACACGTTTCCTGCCGGCCACCAAATCCGTGCCGAAGGAAATGCTGCCGATCGGTGACAAGCCCCTGATCCAGCATGCCGTGGAAGAGGCGCTGGAGGCCGGCGTCACGCGCCTCGTGTTTATCACGCACAGCTCCAAGCGCGCGATCGAGGATCATTTCGATGTGGATGCGGACCTGGAACGGGCGCTCGAGGCGGCCGGCAAGACTGAAACACTGGACAAACTTCGTTCGATCCTGCCGCGCGAGGCGTCCTGCGTGTTTATCCGCCAGGGTGAGCCGCTCGGGCTCGGGCACGCGGTATTGTGTGCGCGCCCGGCGGTCGGCGACGAGCCGTTTTTCGTGCACCTGCCCGACGACCTGATCCGCGGCGATACGGGCTGCCTGGCGCAGATGGCGGAGCGGTATCAAACGACCGGGACGAGTTCGATCGCGGTCGAGAATGTGCCACGGGACGAAACGGATCGTTACGGCATTGTCGCGGTCGACGATGCGGACCGGCTGAGCGCCATCGTCGAAAAGCCGGCCCCCGCGGAGGCGCCATCGACACTGGCGGTCGTCGGGCGGTACCTGCTGACGCCGCGGATCTTCGATCTGCTGGAAACAACCGGGCGCGGCGCCGGCGGAGAGATCCAGCTGACCGATGCGATCTCCGACCTGCTGGCGCACGAGCCGGTACACGCGTTCCGATTTCAGGGCACGCGCTATGACTGTGGCAACAAGCTCGGCTATATCAGGGCGACGATCGATGTTGCCCGCACCGACCCGGAAATTATTGCCGCATTGCAGGGCAAAGCCCTGCTCTGAGTGCGACCGGGAACGGGCCGTCCAGCCTGTTCGCGCGGACCTGAATGTGACCTCCAATGACCAGATCGTACGGTCGGACTTGCCTATCTTGGGATTCAGGCAATTGGAGGATCAACGATGCATGGTAGACCAAAGCTCGGTAAACACAGGATGATCACGGTTGCAACGCGTGTTGAACCGGATGAGGTTCACAAGCTGCGGGAGTTGGCCGACGAATGTGGGCTGTCGCTGTGCGGTTACATGCGTGAACTTATTCGCCGCGAACTTGAGCGCGCCGCACGCACGGATCTGCAACCCAAAACAGGCCAAAATGAAAGCCGGAACGAAAGCCGGAACGAAGGCAATCGTCTGCCGCGAAACGGCTCCTTGGCGGCCCGGAACCTCGTCGCGTAGGCGAGACCGCCACCAGGATTGATCGGCAGAGGGTGATACCGGTTGACGCGCCGGGACCGGTACCTGACCCGCAGCTACCAGATTGTCAGTTCCGCCACGGCTAAACTGGCCCATTAACGATACGGTGACAGCAACTCCCCCCTTCTTTGCCGCCGTATCGAATTGCGAGCCCCGCCTTCATGGCGGGGCTTTTTTTTTGTGCCGCGAACTAACCATCGACGGGTGTCGATCAGGCGGATTGCTGCGCGGTATCGGCAAAGAAAAAAGGAGCCGACAGGCTCCTTTTCTGGTGTTGGCTCCCCGGGGCGGACTCGAACCACCGACCAATTGATTAACAGTCAATCGCTCTACCAACTGAGCTACCGGGGAATAGGCTTGGCGTCTTAGACGCCGCGGGATTCTCCAAGAACCCTCATATCAAGTCAAGGAAACGGCGCCCGTCGGCTTATTTCAGCGCGCGATCGATTCGACGAATAGCCTCTTTCAATGTGTCCAGATCGGTGGCGAACGACAGACGGATGTAGCCGGGCGCGCCGAAGGCCGAGCCCGGTACGAGCGCGACATCCGCCTCGTTCAGCAATAATTCCGAAAGTGCGGTGTCATCGGCGACTCCCTTCGCCGCGATGGCCCCGCTGACGTTCGGGAACGCATAGAAGGTACCGGCGCCCGGAGCGCATTTGACGCCGGGGATCTCGTTCAGTGCGCCGATCACAACATCGTGGCGCTGCTTGAACGCCGCCGTCATTTCTGCGATGCAACTCTGGTCGCCGGAAAGTGCCTCGACGCTCGCGGCCTGCGAAATCGAACAGGGATTCGATGTGCTCTGGCCCTGGATCTTATTCATGGCCTTGATGATTGTCGGTGGGCCGCCGCAATAGCCGATGCGCCAGCCGGTCATCGCATAGCATTTGGAAACGCCGTTTATCGTGACGGTCCGGTCGTACAGCTCCGGGCAGGCCTCGGCGAGACTGGTGAACGGCTCATCCGCCCAGTAGATGTGCTCGTACATGTCGTCCGTAGCGATGACGATACCTGGATGATCGACCAGCACCGCGCCGAGCGCGGCCAGTTCGGCACGCGTATATGCCGCGCCGGTGGGGTTGGACGGGCTGTTGAAAAAGATCAACCGGGTGCGTTCCGTGATCGCCGCGGCCAGGGCGCGCGGAGTGATCTTGAAGTCGTCCTCGATGCTGGCGGACACGATGACGGGCTCGCCGTCGGCGAGCTTGACCATATCCGGATACGACACCCAGTAGGGGGCGGGAATGATCGCCTCGTCGCCGGGATTCAGCACGGCCGAGCAAACGTTGTAACAGGTCTGCTTGGCCCCGCTCGAGACGAGAATCTGGTTGGGGGCGTAGGTCAGCGAATTGTCACGCTGAAACTTTTCGATAATGGCAGCCTTGAGTTCGGGGGTGCCGTCGACCGCCGTGTATTTGGTCTGTCCGTTCTGAATCGCGCGGATTGCCGCGGCTTTTATATGGTCGGGCGTATCGAAATCGGGCTCGCCCGAGCCGAGGCCGATGACGTCACGGCCCTGGGCACGTAACTCGGCGGCCAGTGCCGTGACGGCCATTGTCGGCGACGGCTTGACTCGCTGGACGCGTTGCGAAACTGATAAACTCACTGGTTGATCCTCTCAATACACGCCATGGTTAGCGCCATGGCGCCGGCGCGGCCCGGAACGGGCAGCAAATACTAAGGGATTCGCGGCCCGCAACCAATATCTGGCGAGTAATTCATGGACCGATTTCAACTCGTCGCGGATTTTGAGCCGGCCGGCGATCAGCCCGCCGCGATCGCCGGCCTCGTGGAAGGGCTCGAAAACGGTCTGGCGCGCCAGACTCTGCTCGGTGTCACCGGGTCCGGCAAGACGTTCACGATCGCCCATGTGATCCGGGCCGTGCAGCGGCCGACGCTGATCCTGGCTCCGAACAAGACCCTGGCGGCTCAGCTGTACGGTGAAATGCGCGATTTCTTCCCGCACAATCGTGTCGAATATTTCGTGTCCTACTATGATTACTATCAGCCCGAGGCCTACGTGCCTTCGTCCGATACCTTCATCGACAAGGATGCGGCGGTGAACGAGCATATCGAGCAGATGCGGTTGTCGGCGACGAAAGCGCTGATGGAACGCAGCGATGCCATTATCGTCGCCACCGTATCGGCGATATACGGACTCGGAGATCCTGAAGCCTATTTCAGCATGGTGCTACATGTGTCGCGTGGCGATCGCATCGATCAGCGTGAAATACTCCGCAAGCTGGCCGAACTGCAATACAAGCGCAACGAAGTCGAACTCGCAAACGGTACCTACCGAGTGCGTGGCGGGATTATCGATATCCTGCCGGCGGAATCAGAACGTGAGGCCATGCGCATCGAATTGTTTGATGATGAGGTCGAAAAATTATCCTGGTTCGATCCGTTGACGGGAGTCGTTTCCCGGCAGGTGCCGCGGGTGACGATTTATCCAAAGTCGCACTACGTCACTCCCCGCGAGGTCATGCTCAAGGCGATCGACGAGATCAGGGTCGACCTGAAAGACCGTCTGACCGTGCTGCGCGAGGCCGGTAAACTGGTCGAGGCCCAGCGTCTGGAGCAGCGCACCATGTTCGATCTCGAAATGATCGCCGAGCTCGGATACTGCAACGGTATCGAGAACTACAGCCGCTATCTGTCCGGTCGTGGTCCGGGCGAGCCGCCGCCGTGTCTGTTTGACTATGTGCCGGACAATGCCTTGCTGATTATCGACGAGGGTCATGTGACCATTCCGCAGCTCGGCGCGATGTACAAAGGCGATCGGTCGCGAAAGGAGACGCTTGTCGAGTACGGGTTCCGTCTGCCGTCGGCGCTCGACAATCGACCGCTGCGCTTCGACGAGTTTGAAGCGATCGCCCCGCAGTGTATCTTCGTGTCCGCAACGCCGGGTCGTTATGAACAGGAGCATGCTGATGCCGTCGTCGAGCAGGTCGTGCGCCCGACGGGGCTTTTGGACCCCATTGTCGACGTGCGTCCGGCGGGCACGCAGGTTGACGACGTTCTGTCGGAAATCAGTATTCGTACCGCGCGCAACGAGCGTGTGTTGATTACGACGCTGACCAAGCGCATGGCCGAGGACCTGACGGACTACCTGCAGGATCACGGGGTTCGTGTGCGGTATCTGCATTCGGATATCGACACGGTCGAGCGGGTTGAGATCATCAGAGATTTGCGTCTCGGCGAGTTCGACGTTTTGGTGGGGATTAACCTGCTGCGCGAGGGACTGGATTTGCCCGAGGTATCACTGGTCGCAATACTCGATGCCGACAAGGAGGGTTTTCTGCGGTCGGAGGGATCGTTGATACAGACGATGGGTCGTGCCGCGCGCAACGCCAACGGTACGGCAATCATGTATGCCGATCGCATCACCGGGTCGATGGAAAGGGCGATCGCCGAGACCGAGCGGCGCCGCGAAAAGCAGATTGCCTCGAACAAGGAATTGGGCATCACGCCGCAGACGATTCTCAAGCAGGTACGCGACGTCATGGAGGGCGCCCGTAGTCAGGGGAAGGGCCGCGGCCGTGCGCGGCGGGTAGCGGAGCCGAGAACCGATTACGCTCATCTGACACCGGATTCTGCGCTCAAGAGCATCGCTGTACTCGAAAAACAGATGCATCGACACGCGCGAGACCTTGAGTTCGAAGAGGCGGCACAAGTGCGCGATGAGATTGAAGAACTGCGACGTGCCGGCTTCGGGCTTCCCGACGCTTTTTCGGCCTGATTCGTGCGGTTGCCGCTCGCGACGCGGGATCCGATGGCGGGCGGGGGGGCAGGCGGGTCGCGGCTCGTGGCGACGCCCGGTCTTGCGATCGCCCGGTGGGTTGGGTATCGTACCGGGCCCGCGGCGGAACCGCCCGGGCGTGGGCGAGAGGCGCGTAGCTCAGTTGGTTAGAGCGCCACGTTGACATCGTGGAGGTCGTTGGTTCGATTCCAATCGCGCCTACCAGTGACAAGATAGAGAGCCGGCCTTCGGGCCGGCTCTTTTTCATGTTCCGCCCGGCGTTGCCCGGTATGCACAATCACTGACCGGTACAGACAAGACATCGCGCCCGCGCCGCGGGCATGATGCGCGATATGGGGCGTGGCCAGGGACGGCCCACCCAGCTTTTTTCTCTCCGTCCACGGATGCGACGGCACCGGCGGTCCATGCGATAGCGGCACGGCCGAAGCAGCCGCCCCGGCGTCCGACCGATAGCTGGCATCCGGCCCGCGGCAGACCCGCTTGAATCTTCCCGAAATTCATCCCGGCGGCTCGCGGGGGACGGCCCCGCTCTGGTAGAATCGGCGCCCGGCGTGCCCACAGGGCCGCCTTTTTTTCTGATTCCCGGGAAAGTCCCATGCCCGTTATTACGCTGCCCGACGGCAGCCAGCGACAATTCGATCAGGCCGTGTCCGTTGCCGCCATTGCGGCAGACATCGGCGCGGGCCTTGCCAAGGCGGCGCTGGCGGGGCGTGTCGACGGCACATTGGCGGATGTCTCCCATATCGTCACGACCGATGCGTCGGTCGCTATTATCACCGGCGCCGATCCCGACGGGCTGGAGATTATCAGGCACTCGACGGCGCATTTGCTGGCCCAGGCCGTTCAGCAGGTGTTCCCGGGTGCGCAGGTGACGATCGGCCCGGTCATCGAAAATGGTTTCTTCTACGATTTCGCCTTCGAACGTGCGTTCACGCCGGAGGATCTCGAGACTATCGAGGCGCGGATGGTTGAACTCGCAGCCGCTGACTTGCCCGTGACGCGCGAACTGATGGCGCGCGACGAGGCCATCGAGTACTTCAAGGGTATCGGTGAGCACTACAAGGCCGAGATCATCGGGGACATCCCGTCCACGGAGCCCATCAGTCTGTATCGACAGGGCGACTGGGTAGACCTGTGCCGTGGTCCCCACGTGCCGAGCACGCGTTTCATCCAGGCTTTTAAATTAACGAGCGTCGCCGGCGCTTATTGGCGCGGAAACTCGGCCAACGCGATGCTGCAGCGGATTTATGGCACCGCATGGCCGGACAAGAAGGCTTTGAAGCAGTATCTCGTGCGCCTCGAAGAGGCCGAGCGCCGTGACCATCGCCGCATCGGCAAGGATCTGGATCTGTTCAGCCTGCAGGAGGAAGCGGGCGGTGGTCTCGTCTTCTGGCATCCGAAGGGCGCCCGGATCAGGCGCGCGGTCGAGGACTTCTGGCGGGATCAGCACGTCGCCGCGGGTTACGAGTTGTTGTATACGCCGCATATTGCGTTACAGACGCTGTGGGATACCTCGGGGCATACCGATTTCTACCGTGAGGGCATGTATCGGCCGATGGAGGAGGACAACCAGCTCTATCAGCTCAAGCCGATGAATTGTCCGTTTCATGTGCTGATATACAAGAATGCGCTGCGCTCGCATCGTGATCTGCCGATGCGGTGGGCCGAGCTGGGCACCGTGTATCGACACGAGATGTCCGGAGCGCTGCACGGCCTGATGCGGGTGCGGGGCTTCACGCAGGATGACGCCCACATCTTTTGCCGCGAAGAACAAATTGCCGATGAGATCCTGGCGATCCTGAACCTGACGCTCGATACGCTGGCGGCCTTCGGTTTCGATGATTTCTCGATCGATCTGTCCACCCGGCCCGAGAAAGCGGTCGGCGACATCGGGATCTGGGACAAGGCTACTGCCGCGCTGCAACAGGCGCTGGAAGCCAAGGGTATCGACTATGCGATCGACGAAGGCGGCGGGGCTTTCTACGGACCGAAGATCGACGTCAAGATTCGCGACGCCATCGGCCGCGAATGGCAATGTTCCACGATCCAGCTGGACTT
Source organism: Gammaproteobacteria bacterium (assembly GCA_021773815.1). Classification (GTDB taxonomy): domain Bacteria; phylum Pseudomonadota; class Gammaproteobacteria; order Steroidobacterales; genus SMWD01. Next base: position 33,923 of record JAJFJS010000009.1, read on the forward strand.
CAATCTGCCCGAGCGCTTCGATATGGAATACGTTGCCGAGGACGGCGCCCGGCACCGACCGATCATGATCCACAGGGCGCTGCTGGGTTCACTGGAGCGATTTTTCGGTATTTTAATCGAGCATTACGAGGGCCGTTTTCCGGCCTGGCTGGCCCCGGTTCAGGCGGTAATCCTGAATATTACGGATCGCCAGGACGATTATGTGCTCAAGATTGAGGAAACCTTGAAAAATCAGGGATTTCGGGTAGAAACGGACTTGAGAAACGAAAAAATCGGCCGTAAAATCCGCGAGCACACTTTACAGAGGGTCCCGTTTCTACTGGTCGTAGGCGACCGGGAAGCGGAATCGAATACCGTGGCCGTGCGCACGCGAGGCGGAACAGACCTCGGCAGTCAGTCGATAGACGGATTTGCCGAACGTTTGCGGACCGAGATCGCGAGCCGCGGTCTTGTTAATTTGGAGGATTGAGGAATCGCTAGAAAGCGGATTAGACGAAATCAGGAAATTGAGGCCACTCAGGTTCGAGTGATCGATTCCGAAGGCGAGCAGGCCGGCGTCATGGAGCGCGACAGTGCAATTGAACTGGCGAAGCAGAATGGCCTGGACCTGGTCGAAGTGTCGCCGAATGCCGAACCACCGGTCTGTCGAATCATGGATTTCGGCAAGTATCTTTTTGAGCAAAAAAAGAAGACTCATGCCGGCAAGGTCAAGCAGCGACAGACGCAGCTGAAAGAGGTGAAATTTCGTCCGGGTACCGAGATTGGTGATTACCAGGTGAAGATGCGTAACCTGGTTCGTTTTCTCGAACAGGGAGACAAGACGAAAGTAACGCTGCGGTTTCGTGGCCGTGAGATGGCGCATCAGGAGCTGGGTATTCAGTTGCTCAAACGCGTCGAGGCGGACCTCGTGGAATTGGCAACGGTCGAACAGTTTCCGAAGATGGAAGGACGCCAGCTCATTATGGTGCTGGCGCCGAAAAAGCATTGAATTCAATCTCGGTGGTTTGCACCGCCGGGGTGAATAGAAAAGTGAGTTGGGACCGCGAGGTCGGGCGCCGGTAAACGGCACTGCGACCCCGGGTGGGTGATGGCGCCGGATCGGTGCCGGATCCCCGGTCCTCCAACCCGCCTGCTTCGGCCAGAGATAGGCTCTGGTTCGGGTCAGGCTAAAAATGGAGCATGTAATGCCGAAGTTAAAGACTAATCGCGGCGCAGCGAAAAGATTTCGCGTGACCGGCAAGGGCAAGTTCAAGCGCGCCCAGTCGCACCGTCGCCATATCCTGACCAAGAAGACCACTAAGCGGAAACGTCATCTCCGGGCGGACGCGCATATCGCCGAGTCCGACGTAAATGCCGTCAAAAAACTTCTGCCGTATGCCTGAAGGCAGCCGGCGGTAGTTATTTCCAGATAATCGAATTCCAGGAGAGTTAGATGGCCAGGGTAAAGAGAGGCGTTGTCGCAAGAGCACGCCACAAAAAAGTCCTGAACAAGGCAAAGGGTTATTACGGCGCGCGAAGCAAGGTCTACCGCGTTGCGAAACAGGCGGTCATCAAGGCCGGCCAGTATGCCTATCGAGACCGCCGCGTTCGCAAGCGCGAGTTTCGTGCGCTCTGGATCACGCGTATTAACGCGGCCGCCCGGACGAACGGGTTGTCCTACAGCCGGTTCATGAACGGATTGTCGAAAGCCGGGATTGAGGTCGACCGCAAGATGCTGGCCGATCTCGCCGTGCATGACGCGGCGGCGTTCACCGCGCTCGCCGAGCAGGCAAAAGCGGGACTCGCCAGCACCTGATTTCCGGTGACCGGTGTGTGTCAGGGGTTGGCCCCGATGCATGAGCCGGTCGAATCACTGATCGTTGACCGGACGGACCGAATGCTCGACGTTGAAGAATTGATCGGCCGTGCACGCAGCGAGATCGACGCGTGCAGTGATTTGTCGGGACTGGAAGCGATCCGGGTTCGGTTGCTCGGCAAAAAAGGCGAGTTGACCGCGCAGCTCAAGCAGTTGGGTGCGCTGGCCGCCGCGGATCGTCCTGCGGCCGGACAGGCGATCAATGTCGCCAAAGAGGCCCTGCAGACCGCGTTGCAGGCGCGCCGCGAAGCACTCGATGCCGAGCAGCTCGCGGCCCAACTTGCGGCGGGCGCCATCGATGTGACGCTGCCGGGCCGCGGCCGGCAACTCGGCGGATTGCATCCGGTCACACGCACGCTGGAGCGCGTCGAGGCGATCTTTCGTGCTGCGGGCTTCAGCGTTCGCACCGGACCGGAGATCGAAGACGAGGCGCATAATTTCACGGCGCTGAATATTCCGGAGCATCATCCCGCTCGGGCGATGCATGACACGTTCTATTTTCCGTCCGGTAAATTACTGCGTACTCATACGTCGCCGGTCCAGATTCGCGAAATGGTCGAGCATGGCGCGCCGGTTCGATTGATCGCCCCGGGCCGCGTCTATCGCTGCGACTCCGATCAGACTCATACCCCGATGTTTCATCAGGTCGAGGGTCTGGTGGTCGATCGCGGCGTCAGTTTCGCCAACCTCAAGTCGGTGCTGCACGAGTTTGTCGAGCGGTTCTTCGAGCGCGAGGCAACACTGCGTTTTCGACCGTCATATTTCCCCTTCACCGAACCGTCCGCGGAGGTCGATGTCTTGTCGGAATCGGGCCGTTGGCTGGAGATTCTCGGTTGCGGCATGGTCCATCCGAATGTCCTCGCCAACGTCGGCATCGATCCGGAAGAATTTACCGGTTTCGCCTTCGGCGTCGGCGTCGAGCGACTCGCCATGCTCCGTTATGGTGTGGATGATCTGCGCCTCTTTTTCGACAATGACCTGCAATTTCTGCGGCAATTCAGGTAGGCGGGGCGCGCGGCATGAAATTCAGTGAGGCATGGTTGCGCGAATGGGTCGATCCGGATCTCGATTCGGCGGCTCTGACACACCGTTTGACGATGCTAGGACTCGAGGTCGACGGCACGGAATCGGTCGCCCCGGCGCTCGACGGCGTCGTCGTCGGCAAGGTTCTCGATGTAAGCCGGCATCCGAACGCAGACCGATTGTCCGTGTGTTCGGTCGATGTCGGTGGCGATGAGCCGCTGTCGATCGTCTGCGGCGCCGCCAACGTGCAGGCAGGTGAGTCCTACCCGGCGGCGCTGAATGGGGCAGTCTTGCCCGGCGGGCTGCGGATCAAACGCAGCAAACTGCGCGGCGTGGTGTCCGAGGGCATGCTGTGTTCCGGCGTCGAACTCGGCATTGCCGATACCGCTGCCGGTATTCTGCCGCTGGGCGACGAAGCGCCGCCGGGCATGCCGATTACGGCGGCGCTGGATCTGGATGACCGGATGATCGACGTTGATCTGACGCCGAATCGCGCCGACTGTTTCAGTATCCTCGGCATTGCCAGGGACCTGGCCGCGAGTGAGCGGGTCGGAATTCAGCTCCCGGATATAAGCCCGGTAACGCCGGTCGTGACGACAGCGTTTCCGGTCGATCTGACCGCGAGCGCCGGCTGCGCCCGTTTTTGCGGGCGCGTCATCGAAGGCATCGATCCACAGGCACATACGCCTCTGTGGATGCGGGAGCGCCTGCGGCGCAGCGGCCTGCGGTCAATTTCGCCGGTGGTGGATGTGACGAATTTCGTCATGCTCGAACTGGGTCAGCCGATGCACGGCTACGATTTCGCCAAACTGGCGGAGCAGATCGTCACGCGGCGCGCGCGGAGCGGTGAGACACTGGTTCTGCTGGACGGTCAGACGGTTACCCTCGATCCGGAAGTGCTCGTGATCGCCGATGCGAGCGGCCCCATCGCGATGGCCGGCATCATGGGTGGTGACGGTACGGCCGTCGATGAGCGGACGACATCGGTGTTGCTCGAGTCGGCATGGTTCGAGCGCAATGCCATTGCCGGGCGTGCCCGACGTTTTGGCCTGCACACCGATGCGTCGGTGCGTTTTGAACGAGGGGTCGATCCCTGTCATCAGGCGCGGGCGATCGAGCGGGCGACGGCGCTGCTGATGGCGATTGCCGGCGGTCAACCCGGACCGCTGCAGGAAGTCAGTCTTGACGATGAAATCCCGGTGCCCGTGGCCGTGGGACTGCGTCGCCAGCGGCTGGCCGCCGTGCTCGGCATCGAGATTGAGCCTGAGCGCGTACGGAATCTGCTCGAAGGACTCGATCTCATCGTCGAGGCAGCGCCGGACGGCTGGTTGGTAACGCCGCCGTCGGCGCGCTTTGATATCGAAATAGAGGCGGACCTGATCGAGGAGGTTGCGCGCCTGTACGGTTATGACCGGATTCCGGCGCTACCGGGGATCATGACCGCTACGCTTGGCCGCATGACGGAATCGGCGGTGCCGCTGGCGCGGTTGCGCGCCACCCTGGTAGCAAGGGAATACCAGGAAGCGATTACCTATAGTTTCGTTGACCGGAACGTGGACGCCGCGCTGTCGCCCGGAGCGGATGCGCTGGCCTTGAGCAATCCCATTTCATCCGAGCTAGCCGTGATGCGGCGGTCCCTGTGGCCGGGACTGCTTGGCGCATTGCGGCGCAACCTGAGTCGCCAACACGGTCGGGTTCGATTATTCGAGTCAGGTGTTAGGTTTATTCCAGAAAATAATGATTATAAAGAAGAAAATGTAATATCTGGAGTGGCTTACGGGGCTGCCGCACCGGAGCAATGGGGCGTGCCGACGAGGAGCGCGGACCTGTTTGACATAAAGGCGGATCTGGAGGCTTTGTTTGCGCTGACGGGGGCGGGCGATGAATTCGCGTTCGTCGCCGACGAGCATCCCGCATTGCGGCCGGGACGGACGGCCCGCGTCCGGCGCGGGGGCAACGACATCGGCTGGCTCGGTGAATTGCACCCGGCCCGGGTCAGGGAACTCGATTTACCGGGTGCGCCCTTGCTGTTCGAGCTCGCCTGTGACCCAGTCGTAGCGGCGCGCCCGGCGACCTACGGGGCGATTTCCAGGTTCCCCGCGGTACGCCGGGATCTGGCTGTCGTCGTCGCCGACAACGTGCCGGTTGTCGCTATCGATCGCGCCGCACGCGACGCTGCCGGAGCGAAGTTGCAGGACGTTGTCATCTTCGACATTTATGCTGGCAAAAACATCGAGTCAGGTTCCAAGAGTGTCGCTTTAGGCTTGATTTTACAGGAGACTTCCCGGACACTTACGGAGGCCGACGTGGATGAAATCATGCATGCGGTGACGGATCGCCTAGGCCGCGAATTCAACGCCACAATCAGAGAATAAATAACAATGGCCCTGACGAAAGCGGATATGGCGGAATCCTTGTTCAACGAACTCGGCTTGAACAAGCGAGAAGCGAGAGAATTGGTCGATGTGCTGTTCGAAGATCTTCGCGCGGCGCTCGTAAGTGGGGAACAGGTCAAGTTGTCGGGTTTCGGCAATTTCGATTTGCGGGACAAAAATCAAAGGCCGGGTCGAAACCCGAAAACAGGCGAAGAAATCCCGATCACTGCGCGACGCGTCGTGACGTTTCGCCCAGGCCAAAAACTAAAAACCCGAGTGGAATCCTATGCTGGAACCGGGGAATAACAACGACTTACCGCCCATTCCGGGGAAGCGGTACTTCACCATTGGCGAAGTCAGCGACCTGTGCGCGGTTAAGCCGCACGTCCTGCGGTACTGGGAACAGGAGTTTCCACAGCTCAAGCCGGTCAAGCGCCGGGGCAATCGCCGCTATTATCAGCGTCAGGACGTCATCATCATCCGCCAGATTCGCAGCCTGCTGTACGACGACGGATTTACGATCGGTGGTGCCCGTCAGAAGCTGACCGGCGAAGAGGCCAAAACCGACCTGTCGCACAGTCAGCAGGTCATCAAGCAGATGCGCAGGGAACTCGAAGAGGTCCTCAAACTGCTGCGACGCTAGTCCGGGTATCTCACCAGCTGGCGCCGGGAACGGAGCTTCAGTCTACGAAACTGACCCAGGCTCGCTTTTCTTTGCCGTCCGTTCAGTGACCTGCCGAACCGCCGTCGGCCGGCTGTTGAGATTTCCGGACTGGTCCAATCCGTCTGCATACTGGGTTATCATGCGCGCTGCCGGTTGCGCCTGATTCCAGATAGTCGGGGCATACCGGCGGTCGCACAAAGGCGACCGGAATCACCAGTTAATTATCGGGGCGTGGCGCAGTCTGGTAGCGCACCTGCATGGGGTGCAGGGGGTCGGAGGTTCGAATCCTCTCGCCCCGACCAATTGATTCCTGTCCGGCCGCCAGCCATCGGCATCGGCATCGGCACCGTGCCGCATCCCGGGGCGAGCCGTAACCGGCCGGCGTTGTGGCGCGGCCGAATCGGTTTATCGGTTGCTGCAATCGGAGACGCCAACCTCGGCTCCGGTCCAGCCGTATCGACCGGGTGCAGGGAATTGGCAGAGGGATTGACGGATGGGATTTATCGGATTTTTGGTCGCCGCGGTTATTGTTTTGTTCCTCTTGTCGCGGGTGATCGGGTTTGTCGCGTTCAGAAACGCAGAGCCGCCGAAGAAGCAGGTTATCTCGGCGCTCCTGGCCTGGGGTGTCGTGACGTTTATCGGCGGCCTCGGAATGGCCGAAGATGGCGCCCCGAAGTTTTTCCAGGCCGCGCTCGCGTACGGGATTCCCGCCGTTATCCTCGCGCTGGTCGAGTCGGGAATCGCTGTGGCGAAGCAGGAACGGGAAAAGTCGGGCGGGTCATCGAATCATTGATCGGGCGTCGTTTCGATCCCGTGTCGCCTTTGAGTCAGGCGAGCTGCTGGTCAGCCGAAAAAAATTAATCTGTTATATTCCGGCTACCGGTTGAGCCGATCGCGCATCACGAAAATCAGCCGTCACAACGTATTTGCAAAGGAAGATTCATGGTCAAGATCGTCAAAACACTGATTGCCACGGTGGCGTGCAGCCTGCTGCTGTCCGGTTGCCTGTATGTGAATACGACGGCGCCGCTCGATGTCAATCTCGATCAGACCAGGCTCGGTGAAAAGGTCGGCGAGGCCTCCCAGCACGCGGTACTGTGGTCGGTCGCCTGGGGCGATGCGGGAACCAAGGCTGCGGCCAGGAATGGTGGCATCACGACGATCAATCATGCAGACCGGAAAACTCGTATCTATTTCTTCGGTGTGTACATGAGGTCCACGACAGTCGTCTATGGGGATTGAGCGGATGGCGCGCCTCATGGCTTTGGCTGCACTCTGCCTGGTGTTGTCCGGATGCATCTATTCGCACACGGTCGCCCCGCTGATGACGGATTTCGCCGGGACGCCGGCCGGAAACGGTGGCAGCAGCGGAGACATCAAGGCCGTTACCTTCTATGTCAGCGTCGAATGGGACAAGAACGGTATCGGCACGATCGCCAAAAAACACGGCATCGAGGAGATCTACTACGCGGATATCGAGACGATCAGCGTACTCGGTTACTGGAAGCAGAAACGCGTGTACGTCTACGGTCGCTAGTCGCCAGCTGAAAAGTTTATCTGAACGGGTGCCGGCACATCAGTCGAAGATCAGTCAGGAATTCGCGATGGGTCGATGGGTTCAAATAGGTCGATGGCGCAGTTCGAATCGGCAGGTTTTATTTGGTCCGGGTCGGCCGGCTGCACGGTGATCCGCTGAAGCATCAGGAATCGAGCAATTCCAGGACGCCGATCAGGACGATAGCGGCCGCTATCAGCAGAAACCAGATCGTGGTCATCGTGGCGTGGTCCTTTTCCAAGGGGGGGTAATGGCTCTATTTGACGATTCCGGCCGCCGGGCCGCAGTGATGCGGTTCACACTCCCCGATACCCTCGGCGGAGACGCCGCAGAAATGCCTGTCCGGCAGCCGGGGAACTGACGTGTCGTCCGGCAAGATGCAAAACGCGTTCTTCATCGGCCTGCTGCTGCTGGTATCGATAGCTTTCATCGGCCTGCTGTCCGGCTTTTTTCAGCCGATTTTCTGGGCGGCTATCGTCGGCATATTCTTCCTGCCGGTCCAGCATTACCTGGAGCGGAAAGTCGGTGGACGCAGGTCCGTCGCGGCGGTGCTGACCGTTATCCTGATTTTCTTCACGGTTCTAATGCCCGCGATGCTGATCGCTTCGGCCGTCGTCAATGAGGCTGCGATCATCTACGCGATGATTCAGAACGGACAGATCGATCCGGGTGCGGTATTGCGGTGGGTGCAGGAAGTGACGCCCGAACTGACCGGCTGGCTCGAGTCAGTCGGCGTCAATATCGAAGAATTGCCGGCGAAAGTGTCCGCGGCGGCGATCAAGGGCAGTCAATTTATCGGTCAGCTGGCGCTGACCGCCGGGCAAAACGTCGCGACGTTTCTCGTGATGTTTTTCCTGATGCTGTACCTGTTGTTTTTTGTCCTGCGTGACGGCGATCAGATGCTGGATGCGATCGTCCTCGCCCTGCCGCTCGGTGACGAGCGAGAGCGGGCCCTGTTCGCAAAATTTGCCGAGGTATCGCGGGCGACGATCAAGGGAACGTTGTTCGTCGGACTCGTGCAGGGGCTCATGGGCGGCTTCATGTTTGCGGTGCTCGGCATTACCGGCGCCGCATTCTGGGGCGTCGTCATGGTCATCCTGTCGATTCTGCCGCTCGTGGGCGCCAGCATCGTCTGGATCCCGGCCGCAATCTATCTCGTCGTCAATGGTGCGTGGATCAAGGCGCTGGTTCTCGTCGGGTTCGGGGCACTGGTTATCGGTCTCGTCGATAACGTGCTGCGTCCCCTGCTGATCGGCCGTGATACCAAAATGCCCGATTATCTGATCCTGCTGTCGACGCTTGGCGGCTTGTCGGTCTTCGGTATATCGGGGTTCGTGATCGGGCCGATTATCGCGGCGCTCTTCCTGTCGGTCTGGGTCATGTTCCGGGAAGAGCATCTGGCCTGAGTCATTCGCGGTCTGTATTCGTGCCGATACTTTCCGCCGCGGCCCCTGCATCACCGTATCGGTCAGCGCGCCAGGTCGGTTAATGGGCCGGTCGGCCGGTCTCGATATCCTGAACAGTCGGTGTCATCAATTCGTCGCCCCGCAGGCTCCGGTCTTCGATGCCGAGCAGGATCGGCGTGCCGCCGATCCGATAAATATTGATTTTCGCGTTGAAGACGTTGCGGGTCAGCCCATGTTTGTCATGCAGGGCGAGCTTGCGAATCGAAAAGGTGCCGTCGGGCAGAGCGCGTCCGGTCAGGTAGCACTTGATCGATTCGATCGCATCGCCGGCGAGTTCGAGCCCATTGAGCTGCGAAAGATTCTGTTGCGCAATTTCTATAAAGGCGATCGAGTCGATCCCGACGGGTTGCGGCTTGCCGAATTCGTCGGGGACGGTCACCGACTGGAATTCGCCGACCAGGATCTGGCCGGGCAGAGCGCGTTCGATCATGCGCGCCAGTTCGATGGTGACGTCACCGACAATATCGCTGTGCATCGTCGGATTGAGGCCTTCGGCCTGGTAAAACTCGTAGCAACTGCCGATGTGAAATCCGGCGCGTAACTCCGGCACGGTCCGCCCGTTGGCCTTGCTGCGAGCAATCGCATTGTCGGCAAGTGCCAGGTGCATGAAGTGGTAGAGCTGGGTATTGGCCCGCGGACCGAGGTCCCGATTCCAGATATAGAAGCCGTCGCCGGTGCTCGATCGCGTGAAATTGATGTTCATGCGCTTCGTCAGCATCTTGCTGTGGGCCGAATTCAGCGAATGGGAAAGGCTGTTGAGCTGTGTCATCTGTTCGAATGGACTCAGCAGGCTGAAACCGACAATGTCAAACAGCGCTACGGCGCGGTCCGGAACGAAGCTGACGCTGTAGCGTTGCACGAGCCGGTCGACAATCTGCGACTCCGCATCGGAACCGTTCAGGGGCTGGCGAAGTTTCAGCCGGCGCGGCTCACAGCCGAACAGGCGCGCCGCCGTGGCGAGTTGATGCGGGCCGAAGCGCCGCGATCCGGTCAGCATGCGCATGACGAATTCGTGCGTATCGCGGGTCGGCGCCGGGACATCCGGCTCGCCGATCGCGTAATCGGCAATCGCATAATGATGTACGACCAGCAGTTCAATGCCGTCGCCGGTCGGATGCCAGCCGAGAATAAAATTTTTGCCGAGCGACCACATCGCATGCAGGTGTCGATCGAGTTCGATGAGGTTGCTGCGCTGACGGAGATCGAGATGCTCATCGAGGCCGACGAAGGCAGATGCGGAGATGCTCTCGAGAGATTCCGGGATCATAGTGTCTGATTCATTGACTGCTCGTCCATAAGGCGCCGCACGACCCGCGGGCTCGTCCGCTCGTTCCGTTCCGTGGTGCCGGGCCGGATTCCGGTGACCGTGTCGCGCTCGGACTGCATAATAGTCACCGGAGTCACGTCAAGACAACAGGTGTGCGGCATGCAGACGGATCTCGGTCCCTCAATACTGGAACGGTTCGCCGAGATCGTCGGCCCGGCGGGCATCGTGACCGATGCGACGGCGCTCGCGCCCGCTTTGACCGAGTGGCGGGGCCTGTATCACGGCCGGTCGCCAGCGCTGCTGGCGCCGGCGACGACGGCCGAAGCCGCGGCGCTGATGGCAATCTGTCATGCCGAACGCATCGGCGTCGTTCCTCAAGGCGGCAATACCGGACTGGTCGGCGGCGCGGTTCCGGCATCCCGTCCCGGACGACCGGAGATCCTGCTGTCCGCCCGCCGATTGACGACAATCCGGGAACTGGATCCGGATAACGATACGATCACGGTCGAGTCCGGTTGCGTGCTCGCCGACATCCAGGCCGCCGCCGCCGAGGCGAACCGCTTGTTTCCGCTGAGTCTCGCGGCCGAGGGCAGTTGTCAGATCGGCGGCAATATTTCGACGAATGCGGGCGGCACGAACGTCCTGCATTACGGCAATACCCGCGACCTGATCATGGGTCTCGAGGTTGTACTGCCGGACGGTCGGATCTATGCAGGATTGCGCGGACTGCGCAAGGACAATGCCGGCTACGACCTCAAGCAGTTGTTCATCGGCGCCGAAGGGACACTCGGATTCATTACGGCCGCAACCTGCAAGCTGTTCGCGCAGCCTCGCAGCATAGCGACGGCCTGGGTGTCCGTACCCGATCCCGCCGCGGCGATTCGCCTCTATGCCGCTGCCCGCGAGTGGCTCGGTGAGCAATTGACGGCGCTGGAACTCATCAACCGGGAGGCGCTCGACCTCGTGCTCGAACATATCGACGGGACCCGGGATCCGCTCGGGGCGACCGCCGGCTGGGCCGTGCTGCTCGAACTGAGTTGTGCGGAAGCGGGTTCGGCGGCGGATGACCGGCTCGGTGCATTCCTCGGCAACGCGCTCGACGAGGGGCAGGTTACCGACGGAATGCTGGCGCAGAGCCATGCCCAGCGTGCCGATCTGTGGCGCGTTCGGCACAGTATTTCCGAGGCGCAACGCTGCGCCGGCGCCGGCATAAAGCACGACATCTCGGTCCCGGTCTCCCGCATCGGGCATTTCCTGCAGTTAGCCACCGACTATGCGGCGGAGCGGGTTCCGGGCGTCCGGGTGGTCGCGTTCGGCCACATGGGCGACGGCAATCTGCATTTCAACCTGAGTCAGCCCGCCGACATGCCGCCCGACGCGTTCGTCGCACTCTGGGAAGAGATCAGTCGGCACATACACGGACTGGCCGCTGATCTCGGCGGCAGTTTCAGCGCCGAGCACGGCGTAGGGCGGCTGAAAACGGGCGAGCTCGAAAGACTGCGCGGGGGTGTCGAACTGGACCTGATGCGCCAGATCAAACAGGCGCTGGATCCGCGCGGCATCATGAATCCCGGCGCGCTGCTCACGGCAGGGCACGATCGGTGACGCCAGATATCCGCCGCCGGGCGCCGTGACATGAATGCAACGGTCACGGTTACGCATGTGCGTCCAAAGCCAGATCTTTCGTTATTTCAAGTGCTTGAGACGGTTATGTAAAAACGGATTGCGTTGCTATACTGCCGATCTCGCATCCGTAAAAAAAACTATAACGAAAAGGATGTTCGGCGGTGAGTCGCACGGCGCAGTTATCCATTTCTCCCTCCATGACGTCGGTACGCGCCGGCGGCGACGCAGGCTTCGAAGCGTTTCGATCGGTCCTGTCAGACTATATCTGCGAGCGCACGAGTCTGCCTGCGGTCCGCAGGAAACTGCTCGAATGCGTGGCCACCAGTCATGATCGTGCGGTATCGATGCTGCATTACCTGCGCGCCGCGAATTCGTCGGGCCTGGTCAGCGATCCGGCGATGCGCGTCCTGGCCGGCGACATACGTGCCGCCATGGATGCCGCGGACGGGCTGCCCTCGGCCGGCGCGGTTAAAGGCAGCCGGCCGCTGCTGGCCGGGCGGTTCGAAATCTGCCGACGCATCGGCATCGGCGGCATCGGTGAGGTGTTTTTGGCGCGCGACCTCTGGTACAGCGGCGCGGGCGATCCGCGGGTCGCGATCAAGATGATCCAGCCGCGCTACGCCCGGTGCAGCGATGCGATTCGGTCGCTGCAACGAGAAGCCGTCAATGCCCAGTGCCTCGTACATCCCGGTATCCGGCGGGTCTTCGAGCTCGATCGGGACCCGATCGGTCGGCGGTTTTTCCTCGTCATGGCCTGGCTCAACGGCGAGACGCTGGCTACCCGGCTCGACCGGACGAAGGGACAGCCAATGGCGCTCGAATCTTTTCGCACCATGTTGCAACAGATCGGTGCGGCGCTGGCGTTTGCCCACCGGCACGGCATCGTGCACGGCGACGTCAAGCCGGGCAACGTCTTCGTGACGACGGCCGGCGGCATCAAGCTACTGGATTTCGGCCATGCTGATGGCGCCCTGTCGGCGAATCACTCGCAGCCATTTGCGCTGACGCGCGGGTATTCCTCGCTCGAGGTTCATCGCGGCGCGCAGCCCGAGGTCCGCGACGACATTTATTCTCTGGCCGTCATGGCCTACCGGATGCTCGTCGGGCGCCGGCCGTTCGGCCGCAATACCGCCGTCGACGTCGATGCGCTGCAACTGCGGCCCGGGCGACCGGCCGCGTTACGACCCGGACAGTGGCAGGCATTGCAGGCGGGTCTGGCCCTGCATCGCGAACAGCGACCCGAAACCGTCGGGGCGTTCATCGAGGGCCTGTTGTCGGTGCCGGCCGAGCCGCCCGAAAGCCTGATCGTCGCCGCCTGACGACCCCCGAACGCCGCGTGGCGGCCCGACAGTTGACGTATGCGCAACGGTCCGCAATAGTGCGACCCGCCGCCGGGCGGCAAATGCCATACGCAACGAGGGAAAGCATGTCCACGAAGGGATCAGACAATAACGGCAAGCGCCGCTACTCCAGCGTCGTCGTCGACGGCGTCGAGGCGGCGCCGAGCCGCGCGATGCTGCGCGCCGTCGGTTTTACCGATGAAGACTTCGGCAAGAGCCAGATTGGCATTGCCTCGACATGGAGCATGGTCACGCCCTGCAATATGCATATCGACCGGCTGGCCGACGAGGCGGCGGCCGGAGCGGATGCAGCGGGTGGCAAGGCCGTCCAGTTCAACACCATCACGATTTCCGACGGTATCTCGATGGGTACGCCGGGCATGCGCTATTCGCTGGTCTCGCGCGAGGTTATCGCCGATTCGATCGAAACAGTCGTTGCCGGCGAAGGCTTTGATGGTTTCGTCGCCATCGGTGGTTGCGACAAGAATATGCCCGGTTGCGTCATGGCCATGGCGCGGCTCGACCGTCCGTCCGTATTCGTCTACGGCGGCACGATTCAGCCCGGCGCCGAGCGACGCGATATCGTTTCCGTATTCGAGGCGGTCGGCGGCGTCGCGGGTGGCAAGGTCACCGAGCAGGAACTGCTAGAGGTTGAACGCACTGCGATTCCGGGCCCGGGATCCTGTGGCGGCATGTATACGGCCAATACGATGGCGTCGGCGATCGAGGCGCTCGGCTTGAGCCTGCCCGACAGTTCGGCGCAGGATGCGATATCCGCACAAAAGCTCGACGATTGCCGACGCGCCGGTGCCGCCGTCCTCGACCTGCTCGAGCGCGACATCAAGCCGTCGGATATCCTGACCCGGGAGGCATTCGAGAACGCGATCACGGTCGTGATCGCGCTGGCCGGGTCGACGAACGCCGTGCTGCACCTGCTGGCAATGGCCTACGAGGCCGGCGTCGAACTCAGTCTCGATGATTTCACGCGGATCGGCGCGCGGGTGCCCGTGCTGGCGGATGTGCGGCCGAGCGGCCGTTACTCGATGTCGGAGTTGATCGCAATCGGCGGCATCCAGCCGCTGATGAAGCGCCTCCTGGTCAGGGGCTTGCTGCACGGAGACTGCCTGACCGTCACGGGCCGGACGCTGGCCGAAAATCTGGCCGACGTGGCGGATTATCCGGCCGATCAGGTCATCGTTCGTGACTTTGATAATCCTATTAAGAAAGACAGCCATCTTGTTATTTTATATGGAAATATTGCGCCAGAAGGTGCCGTCGCGAAAATCACCGGCAAGGAAGGCCTGCGCTTCACCGGCTCCGCGCGGGTGTTCGCTTCGGAGGAGACCGCGCTGCAGGCGATCCTTGATGGGGTCGTGGTGGCCGGTGACGTGCTCGTGCTGCGCTACG
>JAJFJS010000081.1 GCA_021773815.1 Gammaproteobacteria bacterium
TCTGAAGGCGACGAAGACCTCACATTGCTGACAGACGCCGCAGGCCTTGGCTCAGACAGCCACACATCGATTGGCATTGCCCCTGCCATCAGCGAAACCGAACGCCGGCTGACACTGACAGAACTTGTTCTCGCCTGGTCTCGTGCAAAAGATCCCGATCACGCCTACACGCCGGCCCAAGCCGCTAATCTCGCAGCCGAACTGGCCAGCTTGATGGATATGGTCGAGACCGAGGACGTCAGTCTCGATGGCTTGAGTGAATTGGCGGGCGACGCGTTTGCCGAACACTGGCAGGAAACAATCCAATTTCTGGAGATCATTACCCAGGCATGGCCTGCACATTTGGCTGAAAAGAACTTGATCAGCGCGACTGCCCGGCGGAACGACCTCATTCACGCCGAAGCCAAACGCCTAGCAACCATGCCACCGCAAGGCCCCGTGATGGTAGCTGGTGTCACGGGTTCTGTCCCCGCGACGACGGAGTTGATGCGCGCTGTAGCCAACCTTGACCAGGGCGCCATCGTGTTGCCGGCCATCGACTTGGAACTCGACACTGCAAGCTGGAACGCGATCGCGCCGGTCGAGCCCGACAAGCCGCAACATCCCGAGCACCCTCAATATGGCTTCTGCAAACTGCTGCGCCAACTCGACGTCGACCGTACTGACATTCGTATTTTGGCGGGTGCTGAGCCGGACCCCGTACAGGCCACACGGCTGAAATTTGTCAGCGAAACCATGCGGCCGACGCGGACAACTTCGAAGTGGCACGAATGGGTCAAGGCCACGGACAAAACGGAAATCGAAGGCGCGCTTCACACCATGAGTTCAATCTCAGCGCCGAGCGCACAGGACGAGGCCGAAGTCGTTGCTCTAATCTTGCGAGAGGCAGCCGAAACACCGGGACGCACAGCAACCCTTGTGTCACCTGACCGTTTCCTCGCCCGCCGCGTTGCCATTCGCCTAGAGTCCTGGGGCATTCGTGTTGATGACAGTGCCGGGCGGCCGTTCGCCAAAACCGTCACCGGCACATTCCTCGACCTTGTTATTGATTGCGCCGCCAAGGACTTTGCACCGGCTGAAGTCGTCGCACTTTTGAAGCACCCACTGACCCGTCTCGGCCTTGGCGCGTTCGAAGTCCGTCGTGCCGCCCGCGCGCTGGAATTGATAGTCTTTCGCACAACCTACCTTGGCAAAGGCCTCGATGGTATTGATGCCGCCCTGAAGCGCCGCCTTGCCGACCACGAAGTTGGTATCCGCGAACATCGCGCAGCCAGACGTCTTTGGGACGCAGACCGCGACGCCGCCGTCGAGTTGCTGCGCCGACTTGCCGACGCCTATGCGCCATTGTCGAAGTTATTTGAGACCACCACCGCACAAGATTTACGGACGTTTGTCGAAGCCCACCTGATCGTCGGCGATGCGATGACGCGGCTACCGGAAGAAGAAACGGAGGGAGCGCAAACCGCACCGCTCTATCAAGGCGAGGCAGGAACCGCTGCCGCGCAGTTTTTCGCCAACATGCTTGATCCGAGCATTCGCGCTCCACAGGTCGCTGCCCGCGAATATGCCGACCTCTACCGCAGTCTCATTTCCGGTGAAAATGTCCGCCCGCATATTCCCGTGCACCCCCGCCTATCAATCTGGGGGCCGTTCGAAGCACGCTTGCAACAACCCGACATCGTCATCCTTGGATCATTAAATGATGGCACATGGCCAGGGCCCGCAGATCCGGGACCATGGCTCAACCGGCCGATGCGTCAAACCCTAGGACTACCAGCGCCGGAAGAAGCCTTGGGGCGCGCCGCGCACGACTTCGCGTGCCTGCTGGGCGCCAAGCGCGTCTATCTCACACGCTCGGAAAAAGTCGACGGCGTGCCAACCGTTCCATCGCGCTGGATGATGCGCATGCAGGCCCTGCTGGATGGTTTCGAACTGGCGGATGTTTTGCAGACCGATCGACCATGGCTCAACTGGGCACGTCAGCGCGATCAAATCATCGGCAAACGCCCGGTCAGCCGCGCGCCTTCTCCACGTCCACCAGTTGCCGCGCGCCCGCGCCGCATGAGCGTTTCTGCTATCGAACGCTGGCTTGCCAGCCCCTACACCGTGTTCGCTCGAGACATCCTCGGGCTTGAGCCATTGGACATGCTTGGTGAAGAAGCAGGTGCGGCGTTGAAAGGCACCATCATTCACGAAGCGCTGGCTCGGTTTGCCGGCAAGTATTCGACCGAACTCCCCGACGACATCGAGGCGGCATTGCTGGCAGAAGCTCGCGATGTTCTCACAGACTATGCCGGCGACACGCGCATTGCCGCGTTTTGGGTGCCTCGATTTGAACGGTTCGCCACATGGTTTGCCGAAACCGAACCGGCCCGCCGTGCAGACGTCGTAAAAACCTTCGCCGAACGCACCGGTCGTCTCGTGTTCGATGCACCGTTCGACAAGTTCGCTCTGACGGCACGTGCCGACCGGATTGATCACGTTGCCAATAGCGACCGCCAACCGGGACTCGTAATCACTGACTACAAAACCGGCGCTCTGCCTTCCCCAAAAAGCGTGCTGAGCGGCCAACGTCCGCAACTGCCGTTGGAAGCGGCCATTGCCCTTTCCGGCGGGTTTGGTGATCTGCCACGAGACGTTGCCGTTACCGGCCTTAGTTACATCTCCGCCTCCGGCAAAGACGAGCCCGGTC
>JAJFJS010000082.1 GCA_021773815.1 Gammaproteobacteria bacterium
CAGCCTCGAGCCCTTCCTGACGAGCGCGGGGGAGAGCGGTGCCGGCCTGTTCGTGCTCGTCAAGACGAGCAACGCCGGCTCCGGCGATCTGCAGGATCTCCAGGTCGACGACGCGGACCCGGTCCATGGGCGCGTCGCGGCGCTGCTGGCGGCAGCTGCAGAGCGCCTGGCCGGGCCCGAGACGGGCTGGTCGGGCGTGGGTGCCGTGGTCGGGGCGACCTTTCCCGAACTCGTGCGCGCCGCCCGCGCCCGCATGCCTCGCAACCTGTTCCTCGTGCCGGGCTACGGGGCACAAGGCGGGGGAGCCTCGGCTGCGGTGGCCGGCTTCGTCCGCGGGCCCGACGGTCGGCTCGAGGGCGGGGTGGTGAGCTCGTCCCGGGCGATCCTGTTTCCCGCAGACGCCGCGGACGCCGATGCAGCGGGCTGGGAGCGCGCCGTCGATTCCGCACTCGACGGATCGATCGGGGAGCTCCGCTCAGCGGTCGACACCTGATCTGGGGAGTCGGCCTACCGCACCACCAGGACGGAGCAGGGCGCGTGCCGGACCACTTGCTCGGCTACCGACCCCAGCACGAGGCGAGCCACGCCGCCAAGGCCGTGGCTTCCGAGGACGACCAATCCTGCCCGGGTACGCTCGGCCCTGTCGCAGAGTGCCTGGGCTGGCTTGTCGTCGACCACCACGTTTTCGATGGCGACGTCGCGGTTCTCGGCGGCGAGCTGATCGAGGCGTTGACGCGCCTCATCGGTCACCGACTCCAGCACCTGGCGGGGCAGGGTGAGCTCGAGCGCAGAGAGGTATGGCGTTCCGAGGTCGACGGCGTGGACCACGTCGATTCGCGCTTCGAACTCGCGGGCGAGCTCGATCGCCCGAGCGCGTGCACTCTCGGAAACAGAGAGCAGATCCTCGCCGAGGATGATCCGCTCGGGAATGGCCGCTGAGGTCTCGCCACGGACCGCGAGCACAGAGCAGGGCGCGTGCCGCACGATGCGCTCCGCGGTGCTGCCGAGCAGGCTGCGATGGACTCCCGACGCTCCGTGGGTTCCCACGACGATGCAGTCCGCCCGGGTACTCCGGGCGAGCTCGACGATGCCCTTCCAGGCGGGGGTGGGGACGAGCCGAACCTCGACGCTGATGCCCGCCGCACGCGCTGCTTCGGCCCAAGGGTCCAACCGCTCGCCGGCCTCGCGTCGATCGGCTTCGACGTTCTGCGCGATCAGGGGCTGTGCACTGGGTGGGGTCGCGTCTCCGAGCTCGGGGGCTGCGTGGGCGCCGACGAGTTCAGCTCCCAGCCGTCCCGCCCAGACGACCGCCAGCTCCGCGGCGCGGTCCCCCGACTCCGAGAAGTCCGTTGCTGCGATCCAACGAGTCGTGGCTCCCACCGGGCCTCCTCCCGAGACGTCCGACTTCGGGAATTGCAGGTCATATGCCGTTCCTACCCGGCCCAGCACCGTCTTCGGAGCCTCGTGCGTGGAGAATCGCCCCAGGCTGCCCAGGTCCTCCCCGGTCGCGGGGGTTCGTCAGGAGCGAGGGAAGAGAAAGAGATAGGGCCTGCCGCGGAAGCCGCGCCGCGGCGCGGCCGCCAGGGAGGGGCCGGCGGCAACCTCGGGACCGCTCGCTGCCGGTACCCGCGTTACCGGCGAGCGCAGGTGGAGGGACGGTGGGTTGGCAGCGGACTTGCCGATCCGGTCGTCGGTCCCGGCCGCATCGCGGCTTTTGCCGCCTCGGGAGGGTTTCACAAAACCTTTCGAAATCAGTCACTTAGGGAATATTCACCGGTGGCACGGGCCTTGCTCTAGTCCCAGCTGTCCCTCCTCAGGAGACCCCGATGTCTACCTCCCGTCCCTCCACCCCGTTTCTCGCCTTGGCCCTGGCCGCGGTCTTTGCGGCCGCCACGCCTGCCTGGTCCGGCTGCGGCTGCGACCATCCCCCGCCGGACTGGGCGCTGGTGATGCCGCCCTTCGCCTCTCCCGGCAAGACGCTGACCCTGCACGCGCCGACGCCCGACTTCGTGGTGGGCGAGACCTACACGGTCGAGTTCGAATCCGACGCAGAGGTCGACGTGGTGGCCGAGTCCGTGGCGATCCTCGAGCTGGAGATGCCCGGCGGAGTCGACCCGGGGCCGGTGGAGATCCGGGTCCGTGGCAACGACTTCGATCACACCTACCCCTCCTCGCTCTTCACGGCGCTCTCACCGGCCGTGCTGGTGCCGGCCCAGGACGGTGCCTGGCATCTGAAGAACTTCGCGGGCGCGGTGGCCGAGGATGGCACGCTCCTCATCCCGATGAACCTGAGCCAGGTGTCGGACGCGACCCAGTTCGCCCTGCAGCTCGGCAAGCTGCGGCTGGCCTTCGGTGCGGAGGACATCGTCTTCTACAACTCCGACGGCGTGGACCTGACCCTCTTCACCCTGGACGTCAGCGACCCGACCGAACGGACCTGGGGCAGCTACTACGGCTGGGACGTCAAGCGCGACGGCAACATCATGGGCGCCGTCTACGAGAAGAAGAAGAAGAAGTCCAAGAAGCTCGCCTCGCTGAGTGACCTGGTGACCTACTGGCGTCACGAGTTCCATACCTACAACGCCGCGCACGCGGTCGGAGGAACCCACGAAGTAGGAGCGAACGGCTACCACGCCGACCTCGGGACCCTGCACATCGACCACGATCACCTCGTGCTCGCCATCTACGGCGGGGAGCGCGACGCGCTCGAACTCGATGACGATACGAAGCACCGAGTGCTCAACCCGGGCAAGAGGACGCTGGACGTGTACTTCTCCGTCGTCCAATCGGACAACCCGATCGAACCCCTGGAGATGGAAGACGCTCTGTCGGTCGAGGTCGACGCCGAGACCACTGCGCCGATGGGTATCGAAGATCCCTCCACCTACGACAACGACTGAGCGGAGCTTCCGATGTTCAGCAACCACCAAGACACGGCGCGCCGAGCCCGCTGGGTCGACGGGCCCACGGCACTGGCCCTGCTCGTGCTGATCGGCCTCGCAGCCTTCGGCCTGCGCGGTGCGATCGCGGGAGTCGGTCAGCCCTTCCCGGGCTTCCTGGTCCTCGAGAACCGGGTCGTCGCCTCGGTCGGCCTCTCGATCTGGCCGGCCACCGCGGACGGCCAACTCTTCCAGCGCGAGATCTTCACGGCCGACGGAGCGCGGGTCGATCGGGCCCAGAGCCTGGTGCGGCGCATCCGATCCCTGCCGGTCGGCACCGAGGTCACCTATCGGCTCCGCGGGACGGATGGCGAGATCACGCGGAACGTCGCGACGCGCCTGTTCGGCTGGTCGGACTTCCTGCTCCTGCACGGACTCTATCTGCTCAACGGCTTCGCGCTGGGTCTGGGCGCGCTGGTGGCCATGCGCAGGCGTCACGATCCTGCCGCGCGCGCCTGCCTGCCGCTGCTGGCCACGGGTGCCGTGTGGGTGCTCACCGCCCTCGACCTGTACGGGCCCTATCACCTGTTCCGGATCCACGCCCTCGCAGAGGCCATGCTCTTTCCGGCGGCGCTGATGATGGCGCTCTACTTCCCCACACCTTCGCGCCTGGTCGCCGGTCTGCCGGGTGTGCCGACCTCGCTCTACGTGCTCGCCGGCGCCCTGGCCGTCGCCTATCAGACGCTGCTGCGCGATCCGACCGGCTACGTCTGGACGCACCTGATCGCGATCTCTGCCTTCGGGCTCGCGCTGGTCGCTCTGGTCGTTGCCGAGGTCGAGCGCCTGCGCAGGCCGATGAGCTTGCAGGCGAGTGACCGGCTGCGGGTCGCGATCCTGGGCGCGGTGACGGCGCTGGCCGTACCGATCGCCTTCACGGCCGCCGAGTGGATCACGGGCGGGCGCTCGCCGCAGAACGCCCTGGCGATCACCGGAGCGATCTTCCCGCTCGCCCTGGCCTGGGCGCTGACCCGGGAGGATTCCGCGCTGCGACCGAAACGGGTCGCCTGAGCCATCCCCGTGGCGGTGCCACGGGCTGCTAGCGGTGGAACTTCCGGCCGCCCTGGCTCTGTCGCAGGCGCCGGCGCTGCAGCTTCCGGCGCAGCTTCGCGCGATGCCGCGCGGTCTTGCTGCGGTTGCGGTGGGGCAGCTTCGTGCTCTTGCGCATGGCGATCTCCTGGCTCGGTGCCGGTCCCGACGGCCCAGCCCTCTCGAAGGCG
>JAJFJS010000083.1 GCA_021773815.1 Gammaproteobacteria bacterium
GTTCCTGCGGACACGCCTTCTTACATGTATTGCAACAGAGACAACGCGCTATTTCAGGATACCTCTTAAGTACTTCATCTACGACAGGTTTTGTTTTTTCTATATCATATACCGTCCTGTTCGCGGGATAGAACGGGATCTGAGTAAGATACATATCAGGCTCTATCACCGTTTGGCAAGCCAGCCCAACCTTGATTTTATAATCGCCGGGAAGTCGGTATACTGTAGCGCATGCACCGCAGACACCGCCACGACACCCGCATCCACGTATATAACCATAACCGGAATATTCCAACGCTTTCATTATAGTCAGAGTAGCCGGCACTTCGTACTCTTTTCCCATAATGTGTATTTTAATTTTTTCGTTCTTTTTATCCAATTCGCTCATTATAACAAACTCCAGCAATCGAAATTATTTTAACACTCTGTTCAGGAATCTCCCACTCCGTGAAATTCGTCTTCTTTAAAAGTTGATTGTGGGTTCTCCTCATCTACACTTCTTCCGGGTTTATATCCAAAAAGTTCTTGTACTTTAAACCCTGTAGCCTTAAAAAAATTTGCAATTAGTATACGGTTTGGACATGCACTTGTACATTGACCGCATGCTACACACGATATTGCCATATGATTCATCCTGGTCAGATGAAACAGTAAAGTGTCCGTAGGCATCCTGATCTTACCTTTCTTTTCTGCCCATTCAAAATACTGTTCCGAATCATGTTCAAATGTCAATGAATCAAAAATACATTCACGGCAATAACATACCGGACATTCGTCCCTGCAGTTACCACATCTGCGGCAATGTTCAAGTTGTTGTAAAAAACTTTTAACATCTTTCATTTCCTTAAGTGTTTCTTTGAAAAGATTATCTCTATACTTTTTTCTTCTCTCTAAAGCTACTTTTGAAGCTTCAGTCCAATGATCGGTGCTGTCAGCAGGAATAAGTCCCAGTTTTTCATGCGATATCTCTCCAAACTTTCCGGAAAACTGTATAATTATCTCTTTGGTAACGTCACAGCCAATAAAATTGATCGATATATCAGCTCCGGATGGATTTGGATATTCACAACCCAGACATGCCTGCCTGAGCACTTCTCCTTCCATAAGCTCAGTCTCTGTTTTATTATTTACCGCTAGATACGCATCTGTAATCTCTTTTGAATTCTTATATTTTTTCGCGATTCTTTGATAGACTTCAGATTCATAAGTACCTGTGCAATCTACTCCTATAATAATTAAATTATCCAGGCTGGCCTGTTTCAACTTAACTAGCTCTACCAGGGCCCGAATTTCACAAGATCGCATTACTGCCCCTATTTTATTCTGTGTGCTATCTACTGTAAGGCGACTTACAAGAGTGGCGGAATTCACCAAAAGCAGTGGAGCAAGAGGATTGGCACCCATGATTTCCTCTTCAGCCTTAGCAAGAACATGAATCACAGATTTCCCACTAACCGTTTCCTGCTGGACCAATAGAGAATCTATTATTTCTTCAGAGAACAGTTTTCTAAAGAAATCGTTTATGCTGGTCAAATAATCTTTGTTCTGTATCTCTAATTTATATGCTTTTCTCATATTTAATTTATTGCTTTGAATTTATATATCCCAGGTCTTCTTAAGAGGACTCGGCCCTTTCGTTTTTAACAATTCAACCATATCTTTAACTATAACAGCAAACTGTTTACCCTCACTTGCACTTATCCATCGAATCCATATACGCTCGGGATCCATCCCCATATTTTCAACAATAGTCTTTAAGATCATTATTCTTCTTCGGGCCTTATAATTACCCGAAATATAATGACAATCCCCTGGATGACATCCGCCGATCAGTACCCCGTCCACACCTTCAAGTAATGCCTTCATCACATAGATCGGGTCAACGGCGCCGCTGCACATCAGTCGCACTATTTTCACATTAGGAGGATATTGAATACGTGAAGTGCCTGCCAGGTCAGCCGCTGTATAGGTACACCAATTACATACAAAAGCTATTATGTTAGGTTCAAATTCTGCCATCTTCTCCTCCCATTAACCGATAACTATCAAACTTTTTCAACCATTCGCAAGATCTGTTTCTTTGTAAACCCTTTATGCGTAGTAGCTCCGCTATGACATGCCACGGCACATGCCCCACATCCCTGGCATAATACTTCAATGATTTTTGCTTTACCGGTATCCCCGTCTATCTCCCGAGCATCATAAGGACATGCTGGTACACAAAGACCGCAGCCGGTACATAACCTTTCATTTACCGTCGCGATTATTGCTTTAGCTTCGATCTTGTCTTTAGATAAAACAGTAACCGCCCTCACCGAGGCGCCTTGTGCCTGTATCAAAGATTCATGTAAAAATCTTGGTGAATGAGCTAATCCACATAAATACACCCCTTCAGTAGTAAAATCCAAAGGCCGTATTTTAGCATGCGCTTCCATAAAGAACCCATCCGTATTTAACGGCACCTTTATAAACTTACTCAATTCTCCGTTGTCCTTACCGGGTACTATCCCAGCACTTAAGATAAGAAAGTCACATTTTAAATTTATTGTCTCATTCAGGTGTTTATCGAAATGAGTTATTTCTATCTTTTCGTTCTTCACGGAAACTTTTGGCTCTTTTCCTTTATCAAAACATAAGAAAACCACTCCGGCCTCCCTGGCCTCTAGGTAATATTTTTCTAAAAATCCATAAGTGCGAATATCCCGATACAATACAGTAATCCGATGTTCCGGGTTGCTCTTTTTAAGCTTAATAGCATTCTTCACTGCGTGTGAACAGCATACCCTGCTGCAGTATGGATGCTCATCGTTCCTCGACCCGACACATTGTATCATCACAATATCTTTAGCTTCAGAAAACGCGTCCGGACTCTTAACCAGAATCTCCTCCAGCTTTACCTGAGTTATTATTGCAGACGACTGGCCCCAACCATACTCATTTTCCTTAGGCTCGTAAGCTGCCCCTCCGGTTGCCACAACTACGATACCATGATCAATCCGGTTTTTCTTACCATGAAAATCGACAATGGAAGTGTAATTCCCCATAAATCCTGATAGACTCTCCAAACGTGAAGAAGTCATAACTTCTACCCTCTCGTGAGATTGTACCTTATCAATAAGACTATTCAGCATGAGCTGCGGGTCTTCATCTTCGAAGTTTTCATAAAGCGTCACTAAATGTCCACCTAGTCGTTCTTCTTTTTCTACGAGGTATACATCGTATCCCTGTTCTGCTATACTTAGCGCCGTCTGCATCCCGCTTGCGCCACCGCCAATAACCAATGCTTTAGAAACCACCTCGAAAAACTCGACACCTAACGGTTTTGCAAGACGTACCTTGGCAACGATCATCTCAACCAATTCTTTGGCTTTACGCGTAGATTCCGTTGGGAGTTCTTTATGTACCCATGAAACCTGTTCTCTGATACTTGTCATCTCGAAAAGGTATTTGTTAAGCCCTGCCTGCCTTACCGTATCACGAAATAGTTCTTCATGAGTATGCGGCGTACAAGACGCGACAACTACACGGTTAATATCATGTTCGTCAATTCTCTTCTTGATACTGTCTAATGAGTCTTCTGAACAGGTGTATAGAAACTCTCCTGCGAAAACTACATCTTTAAGTTTAGAAGCGTATTCTACAACCTCGGTGACATTGACTACTGAAGCTATATTCCTTCCGCAACGACAAATAAACACACCTATACGAACATCTTCGTTCTCTACATCCTTTTCGGGAGGGTATACTTTCTTGCTTACCATCTGCCCCCGCACGCCTTTCAGTAAGGCTGAAGCCAGGGATGCCGCGGAAGACCCTTCCGTAACAGTCTCATTTATATCCATAGGTTCAACACAAGTGCCTGCTGCAAATATTCCATCTTTTGACGTCAACCCCGGTTCATTCCTCCTCGTTTTGACAAAACCATATTCATTCAATTCTATCCCCAAAGTATCAGCCATAGGTTTAAAACTTGAGGCAGACGTAAGCCCCACAGCCAGTACAACCATATCGAATTCAGACTCCCGCATATTCCCCAGGTCATCTATATATTTCACAAAAAGGTTTTTGGTTTTAGGACCCTCATATATCTTTGACACCATACATCGAGTGAACTTGATACCATGCTCAATCACGGCAGTCTCATAATAACGTTCAAAATCCTTACCGAACGTCCTTATATCAATATAGAAAACTGTCGCTTCAACTTCCGGGTCGTGTTCTGTGGCAATAACAGCCTCTTCTATGGAATACATACAACACACTGAAGAACAGAATTCGTTTCCACATGAAGGATCACGTGAACCTACACATTGTATGAAAGCTATCTTTTTAGGGCGTTTTCCATCGGATGGTCTGAGAACTTCTCCCACGGTCGGACCGGAAGCGCTGAGTAATCTTTCAAACTGTATGCTTGTCAGGACATTCTCATACCGGTCAGATCCGTACTCCTTCTTGAGTTCAGCGTCATAAAGCTCTATCCCGGATGTAATAATTATAGCGCCAGTTTTTATCTCAGTACTTTCATCTTTCATTCTATGATTTACCGCACCCGGGTCGCAAACCTTCTCACATTCCATACATTCAGAACATATGCCACAATTCATACACCTGGCAGCTTCTTTAAACGCTTTTTCTTCAGTTATCGTAAGTTCAACTTCATTAAAATTATTTATCCGATTCTCCGGGGAGAGCAGACTTACATCAGTACGGTCACGTTTGTCGAATTTTATATCTGGTGCTTTTGAGGACTCTGCTCTTTCACCGCGTCCTTCCTTAATATCAACACCCCTGATATAACGGTCTATAGAAAGCGCCGCCTCTTTACCTGCAGCAATAGCTTCAATAACTGAGGCAGGACCGCTTACCGCATCACCACCAGCGAAAACGCCTTCGGCAGTTGTTGAAAAAGAGACAGGATCTACCTCGATCGTCCCGGTAGAGGTTTGTTCAACCTTGTCTTTTTCTGCCAGATACGCAAGATCAGGTTCCTCTCCTATAGCGACAATAACATGGTTTGCATCGAACCTGTATTCTTCCTTAACATCATAAACCGGATTAAATTTACCTGATTCGTCAAAGACTTTAAGACATCTCTTAAACATAACGGCATTAATTTTATTGTTGGTGATTTCTATCCGGGTGGGGCTCCATGACGGATGAATAACAATACCTTCCTGAACAGCCAATTCTATCTCCCAATCATGCGCCGGCATCTCATCTCTCCGTTCTAAACAGATTATGTGTACTCCGGAAGCTCCCAATCGTCTCGCTGTCCGGGCGACATCAATAGCCACGTTCCCTCCGCCTATTACGACTAATTCGCCCTTTATTCCTAATTTCTCACCTGAATTCACTTTTTTTAAAAATTCCATACCCTGCCATACATTTTCATTATCTCCCCCTGGAATAGTGATTGATCTTGGTTTTCCGGCACCGGTTGCTAACAATACAGCGTCGTACCCATCCTTCTTAAGTCCTTGAACAGTAAGATCTTTTCCCAAAATCTTGCCTCTCTCTATCTCTATGCCTTTTTTAAGTATATTATCAATCTCAAGTTTCAAAAGATCTTTAGGAAGCTTGTACGACGGTATACCAAGAGCCATCATCCCGCCTAAGGTTTCTTCAGCCTCAAAAATGGTAACCTTATATCCCAGCCAGGCAAGATCATCCGCTGCCGTTAGTCCGCATGGCCCGGCTCCCACAATCGCAACCCGTTTGTCTCTTCTCGCCGCTACAAGTTCATCTGCGATATCTTCACAGAAAGAATACGGATGTTCAAGCGGCCCTGTCTCTTCCTCTTGCTGAGGGTCATCTTCGGATTTTGCACTTTCTTTTTGTCCGGCTTTGAACAGTTCAGATCTTTTTTTTTCATATACAAAGTCAGCTACAAATCTTTTTAAAGGATTAATGGCAAGCGGTTGCTCTATGTCCTTCCGATTACATTCGCCTTCACACGGATGATAACATACCCTTCCTAATACTCCCGGAAAAGGAACTCTATGTCTTATCAGATCAAATGCTTCTTTATATTTACCTTGCGAGATCAAAGATATATAACCCTGTACATTAATACGCGCGGGACATGTAGACACACAAGGTGCCCTATTCTCTTTATCGATAACAAAAGCAAGAGGTACGGCTTGCGGGTACATACGATAAATAGCCTTACGCGTGCCTATCCCACCATTAAACTTGTTGGAAATATCAACAGGACACACTGCTACACAATCTTCGCAACCGGTACATTTTTCAATATCTACATACCTGGATCTACGATGAAGTGTGACCGTAAAATTTCCGGGCTCGCCTTCTATCTTTTTTATCTCTGCATTGGTTATTATGTCTATACCGAGATGCCTGCCACATTCAACAAGCTTCGGTGATACCACACACATGGAACATTCATTAGTCGGGTAAATTTTGTCAAGCTGTGTCATACGTCCACCTATTGCTGAGGATTTTTCAACAAAATATACTTTTATCCCGGATTCGGCTAAATCAAGTGCAGCCTGCATACCCCCTACACCTCCGCCAACCACCATTGCCGAACCTGTTTTTTTATTATTCTCTTCTTTCTTCTTCATGAAATTATTTATTTACTTGTACTCTTTTCAATACTTTACTGACATCTATTAAATGCTTTTTAAACGTATCTTTTACTTCTTTGATATCAAAGGCCAAAGCTAAAAGTTCTGTAAAATAAAAGACCGGAAAATTCTGGCCTTTACCCTGCCTCATCTCTAAATTCGCCTGACAT
>JAJFJS010000084.1 GCA_021773815.1 Gammaproteobacteria bacterium
CCCCGCACACCCCGCCCACCTGCTGTTCTTCCCGCTCGCCGCGACCTGGGCCATGCTCGCGCTGCCGGCCTCCGTCTACGCACTGCAAACCGGCGCGCCGTGGCTCGCGGGCCTGGCGACGACCGCCGGCCACGGCCACGAAATGCTGTTCGGCTTCGCGCTCGCGGTCGCGGCCGGCTACCTGATCAATCGCATCACGCGGGTGCGACTCACCGCACTCGCCGGCCTGTGGCTGCTGGCGCGGATCACCTATGTCATGCAACCCGATGGCATCGCCGCCACCGTCACGAACATTGCGTTCGCCGTCACCGTCGCCGCACTGGCCGCGCCGCAGTTTTTGCGCGCCGCCAAGAAACTGCGCAACAAACTCTTCGGCCCGTCGCTGATTGCGATTGCCATTACCGTCACCGCATTCCACACCGTTGTCGTCATCGCACTGCCCGGCCCGTCACCGTCGACGCTGCTGCACGAAGGTGTGTTGCTGTTCGCACTGATCATGTTCTTCATGGGCGGGCGCATCATTGCCCCGGCCGTCGCCGGCCACATCCTGCGCGCGGGCAAACAACTCGACGCCCGCGTCCAGCCGCGGCTCGAAGGCGCCACCATGGTCCTGTTCCTCGCCGCCCTCGTTCTGCTGCCGCTGCCCGCGGTACAACCGGTCGCGGCGCTGGTGATCTGCGCCGCAGGCCTGGCCATCGTCATTCGCGCCGTACGCTGGCGACTGTGGTGGTGCACCGCCCGACCCGACCTGATCGGCCTGGGCGTCGGTTATCTGTGGCTCGGCACCGGCCTGATACTCATGGGCGCCGCCCTCGTGCTCGACAACTGGCGCCTCACCGACGCACTCCACGGCGTCACCGTCGGCGCACTCGGCACACTGACGATCTCCGTCATGGCGCGCATTCGATTGCTGTGGGCGAAGCATGATCCGGTCGAGGCGACGGGGATACCGGTGGCGGTTGGGTTGATCGCGATCGCCGCATTGGCACGGATTGCGGCGGGATGGTGGCCGGGCGGGATCTGGACAGCGTATTGGGTTGCGGCCGGGGCCTGGGCGGGGGCGTATCTGTTGTTGATCCGGTTGCTGGTGGTGACGGGTGGGGAACGGCGGGCAGCGTAAAAGAATTGGTGTCAGACACCAATTGCCCGGATCAACTCGAAAACGCCTCATAGATCCGCACATTGCCGGCACGGGTCACGCCCGCGACGAAAGGTGCCGGCTGCCGACTGCTAAGCGCCAGAATTCGGGGCAGCGCACCGGCCAGCATTTCTCCGGCTTCCTCTCCGGTAATGCTTCCGGCCGTCACGACGAACAGGCGTACTCGCGCATCCCGTGCCGCCGCCTGCTCGTTTTTCCGGTAACGAATCCGTTGATCCTGCGAGATAACGATCCAGTTATTACATCCGCAAACCGCCAGCCACTCGTCATCCGGGGTGCCCGGCGCGAAGTGATCATCATGCACCTCTACCGTAGCGCCGGCCGCCCGCAACCGCGACGCGACGGTCCTGCGGCCAAACGTCGCATCCAGAAAGATCGTGAAATCAGGCGGCGTTTCGGAGCTCGCAGCGGATGGCTTCTTCGATTTCCGCGACCGGCTGGCCATAGTCCTCTGCAAGCTCCTGCATGGAATCCCCCGCCTTGTAGCGATTGGCGATGACCTCGGTGGCGATCGACGTGCCGACGAGCACCGGCCGCCCGAAACTCACGGCCGGATCGATAACGACCAGCCTGGGAGCATCGCGCCGCTGATTGCGGGTATAGGGGAACAGGCGAATCGGCAGACCATGCTGGTCACGCTCGATCCGCTGTAACGAGTCATGCAGGCTTTCGATCAGCATCTGACCATCACGGCTGACGTTGAGCATCGTCCCCAGATGCTCGACAAATAAATCTACGCCATCCGTCTGAAACTCCCGGGAAATCAGCGGTCGCCCGGTGTTCAGCCGCGCGGCAATGAAATCCAGCGCCGCACGAACGCGCGACATCGCAACCCCGTGCTCGCGACGGATCGCACCCAGCACATGCATTTCCACGAGATTGGAAAACGACAACAACAGCGGCCCGGTCTGGGCGGCACTGATCAACGGTGCGACAGTCGGTTCGCGGCGTCCCCCGGCCCAGTGGCGCAGAGTCGATACCGGAATACGCAGATACTCCGCTGCCTCGCTTGCGGAATATGCGGGTAATTCACGCCGATCCTGTTTCATTGCATGCTCCCGACAGCCCAGATAACAGCAAGTCTAGCACCGGCAGACCGACGACGCCCACGGCAAATCGAGGCCGACTGGCCGCATATGGCGTCATGCTTGCCCCGCTGATCATGTAGTCGAATTGGTGTCTGACACCAATTGCCCAGAACCCGCCAATAGCAACTCACGCGCCTTGCGCGCGACTGACGATAGACAAATCCAGGACAATATCGGAGTAAGGAACCCGGGGCACCACGCGACCATATTTCTCGCGTTGCAGATGAACCAAACCCAGGTTCTCCATTGTTTTAAGCGTTCTGCTAATACTGGAAACGGCGCGGCCCGACAACGCTGCCAACTCTGAAAGGCTTTCAGGATGCTGTTCGGCAATCAGAGCGAGAAGCTCTCTGTTCGGATCGGAGAGCGTTTCAGCCAGTGCTTTCATCGAAGCAAACCATATCTTTGGCTCACCGCGCTTGGGCACATGTTTTCCCGCAGCGATGTCCAAAGTATATTGCCTGTATTGCTTCGGCGGCATGATGCCGACTCTGACTTTCTTCATGATGGCCGCTCCTTATAGCGCTGACAGACAAGCAAATAGCCGCGGCTTTGCACAACACTCGACTTGAACCGGCCTTCAAACAACGTGCCCGTGCGTTTATAACGGTAGTTGAATCGCCGGACGTAATAACGTCCCAGGTACTGCATGCAACGAGAAATGCCATCCAGCACCCCTGGCGTCACCAGAAGATGCACATGGTTCGTCATAAAGACCCAGGCATGAATATCGACAGCGTACCTGTCCGCCGCTTCGCGCAACCAATTGCCGTAAGCCTTGAAATCCGCCTCATCCGCAAAGCACACCTGGCCGTTGTTACCACGCTGAACAACATGCACCGGCAACCCCGGCGGACAAACGCGACGCTTGCGAGGCACGGGCACCCTCCCCGACAATCAACCCCCGCCAGCCTGACAAAACAAACATCCCCCGCCTACGCGCTAATCACCCCACTCCACCCGCTTTTTCACTCTGACCCCAAAAATTTACTTATGCCGATCTAGCTTTCACTATCATCTTCCAGCAAGCCTGTTTCATCTTCTTCAGGAAGTTCAAGCAAGGGTATTGCTCGAACAGCACTGCCAGCGATTCCCTTAATCGAGCCATACATCCCTGTGGTATTCAGCATTACCTTTTCAATCTGCTTTTCCCTTTTCTTCCAGATCCCTCGCATGGAACGCTGCTCGGATTCGAGGTCTGACTTCATCTGAGTAAAGCCTTCCACTATGGACTCAATCTGCATTTGGAACTCGCTACTCGTCAGATAGTCGTACAACATCCCCATTTTGTCGCCCTTATTCTCCTGGGTCACAATGGCTCTGCTGATCTGAATGACTGATTCTCTCAGGACAGAACTGAGCCCCTTGAACTCTTCGAAAGAACACACCCAGACGCCGTCCATCAGGCCAAGGCGCTCCATATCAGGCGGCATCACTTCAGTGACCAATACGCCAATATTCGCATTCCTGTCCTGAATATCAGCCTTAAACTTCGGTATCCAGGATGGTTGAAAGCGCTTGGTACGCTTGCTCTCGTAATAAATTGAGCCGCAATTCTGGCGCGTGCGCGTATGCACGATCTGCAGGCAATCTGCCCCGCGTTCACCCTTTTTTATTTCCTGGATGACATCCAATGGGAATATCTCGGCCAGCCACTCTTCTATGACTAATTCCTGCGCCTCTCCCTGCAACTGCATGGAGCCCTGCTCCTGCTTGCGCTTCATTTCCTCTGTAAGCTTCTTCTGATCTTCCAGCTGCTTTGCAAGCTCCCTCAGTTTCAGTTCATTCTTACCACTTTCTTCCTTAGCAATTTTTTTTCGTTCGGCGGCAATTTGCTCACTTAGTTTCTTTTCCGCCTCTACTTGCAGCGTTTCTTTCAGCTCGTCCTTTTCTCGTTTAACTTTTTCAAGTTCTGCACTCGCCTTATTTAACTCTTTAACCTTTTTCGACTTTTCCGCCAGTTCTTCACGCAAGGTGGCTAGCGCGCCCTGCTGCTCGTCCTCGGCAGCCTTCTTAAGCTTTTTGGCAAGTGCGGCTTCCTTCTCTTTTAATTTCTTGCGGACCTGCTCCTCGAGCATTTCGGCTTGCTTGCCTTTCTCTTCTTCCAAAGCTTCTCGCTGCTGCTCAAGCTCGGATGCTTGTGACTCGATCTTCTGCTTCTCACGCCGGAGATCTTCCTGGTATTTCTTTTTGAGCTGTTCATCAACCTGGTGATACAGAATGTCATTGACATCGATTTCTGTACCGCAATTCGGACAGGTAATCGTTGATTGATCCTGATTCATATTTTTCTCGCTTTTTTCTGCTCAGGGATTAAATCCATGATTAATGATTTGACAGATCCCGCATTCGGCTTTCCAGTCGCTGATAGTCCCCCAGGTGCGCCATCATCAGGCTTTTCCACAGCTTGCCGTGATTCGGTACATAGAAATGCAGCAGCTCATGGACGATGACGTAGTTGCAGAGCTCCTGGTCCAGTTCCAGCAACTCCGCATTAAATGTCAGGTTACCGTTGGTCGAGCAAGAAGCCCATTTGTTGCTCATGGGCCTCACGGTCAGTGATTTGATCTGAATATCCAGCTTATCGGCCCACTCACGCACGCTGGATTTGAAGGCCAGTTTTGCCTTTTCGTGAGGCATTATTGGGCCTGCCGCCAGAGGATATTGAGCAGGCTCTCGACTTGCGTTGCGATCTCATTCTCGTCCGGGTCATCCGCGGCCGCATAGAGCGCGAGCGTGATGGCCTGCCGTAATTCCCGCTGCTGATTCTCGCTCCTGCGCCAGTTGGGATGGTCAGCAAAGGCCCTGGCCACCTTTTTGCTGGTTTCGTCCGGATCGGGAACCCCGGCCGCTTCAAACTGGCACAAGACAAAGTAAGTCAGGTCGTCCATGCCCCGCTCGACCTGCCGCTTTTTGCGTTCTAGATTGGCCTGTACTTCAGCCAGCAGTTCTTCGAGTGCATCGGCCGTAGTGGCCTGACGGTCTTCAAAGCTTTCCTGAATGGCCTGGGCGCGATCCGACAAGGCAATCAGGAAGGGGTCGTCGCTGTCCTCTTCGGCCGTTCTCTGGATTGATTTGACCAGGTTAATCACCTTGGTCGCGTCACCTTCCTTGCCGGCCTTGATGGTTTCGATCGTCTCTTCGTCGATCAGCACATACTGTGCTTGCGGCTCACGCACGCCGGTCGTGTCGATGTGCTGCTGCACCAGCTCGTTGGTTTTCTTCTGGAAGGCACGATCGACATACACCCGCTTCGCATACGCATTGCGCACGACGGCATAGATCGATGAAAGCGCGGCATAGTCCTCGATGAACGGCCGCAGAAAGGCATCCGGCGAGATGATCTCGTAGAGCATCTCGATTTCCTTGTATTCCTTGAAGAATTGCTTGCGCAGGCCCTTGTCGCGGAAGTGCTCGATGAGATTATCCACGTCCTTGTCGATGAAGCCGTGCTGAATCAGCCCGAGATACCCGGGTGCCTTGCCCTCCATCTTGTTCCTGAACAGCGTCTTCAGCAGGTCCAGGTCCTTGATGACGGCATCGATTTCTTCG
Organism: Gammaproteobacteria bacterium; assembly: GCA_021773815.1. Taxonomy (GTDB): domain Bacteria; phylum Pseudomonadota; class Gammaproteobacteria; order Steroidobacterales; genus SMWD01. The sequence goes on from JAJFJS010000084.1 coordinate 5,800, forward strand.
CTGTCGAACGCCAGCGCCTTTTCGAGCTTGTCGAAGATGCCGACGAAATCCAGCACGAAGCCGTGCGGCTTGACCATGCCTTCCTGCTCGTTCTCGTAGGGCCGGTTCACGCGGGCAATGGCCTGCAGCAGCGTGTGGTCGCGCATCGGCTTGTCCAGATACATCGCGTACAGCACCGGTGCGTCGAAACCGGTCAGCAGTTTTTCGGTCACGATCAGGATTTTCGGCAGCTGGTCGAGCTTGCCGAAGGCCTTGCGTATCTGTCGCTCCTTTTTCGGCTCGAGGTGAAATTCTTTCAGCAGCTCGGAGTCGTTGTTGTTGCCGGTATACACCACCGCCGACCATTCGGGAGGCAAGAACTTGTCCAGCGCATGCTTGTAGCGCGCGCAGGCCTCACGGTCGACACCCACGAGGAAGGCCTTGTAACCGAGCGGCTCGACGTTTTCCTTGTAGTGCCTGGCGACAAACTCGGCGACCTTGCGGATGCGCGCCTCACCCTTGAGGAAATTCTTCAGGTTCACGGCCCGGTCGAGGATCTTGTTCAGCTCCTCGATGTCGGCCACGCCCTCCGCGTCGGCCAGCCCCAGGAATTCTTTTTCCAGCAACTCGTGCTCCACGAGCATGTCATTCGGCGCGAGGTTGTAATACAGCGGCAGGGTCGTGCCGTCGGCGATGCTGTCGGCGATCGAATACTTGTGCAGGTAACCCTGATCGTCTTCGCAGCCAAACGTCTTGAAGGTGCCCTTCCCGTAGGCGGTCTTGTCCACCGGCGTACCAGTAAAACCGATGTAGGTGGCATTCGGCAGCCCGGCCATCAGGAAATTACCGAGGTCGCCGCCCGTCGTGCGGTGGGCCTCGTCGATCAGTACGTAGATATTGGAACGCGTATTGATGTCCGCCGGCATGTCACGGAACTTGTGGATCATCGTCACGATGATCCCGCGGTAGTCATCCCGCAGCAGCCGGTTCAATTCCCGGATGCTCCCGGCGTGCTCCAGGTTACCGAGCCCGAGCGCGGCCAGGTTCTTGAGCATCTGGTCTTCCAGCTCGTTGCGGTCGATCATCAGCAGGACGGTCGGCTTGTCCGCCTCCCGCGCCCTGAACAGCCGTTCCGCCGCCTTGATCATCGTAAATGTCTTGCCGCTGCCCTGCGTGTGCCACACGAGGCCGCGGGTGCGCCCGGCATCGAGGGCACGGCTGACGGTCGCCTCCACCGCGCCGGTCTGGTGCTGGCGCAGGATGTACTTGTTCAGCTCCTCGTCCTTCTCGGCAAAGACGATGTAATCCTTCAGGAAGCCGAGCACCTGCGGGATGGCGCAGAAGCTCTTCACCTTGGCCTCCAGCTTGCCGACCTCGGCGTGCTTCCAGTTGAAAATGTTCCGCCGCACCGTGTTCCAGCTCACCCCGTAGGCAAAGCCAATCGCGTCGGTGGCCGTGAACAGCTGCTGCGACACGAACAGCTCGGGCGTCTCGCGATGGTAGCGGCGGATCTGGTCGACCCCCAGCGCAATCGCCTCGTCCTTGTTGGCGTTCTTGCACTCGATCACCAGCACCGGGATGCCGTTGATCAGAAAGACGACATCCTCCCGCGTGCCGTAATAGCCGTTGTGAAAGGCCCACTCCTCGGTGACTTCGTACACGTTGCGCGACTGGTCCTCGTAATCGATCAGCAACAGGTCGCGCTCGCGATTCTCCTCGTGATCGAAGAACTTGCCCCGGTTGCGCAGCTGCTCGACGAATTCCCGGTTGCCGTAGATATCGGTGTGGAGATGGCGGAATTGCCCGAGCAACGCCCCCTCGGCCTCGGCGTAGCGCGGATTGAATTCCCGCACTTTGGCGTCGAGGAGGTCGTCGAAGAAGAGGGAGCGATTCCGGGCGCGGTCGGCGGGTGGAGCTTCGGGATCAAAGCCGCGCCGCTGTTCGGCTTTCTCCCGGGACACAATCTTCCACCCGGCAGCCTCGGCGTATTCAAGAATCCGGGCTTGGACTGTTTTGTGTTCTCCGGGTATTGGCATATTTTTTCTATGCCTCAAAAGGGTCCCTCGAAGATTCGCGCTCCGCATCACGTTCATAACTAACTGCAAGTTCACGCATTGCTGTCGCAAATCTTGAGTAACCTTTGCTATCCAAGGCATCTGCCTTATCACGATTCAGCTGCGCTAACTTCATTTCCTCTTTGCCTGCGCTAAACCCATGAACGCCCCTGTCATTGAATATCTGTGTGGTAAACCCTGAACGCATGGACTGAGCATCCTTAGCATTCAATGCTTCTGCTACCGCCTCATCTATCCATAGGCCTTGTTGATCTGGGGGAACCTTAGTCATTACTTGGCCCAGATGGATAAGGGCAACTTCTAAATGGCCGGTCTCGGCCGCAATTAACTTAACTTTTGCCAGCCATTCGCTGAATGCTTCATGATCAAAGGAGCCATCCGCATCAAGACCCGGGGGTTGAGACCATTCACTTAAAAGTTGGTAAGCCTTTTTAGCTAGGTTTCTCTGCTGTTCTGTAGGCTGTTCCTGCTCCGGCTCAGAGTTTTTCGATCGATACACCAGACCTATAACCTCGCAATACAACTCCGGTGATTTCGCAAGCCGCCTTTCAATCGTGGTCGGTGACCCTTCAGAAAATTGATTCAACAGCGGCAACAGAGCCCACTCAATCTCAAACAAGGAATCCTGATCAACTTCATCATAAGCTTGAAGCTTCTTTATAATTTGCACGACAGCATGCTGGTCAAACTCCCTATCAATCTCTTCAGCCTGAACAAACGCCAACATTACCCGTGTGGCAAGCGAAGCGTTGAAACCCTCGTCCTTCTTACCAAGGCGACCAAGTGACTGAATCGCGGCGCCCAAGCGACCGCAGCTCAAGAGTTTTTCTATCGCTGAATCTTGGTTGGAATCAGGCCAATAAGGATTAACTCTGGCATTTTCCCAATATGAATGGTCGCTATCACCCAAATACTGGTCAACTCGCGCCCATGTCTCACCTTGATACGGTAACAAAACAAGTAACTGCGCTTTCTCTGACTCCCTCCAGTCGCCATTCAGAAGCTTATCGGCCCACTCCCAGCCCCAATTTGCGAACCGGCCATTTATGAAACCATCAACCAAACTCGCTATCGAGTCATCTTCGTATAACAAATGGCCTGGCAGAAGCATTTCTTGTAATTCATCTGAGGCAACAAAGCCCAAAGACCAACCAAACTGATAGGGCGCTGATACATTTTTCGCAAACTCAAAAAGATCTACCAGATCACTTGTATCAACTATTTCCATTACGGCAGCCTGCCGTCGCAATTCCAAATCTTCTCGCTGCTGCTCATAGTCACCTTTTTCATCATAGAGGTCGAAATCACGGCCCCCGAATAAGTATTGATGTTTAATTCGGGGAGATTCCGGCGCTAGCAGATCTGCCACCGCCTCTATCTCGGCAACAACATCTAATGACATCGCCCAGTCAGCATCAGCAAACTTTCGATGATTTCGCGCCAAATCATTTAAAGATTCCCAAACTACCATCCTGTCGGCCTCAGGTAGATCAGTAACAGCAGAGGATTGTAAGTGTGTCACCAGACTTTGATGCGCTTCTTGAGGTAGATCTGGCAGGGCCTTTATCAATTCACACAATCTAGCTACAGATGAGCGAGCGAGTCCTATCGCCATCTCGGCATAAATCGAAATTTGCTCCCAGTACTCCGCGCGAGTGACAGTACCGGTCCATTCTTTATCAATTAAGTTACGCCATACAGGCCTATGACTTCCGGAGGTATAGCTTCTGTTGTTTGGCAGCAGGGCAAGCAGCAAATCCCAGCCAACATCAGGTTGCTCTTTGAGCAATGCTTGCACCGAAGACTTCCTTCTATCCATCGAAGCACAAGTCTGCACATGCCATGGCAAGAGAATGTCTGCCATTGAATTGGCAGGCCTGTTTGACCAGTTGCCCCCAGGATCAATGGCCGCCAAATCGCCGAGAATAAGAATCACTCGGAGCAAATAATCGGGGTGCCAAGCCAACCCTTCAAGAGCCCATAACAGGCCACTGATATAGTTCCAGCCGCCTATACCACCGCTCCCTTCCTGAGCAAACACTTGATGGAATGGACTTTCAGCGAGGTTGGTCAACGCCCCCTCAACAGCATCCAAGAATTCGTCGGGAGCCGCCTCTGCAATGAGTGGCAGCAACCTGTCGAGACTTGCCCAGCGAATCCAATCAGCGTCTTTGAGTAACTCACGGACAGTCAGAACCACCGTGTGGTTTGCTTTTCCTATAGAGCAGTGCGGCAGATCGCTTTCTCTACTACCCAGCAAAGCCAGTGTCTCCGCCAGCCCTTCCCTGAGCATTGATGAATGTCGCAGGACCTTCCCATGTATGCCTGCGGCGTAACGTTCTTCCTTAGGAAGCGTAAATTTCGGATCATCCTCCTTAAGGACCCTCAAAATTGTTTCTTTTAAGCGGTCAAGGTCATCATCTGTAACACGCGCGCCTAAAGCACTCCACGCTTCGCCTCGGGACAAGACTCTCCACTTCTCATCGCGTTGAATAAGGGGAGTGTCCGCACGCAACACTTCAGGTCTGATCGTCTCGATCCACCCCCCGTATTCTTTTCCCAATAAGATCTCAAGAGCCTCTTTATCGGCTTCACTATTTGCGTCCCATTTTCCTGCCAATCCTGCCTGCGCAAGAAGACGCGCATTGCCCCAAGTTGCGTAAGGCGGTAATGACCCTAACCCTAAAAGGTGCCTTTTCAGCGCAGAAAGCCGTTCGGCGCCAATATCAGCAAGCTCGCGAGCACGAACTGTCGGGTACCCAGCATCACTTAACAAAGTCTCCAACTGAGTTTTTGTTGGGCTTCGGAGCTTAATAATTTCGGGGTTGCCGCCAGACCATGCACCACAAATGGGAATAACAACCGCATGACCCCTGCTGGTCGCAACGGATTGCAAGTCGCTTTGCTCAGAATCCAGCCCCAACTTTGGGTCCGCGATAAATACGTGCGCCTTACGAGTAGACACGAGTGAATGCCAGGCATCGACATCGCTAATCAGGAGACACCGGTTACTGAAAGACCTTCCGACTTCATCACCTAGTGACGCAAGATAAGCAGATACAAAATCGGCGACATCCGATTCGCTCTCAGCAAAAACTATCAGTCTCTGAGATTCACCTTCAAATAGCGCCTGTAACGCAGAACATGCGCTCTCTCTGCCCGCTGTAAATATCGCCGCCGGCAAAGGCGGATCAGACGAACCACCCAAAGACACCAAACCTTCCCAATGCTCCGCCGGCGTTTCCAACCCGCCTAACGATGACGTCAACCCGATCTTTTTTGCCAACCAGCGCCCAATAGCAGGGAATTCTCGCAGCCAATCTGCGAGCTTTACGCCATCAATAATTACTATTCGCCCCCAGCCTTTATCCTTGCGCCGCTTCAGCCAAGCAGCCTGCTTCGGCTCGTTCCAGCCATCTGCGCCTGCTGCACGGGGCGTAACGAAAATGAAGGCAGACTGAGCTCTTTCCTCGTCCGACAATTCCTTGGTGCGCTTCGTGAACTCCGCGGTCGCCTTTGCTTGAGGGTCCGCTCCCGTGCCTATCTCCCAATAAGAAATACCTGCTGGAACGAATTCCAGAAACGTCTCCTCTGACTGCACTAAACCGTCCCAACCAGGCTGGTTAACGGCATCACCATAGGGAATCCGGCATATCGATACCTGCGATATAGACTGCTTAACTAGCAGATAAACAAGCTCCGGGATGACAGCCTGACTGTCCCGCCGAGAGGCGTATCTCTCAAGCTCGGCAGCAGGGACGATATGGGTATGATCCATTACCTAATTCCCTTAGAAGTTGATTTCATTGACGCGAACATTCGCGGTCATCAATTCATGGAGCATGGTACGAAAAAACTCGCCCAATGAATTTTTCTTTCGCACAGCCAGCCCGATTTTTAGATCAGCGACCTGAAGTGATGAGACAATAACCTCTTGATCATCCAATCTTGGCAAAGCAAATTTGTAATCTCTGATTTTCTTTGGTGAAGTGTGTCGCACGGTTGACCCTGTTGCCGTTTGGCGCATATACCGCTTAAATCGATCCGTTAAGAACAACCAGTAAAGAAAGCTTAAGGTCGTTGTCTCTGTGCTGAGAAATACTCTTCCTATTCGCTGGTTGTGGAGGATGACCCTTCCTTCAGGAATAAACGCCGGCCCGCCAAGGAGCTTTGCGGTAGGCGTCAAGTCAGTCATGACAACAACCAGCTCCCCTGCATTAAAGACCAAGCTAGTGTCATATTCTTCGGACGTATATTTGGTTTTCTTACCCCAGTAGAGCCCGCCATCCAGTCTGAAGTTTCCTGGAGTCAGAACTGTCGGACCATCCGCAACAAAAAACTTTCCTTTAAAGGCATAGCCATGGGATATTTCTATTAAGTCACTAAGACTTACCACCTCCCAGCTCTCGGGCACAAGCCCGATTTCAGTTTCTTTTTGCGGTTCCCCGCGCAGCCCTTCGGTGAAGAGCTTGTGCATGAGGGCCTTTTTCAGCTCGGTGGTGGTCTGAATGATCCGCTCCTGCGCTTCGATCGCCCGCTGCACCGTCGAAAGGATTTGCGCGATCTTCTTCTGCTCGGGGAGTATCACTGGCAATTGGACCGGCTCCATGTAGGCCATTTCTCGGTTCAGGCCGGGAACGCCAACGTCTCCGGTAATTCGCCTCAAATCGAGGTGCCGCAAGAGGTAGAACAGGAACTCGAGATCAGTGTTTGGCGCATCGTCTTCAGTGACATAAAAAGTCGTGTCGATCGGACAAAATGGACCGCGTGAGAAGTGGACCTCGCCAGCAGAGCCTTTTCGCCCAACGACGAGTCCTGGCTTATCAACGATTGGCTCATTGTGAGAACCCACGATTCCATTTGACCCATAGACGGGAATTGCCCCTTCGACACGGTTCTTTAACGGAAGGCTCTTTCCGTAGTTCAGCTGGAGAACGTCCCCGAGGCGTTTTGTTTGCCAATCACTCATACCCCAATCCTCTCCAAAATCCCCCTCAAAGCCTTATCCGTCTCCCGCGCCTCAGCCTCGATCACCTCCAGTTCCTCCACAATTTCACCAACGGGCCGGTAAGTTTCGGCGTCACTGGTATGGATGTAGCGGCTGGGTGAAATGTTGTAGTCGTTCTTCTTCAGCTCGGCGTGATCGACGATGCGGCTGAGTTTGTCCTCTTCTTTCCACCCGATCAGCGTGTCGGCGATGCGCCGGATGCCGTCATCCGGGATAAAGTTCTTGGGATCGCCCTTCTCGAAGACCTGGCTGGCATTGACGAGCAAGAGCTTGCCCTGGCGCTCCTTCGGCTTGGCCTTGTTCAGGAACAGCACGATGCCCGGTGCGGTGGTGTTGTAGAAGAGGTTTTCGGGCAGGTAGAGGACGCTCTCGATGAGGTCGTGGTCGACGAACCACTGGCGGACGGTCTTTTCCTTGTTGGTGCCGGCATTGCCCGAGCCGCGCGACGCGGCGCCGGTGTCGAGGACGACGGCGGCGCGGCCTTTGTCATTCAGGCTGGCGTGCATGTGCTGGACCCAGCCCCAGTCGGCGGAGGATTTGCCGGGGAAGCCGGCCCCGGCGGGGAAGCGGTCGGGTTCGTCGTTGTCGTAATCGGCCTCGGTGAACCAGTCCTGGTTCCACATGGGATTGGCGATCACGCGGTCGAAGGTGCGCAGCTTGCCTTTGTTCCGGAATTTCGGGTTCTTGAACGTGTCGCCGATCTCGATCTGGCCCTGCATGTCGTGGATGATCATGTTCATGTTGGCCATGGCCCAGGTCTCGGGCGTGAATTCCTGGCCGAACAGTTTCAGGGGCGCGACGGTGCGTTTTTTGTCCTTCTTATCTTTCTGGGCGCTTTCCTCCATGGCGATCTCGCATTTCACGAGCAGGCCGCCGGAGCCGCAGGTGGGGTCGTAGATTTCCATGCCGGGCTCGGGCTGGAGGACGCGGGACATGATGGTGCCGACCTCGGGCGGAGTGTAGAACTCGCCGGCACTCTGGCCGCCGCCCTCGGCAAACTTGCGGATCAGGTATTCGTAGCTCTTGCCGATGATGTCGGCCTCGACGTCGTCTAAGCCCAGGCGCTTGGTGCTGATGGCCTCGATGAGGTTGGACAGGCGGTCGTCGTCGAGATCGCGCTGGCCGTGTGTCGTGGCGTTGAAGTCGACGCGGTCGATGATGCCCTGCAGAAGCGGGTTTTCTTTGGCGATCGCCCGCATGTGGGTGGTGACGCCTTCGCCGATCTGGTCGGACAGCTTGCGAATGACGGACCAGACCGGCTGCTCGGGATCGTCTGGCAGCAGCGGGATATAGAAGCGCACCATCGCCCGCTTCTTGTCCTTCGCCTGGCGCCAGTCGGCCTTGACCAGCTTGAAGGCTTTCTTGCGGGAACCCACCTCCTTCGCAATACGGTTGACCTCGTCGTCGAAGACATCGCACAGGCGCTTGGTGAATACCAGCGGGAGGATGTAATCCTTATACTTGGGGGCGTCCTTGGCGCCGCGGATGGAACAGGCGGCATCCCAGATCCAGCGTTCGAGGGATTTGTCGGTATTTTTAGGCATTCAGACTCACTTCTGTATGTGTGCTGGGCGGATGATCCGTCAGATGCTCGATGACAAACGGCTCACCATCTTCATCCCAGAAAATGTAGGTTCTTACGTTGCAATGGCTTCTGGTGCCCCCGGTGCCACTGGTCCTGGTCTCCGCCCCGATGGTTTCCGATCGATACTGATCGTTACCGAATTTCTGATTAATGCTTTATTGCAGCATAGCCGATCCGCTGCAGGCGACCAATACATCGTCGTGCGGATCGGCCTGATTCCCCCACCCGAATCTGTGCAATTACAACAGAAATAGAGCGTGACAGGCGCGGAGCTCATGGGGTGAACTGTACATCCATACAGCACCCGGAGATCGCCATGCCTGCCGCCATTGCCACCCTGCCCGCGCCATCCGCGCCGCCGTCGGACGAGGCCCTGGAAGCGCAGATCATGGCGCTGTCGGCACAGATTTCGGCGGCGACGTTTCGATTGCTGCTGCTGATCGCCGAGTTCGATGCGCGCCGGGCGTGGGCGGGCTGGGGTATCGGGTCGTGCGCGCACTGGCTGAACTGGAAGTGCGGCATCGGCATGAATGCGGCGCGGGAGAAGGTACGCGTGGCGCGGGCGCTGGGCGAGCTGCCGCTGATCAGCGCGGCGTTCGAGCGTGGCGAGGTCAGTTATTCGAAAGTGCGGGCGATGACGCGGGTCGCGAACGCGGATAATGAGGATTACCTGCTGAACATCGCCCGGCACGGCACGGCCGCACACGTCGAGGGTTTGGTGCGCCGGTATCGGCGCGTGCAGGCGCTGGAGGATGCAAACGCGGCGCATGCGAATCGCGTGCTGTCGTATTTCTTCGATTCGGCGGGCGGCTTTATCTTTCACGGACAACTAACGGCCGAACAGGGTGCGTTGTTCGTGAAGGCTCTGGATGCAGCCCGCGACGCGTTGCGCGAGGACGGCGCAGATGTTTCACCCCAAGGGCACTTCCTTCGGGGCGCCGCGGAAACATCACTGGAGACGCGGCGGAACCGGTTTGCGGCGCGGGCATCGCCTCAATAGTCAACGAAACGATTGACGAGACGATCACCGATCGATGGAGTACATCAGGTCGAGCGTCTGTTGTTCGCCGGAGCCGGCCTCGATGCTGAAACCGGCGCCGATGTCGTAGCTTATATAAAGAGTGCCGATGCGATTGAACAGGCCGTAGGTGTAGCGGACGAACAGGTCGTTGCTGAGGCGCTTGCCGGCGACGACGGCGGCATCGCCGCCGCCGGCGTTTTCCAGCGCCAGTTCATCGAGGGTCAGGCCGTTGCTGAGGCCTTCGGTCAGGTTCAGCGATTTGAGGCCCAAGGCAATCGCGGCACCGGAGATCGCCGAGGCGTCGAGGTCGTCGGCGGTTGAGGCCGGGCGGTCGGAGAGCATGAACGACAGGATATCGGTATCGCTGTAGACCGGGTCGGAGAACAGCAGGAAATCGAGCGGCCGGGACAGGTTACCCGTGACGATGACGCCGACGCGGACGTTTTTTTGCTGGTAGCGGATGCGGCGCACGGCGCGCACGTCGAGCAGCGGGTCATCGAGCGGGCCGTAGAAGTTCAGCGAACCCTGTTCGATGGTTAATACCTTGCCGAACATCGCGTAGCTGCCGTCGGCCAGTTGCAGGCTGCCTTCGGCCGTTGGCGGTGCATCGATGGTGTCGACGAGTTCCAGGGCACCGGTCAGGCGCGTGTCGATGCCCAGGCCACGGAAGCGGACGTTGTCACCGAGTTCGAGTTCGACGGCGCCGAACGGTTGCGGGCCCGGGGTCGGGCGCTCGTCGGGACGCACCGCATCGTGCACGACAACATCCGGCGAGACGGCGACGGCCGTGCGGCCGAGTTCGCGGACAATAAATTCGGCCTCGGGCACGCGAACGCGCCCGGTGACGCCGAGCTTGCGGTCGTCGATCGCCAGCTGAAGATCCGGCGCAATGACGGCACGCTGGTCGGGCAGCCGCAGGATCTCGAACGCGTCACCCACGACGTGCAGGTCGGCAAAGGCGCCGCGCTCATCGGACCAGTCGATCTGCCCGTCGACACCGATGGTGCCGGTCCCGGAGCGGGCGGAACCGGCAACGATGAGCGGTTCACCCGCCTTGCCCGACACTGACAGGTCGACGTCGGTCACGGTGATCCCGGTGACGGCAATCGCCGCGGAGCCGCCGGACAGGCGCGCGGACCCGGCAAACTCCGGCGCGTTCCACGTGCCCGACACGTCGGCATTGACGGCGAGCGCGCCGCCGACCTCCCCGGTCAGCACGTACCGGCTCAGCACCGCGCGCAACGCGCCGATGTCGGGCACCTGCGCCGTCAGCCGGCCGGCCAGTGGTCCGCCGATCTGTCCATCGTCTGTGGCAAAAGGCGTATCGAGTGTGGCCGCGGCGGCCAGCGTCAGGCCGAGATCGCCGTTCGCGCGCGCATCGAACACGGCGCGGTCCGCGTCGACGGCCAGCGTCGCGGTCACGTCGCGCAGCGTCGTGCGCAGCGGTTCGAGGTCGGCGTCGGCTTCCGCATCGGGCAGGCTCAGGATGGTTTCGCCCTGGCGCCATGCGATACGCGCGGTCGGAGGCTCGCCTTCGCGCCAGTCGACCGTCACGTCGGCATCGGCCGTGCCGGTGATCTGCAGGTCTTCGCCGAGCCACGGGTCGAACGTGGCCAGCGGCAGGTCGGTCAGCGTCGCGGCGCCGGTCCAGCGCCCGGCCGAGCGGCGCACGCCGTCGGTGCACAGCTGGGTCGGCAACTGGCGCCAGCAGTGCGCATCCAGCGATACGTCTTCTTTCGTGAACGCAGCCTGCACCGGATTAACCAGTTGCCATGCGCCGGCGATCTCGTGCGCGACGTCGGCCGTCTCGATGGTTGCCGCCAGGCGCACGCCGTCCCAGGCGCCGCGGGTCGTTGTCCGGATATCTACCGGGCCTTCGGCGACGCGCAGCGCGAGCCGGTGGTCGGCCAGCGTGCCGTCGGCGCCGAGCGTGATATTGCCGAGCAGTTGTGCGCCGGTTTGCACGGCATCGGCCTGCGCGTCCAGGTCCAGCACGCCGGCGCGGTCGATGCGGCCGCTGGCCGCGACGCGCGCGAGTTGCCAGTCGGCGACACGCAGGTTCGCACCGTTCAGGTTGACGGCAACGACGGGGGCCTCGAGTGTGCCCGCAAGCCGTGCCGTGCCCGCGAGCGCGCCGGCGATGCCCGGCCACAGCGTCGTGAGTTTGGGCGCATCGAGTTGCAGGTCACCGCCGAGCGCGGGCGTCATGCGACCGTTCAGGGCGAGCCGGTTCGGGCCCGATTGCAGTTTCAGTTCGACGTGCGCGAGCGCGCCGTCACGCCATTGTGCGGCACCGCTGCCGTCGACCGGTGTGGCGAGGAACACGCCGGACAGGCGATCGAGCGTGATGTCGATGTCGGTCACGGCGCGCGCATCGACACGCAGCGCAAAACCGAGCCGGCCGGAAAGATCCGCGCGCACGAGGGACGGATCCAGGTCTTCGCCGGAGACCGCCAGCGTGGCCGTCACCGCATCGCCGAGGCCGATCAGGCCGGTGGCGTCGAGGTGCCCGCCGAATGCCAGCGCGCGGGCACGCTCGATCGTCAGCTTCTCGGTGTTGCCGCGCAGGTCGGCCGAGAATGCGATCGGCGCCGCGTCGGCCGCGTGCACATCGGTCTCGATGCCGACGGTGAAGGCCGCCAGCGTACCGGCCAGCGCAATGCGCCCGTCACGGGCCGAGACCGGTGTCGACCCGACGGCGAACGGCAGTTCCGTGAAGCGTGCGGTCGCCTCAATCGACGGTTCCCCCAACAGCTCGCGAAGCGCGCCGCGCACAGCAACGGCCGCCGGCAGCGCGACGTCTTGCGTGAACGCAAGGCGCTTGAGGTCACCGGAGAAGTTGCCGCGGCCGCTGACGGTTTGATCGGCAAGACGCCAGCGCACGCTGCCGGCCAGCGGTAAATTTTCAACGAGGTCGAAGTGCCCCGACAGGGCGACATCGGCCAGCCGCAGCGCGCCGACCGTAACGCGCGCGGCCGTGGCGCGGCGAATCATCACGCGCTTGCGCAACAACGCGTGCAGGCGCAGGTTGACGCGCGCGTCCGCGAGTTCGATGATGAAGGCGTCCTGCCGGTACACGACGCGGTCGGCGGTCAGCCCCGTCAGCACGCTGCCGCCCAGATCCTCGACGACCAGTTCGCCGGGGATCGCCGGCTGCGCCTGACCCACCAGCCAGCGGGCGCCCGCCGGCGTACCGAGCAACAGCAGCACCGCCGCGCAGAGGGCGGCGATCGCGATCAGCAACAGATTGCGCAGCACGAACCCGATCACAGGTCCGGCCCCAGCGTGATGTGCACGCGGAAGGCATCCGGCGCGCTGCTCTTGAGCGGGACCGCGATGTCGAACCGGATCGGGCCGAGCGGCGAGTACCAGCGCACGCCGGCGCCGACACCGACCGCGAGACTTTCTTCCCAGAACTTGTCGAAGGCGTTGCCCGCATCGACAAACGCGGCGACGGACCAGTTCGGGCGCACGAGCTGGTCAAGCTCGAGGCTGCTGGCGATCAGCTGGCTGCCGCCGATGACGTCGCCCTGTGCGTCGCGCGGGCCGAGCGCCTTGTAGTCGTAGCCGCGCACGCTGGTGTCGCCGCCGGCGAAGAACCGCACGGAGGCCGGCAGCGCGGCGAAATCGTCTTTGAATGTCGCGCCAACCTCGAGCCGGCCGATGACGCGCGCGCCGTCCCACAGCGGCCGGACAAACTTGCCGGAACCGAGCACCTGGAAGAACGATGTATCCGACAGCAACACGTCCGCGGCGCCGCTGAGCTGCAGGTTCAGGGTCAGGCCCTTGAGCGGCCGTGCGAGCTTGCCGCCGGCTGAGCGCTTCCAGCTGACGCCGGGCGTCAACAGCCGGCTGCGCCCGGAGTCGAGGCCGACCGTGTAATCCTCGAGCGCATAGTCGAGGAACACGGTGCGCAGCCAGCGTTCGCCCTGGCGCTGGAAACGCTTGACGCCGGCCTTGTACAGACGGCTTTTGCTGGTGTCCGGCGACTCGCTTTTGTAACCGATGTCAAAGTTCAGCCACTGCTGGCGCGGGTTGTTCAGCGGCAGCCGGTAGCTGGCGCCGGTCTCGACGATCACTTCCGAATAACTGCCCTTGATCTCGAGCTGGTGGCCCTGCAAATTGCGGCGCCGGTTGATGTAACCGGCGCGCACCTTCGGGCCGACATCGGTGCCGTAGCCGATGCCGGCGCTGTACGAACGATGCTTGGCCGCGTTCAGGCGCACCGCGACGTCGACGACGGCATCGGGCGCGGCGCGCGGCTTCGTGCGGATGTCGACGCTGGAAAAATAACTCGTCTCGAGCAAGGCCTCGTAGAGCTCGCGGATCTGCGCCGCGTCGTAGGCCTGGCCCGGCACGAAGTCGACGTAGCGTGCCGCCAGCGCCTCGCTGATGACCGCCTGATCGAATAACACATCGCCGTACCGGTAGCGCGGCCCGGTCTCGAACACGAGAACAATGTCGGCAGCCTGCTCGGGCACATGCACATCGATACGCGCCGTCGTGAAGCGCGCATCGAAGTAACCGAGCCGCGCGGCGGTGTCACCGAAGCGGCGCTTGTCGCGTTCGTACGCCGCATGCTCGAGCGTATTGCCGACGACGACCGGGCTGTTCATGCGCAGCGCCGCGAACTCGGGCTGCGCGCGCCCGGGTCCGTCGACCTGCACATCGACGGCGCGAATCCGCACCGGCTCGCCCGCGTCGACGGTCAGCGTCGCCGTCCAGCAGTCCGCATCGAACCGCAGCGATCGGCTCACGGTCGCCGCGTAGTAGCCGTAGGCCTCAAGTGACTCGCGCAGTTCCGGTTCCGCCTGCCGGTACAGACGCCGGACCCGCCATTCGGGTGCATCGCACGGCTCGGCGACGAGTTGCACATGCGCGCGCGCGTTATCCAGCAGCACGCCCTCGAGGCCGGCGATCTCCACCGTCGACCAGGCGCCTGGCGGGGCCAGCAACAGCAGTCCCGCCAGCCATGCGATCCGGCCGGTCAGCATTCTTTTGCTACACTCGGCTCGCCGCCGTTCGGGCGGCGTTGTGTTAACCAATGCGGGTGACGGAGCTTCATGGCGCGTTCAATCATACGGTTCCTGACGGTACTCGGCATCACTTGGTGTTTCGCCGTGAATGCCGGTGCCGATGCCCTGACCCCCGATCGTATCGGCTGGTCGGCACTTACATTCCGGGCCAGCAAGCTGCTGATGGCCATCGATGTCGACGTCGCGATCGCGACGCCCGACTGCACGACGGTCGCGCCGCGCCTGATCACGGCCGGCGAAGGCACGGGCATCGCGCCGGCCGGCCTGCAGAAGATCGTGACGATAGAGACCGAGGCCTTCGGCCGGCTGTCGCAGGTCGAGCTGATCCTGAATGCCGGCGACGGCGCCGCGCTGCAGAGGACTTCGCACGATTCCGGCGGGCGGTTCCGGCACCGGATCTACCGCTTCACCGACCGCGGCGCTTACCAGCGCACGCGCTGGCCCGTCGGCAAGGACGAAGAGCGGCTGCCGGCCGAGCGCTGGCCGGAATGGTCCGAGGCCAACGAGGACCTGCGCCCCTACCCGCCCGCGGCCGTCAATGCGCTGGTCACGGAACCGAGCGCACTGCTGTACCTGATCGGCGCGGCACCGCTGGACGAGCCCGGCGACACGTTCGACATTCTCGCCTATGTCCGCAGCCACGTGCACCGCGTGCAGGTCGAGGTCGTCGGACCGGAAACCATCGACCTGAAATACGGTTTCTCGAACGGCACGACGACCGAATTACGCGACGGCCGGCAGCCGACGATCCGCATGCTGATCCGCGGCGAGAGCATCGATGGCGACAGCGACGACGAGTTCGAACTGCTCGGCCTGCGCGGCGATATCGTGCTGCACCTGGAGCCGGTCACGCGGGCGCCGCTGCAGTTCGAGGGCCGCGTCAAGATCGCCGGGAATGTTCGCATGCGCCTCGTCGACCTGACCACGACACTCGATTGACACAAAAAAAAGCCCGGTCAAAAGACCGGGCTGGGTACTTACTCTATTACTATCTGGAGGCTGAAAATCTTTCTGAGGGCGCAGTGATCGTCTTTACCGAGAGGGGGGACTCTCCGAACGCCAAAGTAAGGGGGGGACTTTGGCGCTATTGTTCGGTTCGGCTTCAGACGTCACTGCGGTCCATGGGGAGTATCTTAGCTACCGGTACTTTACCGGGCCGTGGCGGCAACATTAACTTTTCTTCATGTTGCAGACCGCCCGTTTTTATCTTTTAATACAAAACCTTATGAATCCCTTCGCAGCGATCCGAAAAGGCCCGGGTCAGGATATTTGACATAAGATGCGCATATTGCTGATCGAAGACGACCAGAGCGTCGCGGATTTCATCGTCCGGGGCTTCAAGGAAGCCGGCCATACGATCGACCATGCCGACAACGGCAAAGACGGCCTGTTCATGGCCACGACCGAAACCTATGACGCGCTGATCGTCGATCGCATGCTGCCGGGCGTCGACGGCCTGTCGATCACACGCACGCTGCGCGCGTCGGACAACAACACGCCGGTGCTGATCCTCAGCGCGCTCGGCCAGGTCGACGACCGGGTCAAGGGCCTGCAGGCGGGCGGCGACGATTACCTCGTCAAACCGTTCGCGTTCAGCGAACTCGAGGCGCGGCTCGAGGCGCTGGCGCGCCGGTCGCAGGGCCGGACCGAAACCGAGACGACGCTGCACTGCGCGGACCTGCACATGGACCTGCTGTCGCGGGAAGTACGTCGCGGCGACCAGGTCATCGCGCTGCAGCCGCGCGACTTTCAGTTGCTCGAATACCTGATGCGCCACCGGGGACAGGTCGTGACGCGCACGATGCTGCTTGAGAATGTCTGGGACTATCATTTCGATCCGCAGACGAACGTCATCGACGTGCACATCAGCCGCCTGCGGGCGAAGGTCGACAAGGAATTTGAAACCCCCCTGATTCACACCGTACGCGGCGCCGGATACAAAATAGATGCGCCTGGCTGACCAGATCCGCACCACCACGTTCCTGCTGACACTGCGGTACATGGTGTTGTTCTTCGTGTCCGTGACCATATTGTTCCTCGTCATCAGCTGGGCGGCGACTGACTATCTCGCCCAGGAAACCGATGCGGCGATCCAGGCGGAAATCGCCGGACTCAACGAGCAGTTCATCCAGCGCGGTCCCGAGGGACTGGCACGCGTCATCGCGCGGCGCATCGGCGCCAACCCGGACGGCGATGCGGTCTACCTGATTGCCGATTCCGGCCTTAACCCGCTGATCGGCAGCATCAACGCCTGGCCGCAGCTGACCGTCGAGCAAGACGACTGGGTGTCGTTCCGGATAACCGAGGACAGCGGCGAGTCGGTCGAAGTACGCGCACGGGTGTTCATACCGCAACCGGATCTGCGCCTGATTGTCGGCCGCAAGGTGCGCGCGCTGGCACAACTGACGCGGCTGTTCGATCGCACGCTGTTCTGGGGGCTGGCCGTGACGCTGGCGCTCGCACTCGTCGGCGGCCTGCTGATGAGCAACAACGTCCTGCGGCGCGTCGCGCAGTTCAATACGACCAGTCGCCACATCATGGCCGGCGACCTGTCACAGCGCATCGTCACGACCGGCAGCGGCGACGAGTTCGACGAGCTGGCGCACAACCTGAACGCGATGATGGACCAGATAGAATTGCTGATGAGCAATATTCAGCATATCTCCGACAACGTCGCGCACGACCTGCGCACGCCGCTGACGCGTCTGCGCAACCGGCTCGAAGAGCTGCGTATGGAAGCCGGCCCGAGCGAAGTTGCCGAGATCGATGCCTGCATCGACGACGCCGAGGGCCTGCTCGGAACGTTCGCCTCCCTGCTCAGCATCGCGCGCATCGAGGCGGGCACTTACGAGGCGGCGCGCGACCCGGTCGACCTGAGCGCGAGCGTGCGTGACGCGTACGACCTGTACAAGGCGCTGGCCGATGAGAAATCCATCAGCCTGGTCTGCGACGCACCGGGCGCGATCGAGGTGCGCGGCGACCGCAACCTGCTGTTTCAGGCGATCACGAACCTGCTCGACAACGCGATCAAGTACAGCCCGGCCGACGGCGAGGTGACCATTAGCCTGAAGCGCGACATGGACCGGATCGTGCTGTCGGTCCGCGACGCCGGACCGGGCATACCCGTCGACATGCGCGAACGGGTATTGCAGCGTTTCTTCCGCCTGGACAAGAGCCGCTCCAAGCCCGGTGCGGGACTCGGCCTGAGCCTTGTGCACGCCATCGCACAGCGCCACGGCATTGCCCTGGAACTTGCCGACGCCGGGCCGGGCCTGTGCGCCACGCTGCATTTTCCGGCGCCGCCGCAGCCGACGGCGTAACGTTCAATCCGCCCGTTCCGCCGACAACGCACATTCCGGCAGCCCGGACGGGTTCATGTTGCGCCCGAACCCGATCGGCAACGGCAGGCCGTCAACGATGAAATCGATGGTGCCGCTCAGCAGGGAATCGAGCCAATACATGTCGACGCCCGGGTTATCGAACACCGACAGCATCGACGGCGGAACCTCCGCCGGATACGCACACGCGACGGCATGGTCCATGCCCGCGACCATCGTGCCCGGCGCCGTCGTGACGATCTGCAAACGCGCCTTGCCCGGCCCGTCGCGCAGCATCTGCTCCGCCCGCGGCGCCAGCGCCGTCATGACCGGGGCCGTATCGATATCGCAGTAACCGGCCCGCCCGCGGGCACGGAGCCGCAGGCACGCGCGGGTCGCTTCGGCAGTTCGCTCACCGGGCGTAAACGACGGCGACCAGACGATATGCCGGTCATACAGGCCCGGCGCGCCGCCGTTGATCATCAGACTGACGGCGGCGCCGGCGCCGTTGCCACCGATCACGCGGTCGCCCGGTGCGTAGGCCATGATGCCGCTGATCACAGCGGCGAAAGCCTCGTAGCGCCGGCGCACATCCCGTGCCGTCGGCAACCCTCCCACACGACCGGCGCCCGGCTGCACGCGGCCGTGTCCGGGCAGCAGCGGCAGGAACGACCGGTAACCGCGCAACGCCAGCAGGTCGGCCAGTTCGAAAAACTGCTGCGGACAGGCCGTGATATCGTGCACGAGTACGACCGTGCCCCGGTAAGGAACGTCGGGACGCGGCTCGATCAATGCCGGTCGGCAGCCATCCTGCAGAACCGTCGCATCGAAACGCCCGAGCCAGTCGACCCACCGGGCATAGAATACGGCTGTCGCCTCCGCGCCGGACGGCGGCGGCGCAAACCGTGGTTCGATCGTCGAGCAGGAAACGACGAATCCGGTTACGATAAGTACGATAAACGGAACGGTCCGACCATTGAGCAACATTGGTGAAGTGTAGCTGATCGAATGAAAGCACGTAGTACCCTTTTCTTCCTGTGCCTGTTGCTCTGCGCCTGCGCGAGTCCCGAAAAAGACTGGCAGCTGGCGTCGCGCGACGACAGTCCGAACGCCTACCTCGAATTCCTCGCCAAACATCCGGACAGCGAGTTCGCCGATCAGGCGCGACTACGCATCAAGGAGCTGCAGGTCATTCGCGCGTGGGAACGCGCGGAGTTCAAGAACACGCTGGCCGCCTACCAGGCGTTTATCGAGAAATTCGCCGACAGCGAATACACGCCCAGGGCTCGCGAGCACATTGACGGCTTCCTGCGTGATGCGAGATGGGCAGAAATCCGCGACGGCGCCGATCGCGCCACGCTCGAGGCGTTCATCGCGAAGTATCCGGCGGCGCCGCAACTGGCCGAAGCGCAACTGGCGCTGAACACGATCATCGTGGCCGAGGCCGCGATGCAGCCCAAGGAACGGCCGGGGAAATTCCGGCTGCAGCTTGCCGCGTTTCGTTCCATCGCTGCGGCCGAGCTGGAATTGCGTCGACTGGTGGCGCTCGCGCCCGATGTACTGGCCGGACCCGTGCGCCTGGAGTCGCCGGAGCAGCACGGCGGCAACATGTTTTTGCTCAAGACCGTACCGATGTCCTGGCCGGAAGCCCGGGACGCGTGCGCTGCCCTCAAGCGGCTCGGCCAGGACTGCCTCGTGATCAATCGCTGATCGACGGCAACCGACGTGGACGACTGGACGCAACCGCTGATCCTGCTCGCCGCCGTCGTCGGGGTCACGGCAGGCATCTGGTCGGCCGGTCACGCACTGATCAATAAACGCGACCCGCGCGCGGCCTTCGGCTGGATGGCGATCTGCCTGTCGATCGCATATCTCGGCCCGCTGCTCTACATCCTGTTCGGCATCAATCGCATCAGCCGGCAGACAAGGCAGATCGGTGAATTTCCGGCATCGGCCTATTCGCGTGCCACGGCCGAATCGCAGTGCGAAACGGGCGCCGCCGCCCGAACCGAATTCGTCCGGATCTCGGACCGGGTCGTGCATCGGCCGATGGTCGGTGGCAACCTCGTGGCGACCTACTTCGACGCCGAACAGGCGTATGCCGACATGCTGGCGGCGATCAACGAAGCCGACCGCTGCATCTGCCTGGCCAGCTACATCTTTCGCAGTGATGCGACGGGCCGGCGGTTCGTCGCTGCGCTCAAGGCTGCTGTCGAGCGCGGCGTCACGGTCCATGTGCTCATCGACGGCGTCGGCGAACGATACTCCTGGCCGCCGATCACGCGACTGCTGGCCCGCGCAGGCATCCGCCACGCACGGTTCATTCCGCTGCGCCTGCTGCCGCCGTCGCTGCACCTGAACCTGCGCAATCACCGCAAGCTGCTGATCGTCGACGGCCGAACGGGCTTCACCGGCGGGCTGAACATCGGTGACGGCCGCGGCAAGATGATCGATACGCACTTTCGCCTGACCGGCCCGATCGTCATGCAACTCGAGCAGGTCTTTGCCGAGGACTGGCATTTCGCGACCGACGAATACATCACCACCTCGCCTCGCCGCGACGACGAACCCGCAGGTCCGGCCGCATGCCGGACGATCACCGACGGACCGGACGACGATATCGGCAAGCTCGCGCTCATTATCGAGGCGGCGATCTCGGCGGCCCGCAAGTCCGTACGTATCATGACGCCGTATTTCCTGCCTCGCCTGGACATGATCGCGGCCCTGAAGTCGGCAGCGCTGCGCGGCGTGACCGTCGATATCGTTCTGCCGGCGCGGAGCAACCTGCGCTACGTCGACTGGGCGACGCGCAACCTGCTATGGGAAATACTCAAGTGGGATATCAACGTGTATTACCAGCCGCCGCCGTTCGCGCACTCGAAGCTGCTCATCATCGATGAGCAATATTCGCAGATCGGCTCGGCAAATATCGACCCACGCAGCCTGCGACTCAATTTCGAAATTGCCGTCGAGGTTCTCGACAACGGGCTGGCGCTGCAACTCGCGCAGCATTTCGACGCGGTCGTCGGCCGTTCTGAGCGCGTCACGCTGCAGGACGTCGACGGGCGGAGCTTTCCGGCACGGCTTCGCGACTCGATCGCCTGGCTGTTTTCACCGTATCTCTGACCGGTTAGGCTATGCACCGCATTGGCGGTTGGACGGACAACGGGCATGAACGGAATCGGCACAGACATCGCGGACCTGCGACGTGAGTACCAGATCGCACCGCTGCATCGCGCGGATCTCGATCCGGATCCGTTCGTGCAGTTCGATACGTGGTTCAAGGCGGCGCTGCGGGTCGAGGCGATGGACCCGAACGCGATGAGCATCGCGACCGTAGCCGCCGACGGGCAGCCGTCGATTCGCACGGTACTGCTCAAGTACTACGGCAGCGACGGCTTCGTCTTCTACACCAACCTGGGCAGCCGCAAGGCGCAGGAGATCGAGGCCAACGGCCAGGTCGCGCTGTTGTTTTACTGGCACGAGCTGCATCGCCAGATCAAGATCCACGGCCGTGCCGAACGCATCTCCGCCGCCGACACGCTGCACTACTTCATGCGTCGGCCGCGCGACAGCCAGATCGGCGCCTGGGTCTCCCGACAGAGCAGCATTATTTCCTCGCGTGCGATGCTGGAAAACAAATTCGCCGAGATGAAACAGAAATTCCACGCAGGCGAGGTGCCGCTCCCGTCGTTCTGGGGCGGCTACCGGGTTATCCCGACCAGCATCGAATTCTGGCAGGGACGCGAGAATCGCCTGCATGACCGGTTCCTGTTTACAGCCGGCACCGGCGACTGGTCAGTGGCGCGGCTCGCCCCGTGACGAAGCCGGGATGCCCGTTTCTCCTCTTATTTCATATGGTTATATGGCCAGTTCGTCCCTACTCCGCAACACTTGCATATTTTTTCCGTGGCCGTATCGTAGAAGTGGTCCGCAACGCATGAAGGCGCAGAATAACCAATAAACCCGATCATCACTGCGCTCGCGACGGGAATTGCATGAGGAAAACAGAGTATGGCGACTGGTACCGTCAAATGGTTTAACGAAGCCAAGGGATATGGTTTTATCGTGCCGGCCGAGGGGGGTGACGACGTATTCGTGCACTGCTCGGCTATCGAAGGCGAAGGCTTTAAGAAACTGGTCGAAGGACAGACCGTCACTTACGAAGTCGAGACAAGTCCGAAGGGACTCCAGGCCTCGAAAGTCATCACCAACAGTTAACCGGATTCCGGCCGAACGCAGTTCACGGAAACCGGCGCCCTGATGGCCTAGTCTCGGTCGGGACATGGCCAAAGGAAACTACCTGCGCGCACTGCGTCAGCTGATCCTGCTGACGATCCTGCTGGCCGTTGCGGTTGGCAGCTACCTGAGCCGGGCACGATCGACGAGCTGGGAAGAACCGCTGTGGGTCACGCTCTACCCGATTGCCGCGGACGAGCGGCCCGTCACGCAGGAAACCGTCCGGGACCTGAGCAAAGACAGGTTCGCCGACATCGAGGCATTCATGGAACGGGAAACCGGGCGCTACGGCGTCCCGATTGCGCGCCCGATCCGGATCGACGTCGGGCGTCCGGTCACCAGCCAGCCGCCGGCACCGCCCGACAGCCGGAACCCGATTCGCATCGCGCTGTGGAGCATCGGCCTCCGATGGTGGGCCTGGCGGTCGACCCGGGATCAGCCCGGCGCGACACCGGACATCCGGCTGTTTCTCGTCTACCACGACCCGGACCTGCGTCCGCAGGTGCCGCATTCGCTCGGCATGCGCGAAGGCCTGATTGGCATTGTCCATGTCTTCGCCGACCGCCGGATGCGGCAACAGAACAACGTCGTCATCGCGCACGAAATGCTGCATACGCTCGGCGCGACCGACAAATACGCGCCCGACGACAACCAGCCGCTGTTTCCGATCGGCTATGCCGAACCCGATCGCGAACCGCGCTACCCGCAGGCGTCGGCGGAAATCATGGGTGGCCGCGTGCCGCTGTCCGCGACCGAGGCTGTCATCCCCGACAGCCTGCGCGAGGTGCGCGTCGGCCCGTATACCGCGCTCGAAATTCGCTGGATCGAATCGCTGTAAAAAAAAGCCCGCCATGCTCGACAGAGCAGACGGGCCAGTGGCTTCTGATTTATGTTTTCTTGGGTCGTAGGCCGTGGGGGTAGACTACGAATGTCAGGATAGTCCGGCCGATGGCTCATGGCGTGAGCCCGGCCGGAACCGCGCAATAAAACGCCGGTCGATCCGGTCCTTCCAGCGCCAGACCCAGCGACCCGAGGCGACCCACGCACCGCGCACGGCGACAGCGCGCCGGTCGCCGGTCGAGATCAGCGCCAGGTAATGTTTCTGCGGCCGAAACGGCGCCGGCGCGTCGCCGGCCGCTATGCTGCGCAGATTCCGGGCCAGCGCCGCGCCCTGCCGGACCGCAAACACGCCCGACTTCGGCCGGCGGTGGCCGTCGATCGTCGCCGCGTCACCGGTCACGAACACCGCCGGATCGGACACGCTCTGCAGCAAATCATTGACCAGCACGAAGCCATCCGCGTCGACGACCAGACCCGCGTCACCCGGCCACGACTGCGGTACGGCCTGCGTAGCCCACAGCACCTCATCGACGTGGAGCCGACCGTCGACATCCGTTTCGACGACGCCGGTTTCGGCCGCCACGACGCGCGCCCCGAGGTGAACGTCGAAGCCGCGCCGCTGCAGTTCCGCCAGCAGTAAACGGCCGGCTCGGGGACTGTGTCCGACCAAAAGTTCACGCGCCGCCGAGATCAGCATCATTTCGACATGCTCCAGACCCTCGACGACGCGTAACCTGTGATCGATCGCCAGCGCGAGTTCGACACCGCTCGCCCCGCCACCGACGACGGCGACCCTGACGGGGCGATCCGGTTTCGCCCGCAACCGGCCGAGCAATGCCTCCCATTGCGGGATAAACCGGTGGATCGGCTTGACCGCGATGCCGATGCGGTCGGCGCCATGTATCGTCCCGGTTGCCGGCGCCGAACCAGCATTGATCGACAGCAGGTCGAAATGCAACGCCGGATGCTCGGCACACAGCACGCGCCGGCTATCGAGATCGACGCCGCGAACCTCGTCATGAATCAGCCGCACGCCGGCGGCCGCGCATAACGGCGCCAGGTCGATATGCATGTCGCCACTCGCATAGTGACCGGCGATGAATCCGGGCAGCATCCCGGAGTACGGCGTCATGACTTCCCGGCTGATCAGCGTCGTGCGCATCGCCGGCAGCGGCTGCGCGGCGAGGCTCTCGAGCACCTGCACGTGGCTGTGCCCGCCGCCGACGAGCACAAGGTCCCTGCTGGTTCGATTCGTCTCCATGACCCGGCCCATGACCCGGGTCAGATCGACACCGGCTCGCCGGTCAGTTCCTCGGAAACGGCCCAGAGTTTGGCCGCCAGCGCCGCGTCCTGCATCTGCGCCGACGGCAGCAGCGGATTGCAGTCGGCAAAATAGTAGCCGCTGACGCCGGCCAGCGCCGGGCTGGTCGCGACATAGCATTGCGTCGCCGCCCCGGCCTCGACGGATTTCATGAACGTCCAGCCGATCAGTCTCGCCAGCACCTGCTTCCACTCGGAAAAATGCCTGCCGAGGTTGGTCATGATGACGCCCGGATGCACGGCATTGGCCGTCACGCCGGTGCCCGCCAGGCGCCGCGCCAGTTCGAAGGCGAACAGGCCGTTGGCCAGCTTCGACTGCCCGTACATCCGGTTCGGATCGTAGTCGCGTTCGCCGGACAGGTTGTCGAACTCGATGCCCGCCTCCGGCGCCCACTGATGGCCGGAACTGCTGAGCATCACGATGCGCCCCGACCCGGCGGCCCGGACCTGCTCGATCAGCCCGGTCGCGAAAGCGAAATGCCCGAGATGATTAACGAAGAATTGTCGCTCGATGCCGTTGACCTGTTGTAGCTCCGGCAGAGCCATGATTCCGGCGTTACAGATCAGCATGTCGATCGCGGCGCCGGATTGTCGGATGCCTGCGACGCAGGCTGCCACCGACGCCAGATCGGATAATTCCAGAACTGCCGGAGTCGTGTTACCGGCCACGCTGCTGCACGCGGCCGCGGCCTTCGCGGCGGTGCGCGCGGTGCCGATGACATGCGCGCCACGCAGGGCCAGTACGCGCATCGTCTCGTAACCGAGACCGGAGTTGGCCCCGGTGACGACCGCCGTCTGGCCGCTCAGGTCGAGACTCGCGGTGACCTGTTCGGCCGTCGAGTCGGCACCAAACGAGCCGACGGGCACGCCCGGTGGCCGCGCCACGGGTTCGTCACCGCCGCAGGCCGGTATGGCCAGCGCCGGAAGCAGCGCCGTTCGTCCGATCAGTTGCCGGCGCGTTATCGGTTCTGTCATGTGACTCCCTCCTGCAGAACAAAGTAGCATACCCGCCCATGACCCTCGTACGCTTTGACGACATTTCCCTCGAATTCGGCGATCACCCGCTGCTCGTCCACGCGAGCCTGACGATCGAACCCGATGAACGCGTTTGCCTGATCGGACGCAACGGTTCCGGCAAGACATCGCTGTTGCGCCTGATCACCGGGGAAACGCAGCCGGATCACGGCGACATCGAGCGCCGGAGCGGCCTGCGCATCAGCCAGCTCGAACAGAACCTGCCCGACTCGCTCGAGCTGACGGCGCGCGAGGTCGTGGCCGGCGGGCTGCAGGCCGAGCGCGGCTGGATCGAGGAATTCGAGCGGCTCTCCAACGGACATCCCGACAAGCACCAGTTGCGTGAGATCGAAAAACTCCAGCAGAAGATCGAGGCGGGCGGCGGGTGGCATATCGACCAGCGCGTCGAGACGATCATCTCCGAACTGCAGTTGCCCGCCGACCAGCGCCTGGCAACGCTGTCCGGTGGCTGGCGCCGACGCGTGGCGCTGGCCAGGGCGCTGGTGGCCGGACCGGACCTGTTGCTGCTCGACGAGCCGACCAATCATTTGGATCTCGAGACGATCCGCTGGCTCGAAAACACCGTCTACTCCTATCCCGGCAGCGTCGTGTTCGTCACGCATGACCGGGCATTCCTGCAGCGCCTCGCAACCCGGATCGTCGAGATCGACCGCGGCCACCTCATCAGCTGGCCCGGCGACTACGCCAATTTCCAGCGTCGCAAGGAAAAAGCCCTGCAGGACGAAGACCGGGAAAATCGCCTATTCGACAAGCGCCTGGCCGAGGAAGAAACCTGGATCCGGCAGGGCATCAAAGCCCGGCGCACCCGCAACGAGGGTCGCGTGCGGACACTCATGAAGATGCGCGAGCAGGCCGAAAGCCGGATCGCGCGCCCGAAGAACGCGCGCATCACGATTGAGGAAGGCGAGCGGTCCGGCCGCAAGGTCATCCGGCTGCGCAACGTGACGCACAGTTTTTCGGACCAGCCGCTGATCGAAGGGCTGTCTTTGAAAATCATGCGCGGCGACCGGATTGGGCTGATCGGCAACAATGGCGTCGGCAAGAGCACGCTCTTGAACATCATGCTCGGGAATATCGTTCCGCAGCAGGGAACCGTCAAACACGGTACGAATCTCGAGATCGGGTATTTCGACCAGACGCGCCGCGATCTCGAACTCGACAAAACCATCGCGGAAAACATCGGCGGCGGCAAGGACTACATCCTCATCAACGGCAAGGAACGCCATGTCATCGGTTACCTGACCGGTTTCCTGTTCAGCGCGAAACGCGCGATGACGCCGGTGCGGGCCCTGTCCGGCGGCGAACGCAACCGCGTGATTCTCGCCCGGCTGTTTACACAGCCGACGAACATGCTGGTGCTCGACGAACCGACGAACGATCTCGATATCGAGACGCTTGAGGTACTGGAGCAAAAACTCATCGAATACCAGGGCACGCTGATCGTCGTCAGCCACGACCGCGAATTCCTCGACAACGTCGTGACCAGTATCCTGGTTTTCGAGGCGGACGGCGGTGTCCGCGAGTACATCGGCGGCTACAGCGACTGGGCGCGACGCGGGCGGGAACTCGCCGAGCGGGATAACCCGAACCGACCGGCCGGTCGGTCGCGAAAAACCGCGGCGGCGGAAAGTGGCGCGGCGGCGACCAAGCTCAGCTACAAGGAACAGCGAGAACTCGACGGGCTCCCGGCGCGCATCGACGCGCTGGAACGCGAAGCGCAGGCGCTGCACGAAGAGATTGCGGCGCCGGACTTTTATAGCCAGTCGCACGATGTCGTGCAGGCGGCACTGAAACGCTACGAAACCGCGTCACGGCAACTGGAAACGACCGTCGAGCGGTGGGGCAAACTCGAAGAGCGTCAGGCCGCATTCAAGCGGGCGCGCGACGGCGCTTGACGCTGCTTTGCGGCATTGCCAGTTCTCGCCCGAACTGGTAAGATAACGAGTCTTTTTAAATCCGGCTGCCCTGTATCTTTGGACCGGCGGCGCCGTCAATCAAACAATCATATCGCTCGAGGCCGACCGTCAACAAAAGTCGGAACCCTCACCGGCGGATAGCGCGACCGACAATGCATGAGGGCGAAGACCCTTGAGTCGGAAAGTCATATTTACCGAGAAGCACGAGTACCATGCCAGTAGCAACGACAAAGACCATCCTGACCGAACAGTACGAACTGGAGAATATCGAAAAGGCCAGCGCCCCCGACGGCGGCGCGGGCAAGGACTGGTTCCGTTACACGATCATCCAGGGCCGCAATACGATTACCGGCTATCGGCAGGGATCGCAGCGAACCGTCGCCAAAGCGGTCAAAGACATCGTCATCGAACTCAATGAGCGGCGCGGCGGCAAGAAGGGCCGCGTGCACCTGACGCCTTCGCGGAAGCAACAGAAGCGCTGACCCGGACAAACGCCGGACAAACGCCGGACAAAAAAAAGCCCCGATCATCGGGGCTTTTTTATGGTACCGGTAAGTCGTGGCTTCAGATCTTGACCTGTCGGCGACGCATCCAGACGGCCAGCAGCATGCCGGCCATCGTCAAACCAAACAATTCGGCTTCGACCAGGCTGGCTGTCACGCTGTTACCCCGGCGCGTCAGGCTCAGAATCCCGGTGCTCTTGCGGATCTTGTCGCCATCGTCGTACAACGAACAAAAGTTTGCGATGCAACCGACGCCGGCGCTGTCGCTATAGAAGAAACGGTTCGCGGCCAGCAACCAGATCACGCCGATATCGGCGGAGAAATCGAACAGGTCGGGCAGCGCATTCGTGACACCGATCGATGCGCTGTTCACGAAGCCCTCGAAGCTGAAGGCTGTCAGTTCATCGTCAAGATCCTCAAACGCCCAGCCGCCGTGCGTGACGTGATTGCCCGCGGCGCTGTCGTAGCTGAACATGCCGACGCCGCTATAGACGTTGGATCGGTGGCTCCGCTCCCAGGTGAAGTCCCAAGTGACGAGGCTCGCCTGCGCGGCCATCGTAAACGTCACGAGTATCAGCGCAACAGCTATTTTGTTGACGGTCTTCATCTAGTCTTCATCTCCCGTCCCGTCAGGGACGTTGGGCGGTGTTGCAAGTGCAAAATCGCGTTCTTTTCCCGATCTTGCACCCGTATTCTACGTCGCGGTGACCCGCTGAAAATACCCCAATCCGGGGGGATCCGGCCGGCCTGGCGACCATTTGCCATAATCCGGTTCTTCCTACATAGAAATATAAATGATTGTATTACAACGACTTATTGACCTTCCTCGGCCGGCGATGCCAACGCCGCCTGCTGCGGCGCGGTATCCGGCTCGGGGACCTCGGTCAATGCCGACTTGATCCGCCCGACGACATGCCCGGGGATCACGATCGCCAGTTGCACCCCGAGGGCGACCAGCGTATCGACCGGACTGAAGATATCGACGAGGCCGATGAACTCACCGCCGACGTAGGTGCCGTACGCCGGGTACAGAATCTTGTAGCCCTCTTTTTCCATCTCGGCCAGATCCCTGGCCCGCATATAGCCCACGGCATCGCCGGTCGCCTGTGCCTCATAGTACAGCGGCGCCAGCGGCAATGAACCGATCGCCGCATAGGTGCCGCGCCGCTCGGCATCCTCGAAATCCTTGGCGTGACCGCCCTCATGCAGCGCGATTGCACGGTGGTCCGAATAGAGGCTGATTGTGTGCGTAAACGGGTTGTAACTGTCGCCGCCGAAAAACCGGCCCGGCAGAATCGTATAGAACGACACGCTGAGCACGCCGAGCGTGTAGCGCCAGCCGGCGCCGATGGCACGGTTGCGAAACAGCCGTGACCATTCGTCACCCGGCGCATACTGGTTGACGCGCACCTTGACGTCGCGCAGCCCGTTGTCGTCGAGGTAGGTCTGCATGACCGCGACGGTCTCATCGGACACCTGGTGGTTCTGCACCCGACGATCCCACAGGATCAGCTTGGCGAGCAGCGAATAAGGGTTCAGCCACGACCCGGCAAAGTCCAGGAACTCGTGCGGATTGCCGGCCTCGATCTGCGGTTCACCCGGGTGAAGGCTCACGTTGTCCGGATTGATGAACGCCGGCCCCATCGTATACGGCTCGTGCGCACATCCGCCGGCCAGGGCCATGAACAACATGAGCAAAGTCGCGCGTCGGACTCGATGCGCCATCCGCGGGCCCGCCGTCAGCGCAGCGCCGGCAGCACGCGCGCGCCGATCATCTGTAGCCCTTCCATGGGGTTATCGAACAGGCGCAGTGACAACTCGGTCAGACCGCTGGCGGCAAACGCGTGAATACGCTCCAGTTCGCGGTCGATATCGCTTTCGTCTCCGGCCGATGCCATGCCGGCAATCAGTCCGTCGACAACCGACGCCGGCACACCGTCGATCTTGCCGCTGCGAGTCCAGAACGCTTTGAAGAAGTTGTCCCAGTTGTCGATGACGAGTTGCACTTCGTCGTCGCCGTTGACGTGCGGCGCAATTTCATGGGCGTACTTGGCCGCAATCGCGCCACGCCAGATCAGCTCGCGCCGCGCCTCGTACATCGATACGTCACGATCCTTCTTGATATGCCATGCCCAGAAATTGCCGATACGAAAATCATCGATCGGCTGTTGACGCCGCTCCCACCCGAGGCGGATATTTTCCAGCGCGGCCGGCAGCATGTCGGGCGTGAAATCACTGACCTGGATGCCGTCGGCGATGCTGGCCCCCATCCGCACCATCATCGGGCCGCTGCAGCAGCCGTATACGAGCGGCCCGTCGGACGCGGCGTAGCCCATCTGGAACGGGCGCGTCACCTGGAAGACCTCGCCGTCGAACGAGTACGCCAGCTTGCCGGATCGCGCCACGTTGATCAGTTCGATGGCTTCCCGGACGCCGCGCACCCGGCGCTCGGGATAGCGGGCGCCGGACTGCTCGTCCTTGAACGGCCAGATCGGCGCATCCGGACCGAGCTTCCAGCCGCAGGCGCCGAGCACGCCGCCACCACCGCTCAGTGCGATTTGCGCGCGACCGTTCGCCATCTCGTTGAGCGTCAACAACGAATTGGCGATCTTCAGCGGGTGCATTTCCCACGGGCTGACGGCCAGCGGGCCCAACAGGATTCTGGATGTGGCCTGTGCCGCGGGCGCGAGCGCAAGGAACGCATCCCAGTTCTGGTGGTAGTTGGAGGACCAGACGGCGCGAATGCCCATGGCTTCCGCCGTCACGGCCAGCTCGGCAAACTGCGCAGGGCTGACATCCTCGGCCAGAATGATATCGATATCCATGAATGTACCTGAACGCTTTGGTGCAACCCGGCCGAACCCCTTTTCGACGGGAGACGGTATTATGCCCGATCGAAACACCGTTCACGCCACGCTGGGATCCGCAATGACTGATATTTCCCGCCGCCATTTCCTGAACCGTGTCGGCATCGGCATGGCCTCGGCCGCCGCCTTCGGCGCCACGTCTTCGGCCGCCGCCAAAAGCGCCGGCGGCAGCGTCGAGCCGACGCTGCAGGGACCGTACCTGGACCTGCGCAAACCCGAGGACAACATGACCGCCTATGCCCGGTTGCAGGGCGATCTCGACGAATCGAAAACCAAGTATGGCTGGTACAAGGGCATGGTATCGGCCGTCATGCCCGACCGGAAGGTCACCGACCTGTTCGTCATGGAAGGTTTTTCCTGTGCGCGGCTGCTGCCGAAAAAAGACGCGCCCGGATACCGCAAAGTGCTGCGCGAGGTCGGCTTCTATCGCGAACAGCGTTTCGGCCGCTCGGGCAAGATCATGAACACCTGGAAGAATCCACTGACCAAGGAACGCGTCCGGGTCGTGCCGATCGCCAACGATCCGTTCAACTTCGATATCTCGACGACCTTCCCGGAGCCGCCAAACTACGGCGGCCTGAACCAGGGCAACTTTCCGAAAATCCCGTTCCGGCTGCCGTGGGAAGCTGCGATCTACGACAGCAACGTGCGCCTCGACACGCATATTCATCTGTACTACCCGAATGCACTCGACCCGGAAAAATGGCCGCGCGAATCGTCGGGCAAGATGAACCGCGTCAGCGAATTCTTTTTGTACAATATCGACCTGGCTGACCTGCAAAATCCGGGCCTGACAAGTTGTCCGTATCGCGGCAGCTGGTCACGCATCACGCCGTGGCTGCCGTGGATGCTGATGGGACAGACGCCCGGGCATATCGTCTACCAGTGCTTCATGGGCGATGTACAAAGCCTCGATGCATTGCCGGAAGACCTCGTCGCGGCCGCCGAGGCGATCGACCCGAAGTACCTGGAAGCGCCGACCGAGGACTACGGACCGAGTCTGTCATCGCTGGAGAACTACGCGCGCGAGCAGAAACCCGCGCCGATCGACTAGTTCGACCGCTCCCGCACGCGCGACAGGCATTCGCGGGCGCGGCTCCGCCCGAGATCAATCATCTGCGCCGCGCGATGAAATTCCAGCGCGCGGCAGGCATTGCGCGGGATTTCGATCACGACGTCCGGCGGATAGGTGGCCAGTTTCTGCCTCGCAATGGTGCTCTGCATGGCCTCGAACGCCTGGTTGGCGATGTCGTAGACACCCCAGTCCTTGTCACCGCTGCCGGCGACGGTTTCCTTCAGCTGGGCGATGAACCGGTTGACGCTACTGTGCAACGGCGATGATTCGGCGAGTTTTGACGGCGATGCCGCAGGCTTTTTTTGGCTCCGGTCGGCCGGGCCGCCGAGGTTGACGGCGATCGTGATATCCGTCTCGTCGTTGAACGTGGGCGCGATCGGCACGGGATTCAGCACGCCGCCGTCGATCAACCGGACACCCCGGTATTTGACGGGCGTAAAAAACAGCGGCATCGAGATCGACGCCCGAATCGCATCAAACAGCGGTCCCGACCGTATCCAGACTTCCTTGAGATTTTCGATATCCGTTGCGATTGCGGTAAACGGTATCGGCAGATCCTCGATCCGCCGATCGCCCACGAGCTTGACCAGCGTATTGATGATCTTGTCACCCTTAACGAGGCCGTTCGTTCCCCATGAAAGATCCAGCAGCGTCACGATATCGATCTTGTCGATGGCGCAGGCCCAGCGCTCGAACTCAGTGAGCTTGCCGGCTGCAAATACGCCACCCACCAGCGCACCGATGGAACACCCGGACACCGAACGAATCTCGTAACCCTCGCGTTCGATCTCGTGAATCACGCCGATGTGCGCGAGCCCGCGGGCTCCGCCGCTGCCGAGCACCAGAGACACCGTCTTTTTCCGTTCGTCAGCCATCGCTTGTTGTTACCGCGCTCATTATTGATCCCGACTCCGTCATGGTCCATGCTACCGCGGTTTATCCACCCGTGTTCGCGCGCCCTCGAAAATCCCATGTTCCCGATCCGCGATGACAACCCGCATTTCCTGACGCCGTATGTGACCTACGGCATCATCGTGCTGAATATCCTGTCCTGGTTCCTGCTGCAGGGATACGGCGGCGAACCCGCGCTGAGCAAATCCGTCTGCACACTCGGGATGATCCCCGGCGACCTGCTGAACACCGTGCCGGCCGGTACCAGTTTCCCGATCGGTCGGGGCCTTGCGTGCATCATCACCGACGACACCGGCTGGCACACCGTCCTGACCTCGATGTTCATGCATGGCGGCTGGCTGCACCTGATCGGCAACATGTGGTTCATGTGGATATTCGGCAACAACGTCGAAGACTCGATGGGCCATGTCCGGTTCGCCGTCTTTTACCTGACATGCGGCATCGCGGCCGCCGCGAGCCAGATCCTGGCAAACACCGCATCGGCGATCCCGATGGTCGGCGCCTCGGGTGCGATCGGTGGCGTCATGGGCGCGTATATCCTGCTCTATCCGCGCGTCCACGTGCACATGCTGGTGTTCCTCGGCTTCTTCGTCACGACCTTTGCGATGCCCGCTGTCTTCATGCTCGGCTACTGGTTCCTGATGCAGATCGTCGGCAGCTTCGGCTCGCTCGGCGCCACGGGCGGCGGCACCGCTTTCTGGGCACATACCGGCGGTTTCGTGGCCGGTGCGGCGCTGATCCCGCTGTTCAAGAATCCGCAACTCGTCGCCCGCCACCCGTATCACGGCTGGAAACCGCGTCAAATGCCTACGTCGAGTTGGCGCCGCATCAAGTAGCACGGCCCGCGCCGTATATTAAAGAGTATCGCCGAGCGCATCTGGCATTCGCTTGGTGAACAGGCTATCTTTCCCCGCTAACGATGACAGGGGCCGGTATCGCCGCAGCCCCGACGAGGCGACGATCAGTGGATATCGACATCATCCTGGAACCGGACCTGACCCCCGGACAGATTACGGAACTGGGGCAGGCCGCCGAGCGCTTCGGCATCCGGGCGCTGTGGTCATCGAACTACTTCGCACACTGGGATCCGTTCATCAGCCTCGTCCCGCTCGCCCAATCCACCGAGCGGCTGTTGATGGGCCCGCTGGCCGTGAGCCCGTTCGAGATGCACCCGCTGAAGATCGCCAACGGCCTGCTGACGCTCAACGAGATGTGCGGGGGCCGCGCGCAGATCGCAATCGGCGCCGGCGAAGGCAACCTCGATGCGATGGCCCTGAAAAAACCGGCCAAGATCGTGCTGGCCATTCGCGAGGCGCTGGAAATCGTGCTGGCCGCCGCGCACGGCCGGCTCAAGGACGGATACGACGGCGAAATCTTCAACGTCAATCTGCCCTGCGCCTACGACTGGTTAACTGCGTCGCCGCCGAAGATCTACATGACGGCGTACCGTTACATGATGATGCGCATGGGCGGTCGCGTCGCCGACGGCGTTTTCGTCGGTTGTACGCCGCCGGAAATCATGGCGCCGGCAATGGCGAACGTGCGCACCGGCATCGACCGTCGCGAGACGCCACCCGCAGACTTTCGTGCCAATACCTTCTGGGCCTGGCACATCAAGGCGGACCGGGAAGCGGCATTCCGCGAATCCCGCCGCGAACTCGCCTGGCGTGGCCGCAAGCTCGATCCCGAACTGCTGGTCAACTGGCTGACGGCAGAGGAAGCGCAGTTCGTTCAGAACCATTTCGATGCCTACGTCACGGCATATTTCGATCGATCCGGTATCGTCAAAGGTGTACCAGACGACATTAACGACCGGCTGATGCACGGCATGACGTCTACCGGCGGTCTCGAGGACCTCGATCGGGAAATCGAACGATTTAAAATGTTCCGCGATCAGGGCCTGACGGAAATCGCATTGCGACTTCACGAGAATCCGATGGACGCACTGCAGATTATCGGAAAACACGTCGTCCCGGCATTGAAATAGCCTTCGCACTTCAGGAGACACACATTGGTCAACAGATCTTCCCGGTATATTCCGCTCGTCATCTGCGCGCTGCTTGCGGCATGCGGGTCACCCGAGGAACGGGCAGCCAATTATCTTGCCAAGGCGGAGGCGCTCTACGAGCAAGAGGACTATGTGACAGCCCGGATCGAGGCGCTGAACGCGGCACAGATCGAACCGCGTAACGCGGATGTCCGCTTCCTGCTCGCCAAAATCGAAGAGAAAGAGCAGAACATACGCAAGGCCGTCGGGCACCTGCAGGTCGCCATCGACGCCGATCCCAATCATCTCGATTCGCGCATCCGGCTCGGCAGCTATTATGTGCTGGCCAAGGCCGTCGACCTGGCCGCCGAGCAGGCCAAGGTCGCCAGCACGCTGGCGCCGGACAATGCCGAGGTCCACCTGCTGCAGGCACGCGTGCATTATCTGAATGAAAACAATGACGCGGCCAGAAAAGAAGTCAACATCGCGCTGACCACCGATCCCGGACTGGTCTCCGCCATCATGTTCAAAGCTGGCCTGGACATGGCCGACGAAAATCCGGAGGCCGCGATGCAACTCGTCGCCGACGGCATTGAGGCAGCAGATCCCGATGGCGTCAAGCAACTGCGCCAGTTCCGTATCCTGCTGCTGCGTGCGACCGAACGCAACGACGAGGTCGAGGCGGAACTCAAGGCGCTGATCGAAGACTACCCGGACGAGCAGGATTTCCCGCTGGCACTCGCACAACTGTTCGTCTCGCAGGAACGTTTCGACGAAGCCGAGACGCTCTATCGACGCTATGTCGAACAGGATCCGGAGGATCAGCAGCGACGCATCGAATTCGTGCGTTTTGTCGGCACCCATCGCGGTCCGGAAGCCGCGGTGGCGGCACTGCAGGAGTTCATCACCGAATTCCCGGAATCCATGCAGCTGCGTCTGGCACTCGGGCAGTTGTATGAGAGCATCAAGAAACCGGACGAAGCGCTGCCCATTTACGAGAAGATCGCCGCGACCGAGCCCAAATCAGAGCTCGGCCTGCGCGCCCGCAACCGGGTTGCCGCAATCAGGGTTCAGAACGAACAGGTGGATGAAGCCCGGGTCGTGATCGAGTCGATTCTGACCGATGACCAGAACAATGCCGATGCCCTGATGATGCGGGCCGCGTTCCGCTACGTCGACAAAGAGTTCAATGAAGCGGTTGCAGACCTGCGCACGGTGCTGCGGGTTCGGCCCGATTCCGAACGCGCCCTGCTGCTGCTGGCGCGTTCTCATCGGGCGGCCAACAATCGCGAACTGGCGCACGATGCCTACCGGCGCCTGATCGAAATGAATCCCGGCCACCCGGCCGCCTCGGCGGAACTTGCCGAATCGCTGGCACAGAGCGGCGACATCCCGATGGCCGAGGAAGTGTTGCGCGATCAGCTCGAGGTCACGCCGGACGACCGGCGCGCGGCATCGCGGCTCGTCGAGGCCCTGCTGCTCAAGGGTGACGTCGCCGCCGCCGAGATACAGGCTCGGTCCATGCTGGCTTTCGGTGACGATACCGGGCTAGCCGAATTCCAGCTCGGCCGGGTCCTGCAAGCCAAGCAATCCGGTGCGGAAGCCATCGAATCCTACAAGGCGGCGCTGGCCAAGAACCCGGATGCGCCGGAACCCCTGCAGGGACTCGTCGCGATACTTGTCGAGCAGGACCGGTCCGACGAGGCCATCACGTTCCTGCGCGCCCATCTTGTCACCTACCCGACACAGACTGCACCGCGCCTGCTGCTGGCCGCCGTTTATGCCCGGCAGAGCAAGACCGCCGAGGCCGCCGAACAGTACGAGCAAATCGTCTCGCTGCAACCCAAGGCGACCCGCGCCTATGCTTCGCTGGCCTCACTGTATCCGGATGACCCGACAAAGCGTCGCGACATTTACCGGCGCGCCATCACCGCCAATCCGGAGGAACCGACGATCAACCTGTTGCTGGCCAGTGAGTACGAACGGGCCGGGCAGTTCGAGGATGCGATCAAGATCTATGAAACGGTGCTGGAAAACAATGCGGACAACG
Organism: Gammaproteobacteria bacterium; assembly: GCA_021773815.1. GTDB lineage: Bacteria > Pseudomonadota > Gammaproteobacteria > Steroidobacterales > SMWD01. The sequence goes on from JAJFJS010000084.1 coordinate 42,565, forward strand.
CGATCGCGGCCAACAATCTCGCCGCGCTGATGCTCGATCACCGAACCGATGCCGCCAGCCATACGCGGGCGCTCCGACTCGTCCGGCAATTCGAAAGCAGCAAGCAGCCGGCGCTGCTCGACACGCTCGGCTGGGCACACTACCGCAACGGCGACTACCAGAACGCGATACGACTGCTCGAGGAAGCGGTCGCCAGCGCCGACCAGATCGCGCTGCTCCGCTACCATCTCGGCATGGCGTTCGTGAAGGCCGGCATGAAGGATCGCGGCCGCGAAGAACTCGAACGCGCATTGCAGCTGACCGATGGCGAATTCACCGGCATCGAAGAGGCGCGCGCGACGCTCGCCAGGATCGGCGGCAAGGTCGGCAGCTAGAGCGAAAGTTTATTTTTTCCACTTGCCCCGATCGGCATCCATCTGCACGTGCCCGCCGCGCCGGTCGAGCATAAAGCGCGCCTGCTCGGCGCCGAACGTGCGCTCGACGAGCACGTTCATCGGATCGGAACGGTTCGTATAATCACGATACGTGAAATCGTACTGTTGCTGAGCATCGCGGCGCTCCAACGGCAGTTCGTCGGCCTCGTCGACCCAGCGGAACCAGCGGTCGACGAACCTCTCCAGATAGGCCTCGCACTGGTCGATATGTTCATCGGTCAACGCGGCGATGTAGCTCGAGCAAACCGGCGACTGCATGCCGCGAATGGCCGGCCCGTGACTGGCCGACCAGACGAAATCGGTGTTGGCACGAAACGCGAGGTAATCCTCGTTGGCCTCACCCTCGTAGTACTTGTTGACATAGTCCTCGCTGACCTTGACGTCGGCACGGGCCACGTAGTCCGCGTAAAACAGCAGGTTCGGCACGGTGCCGAAGATAATCATCAGGTTCGGCACCTGCGTCTGCTGGCCCAGCGTGACGTTGATGTTCATATCGATAATGCTGGCTTTGCGATTGCCGATCCATGAAC
>JAJFJS010000085.1 GCA_021773815.1 Gammaproteobacteria bacterium
GCCGTGAACACGTCCGTGTGGGCTTGGGGCCCGCGTCCCTGCGGGCCACAGTCTCGGAAAGGTGCCGCTCCGTCATGTCAGCCTGACAGGATAAGCAAGTTTGTGGGACAGCAGTGGTCTGACACCAATTTCGGCGGCCGCCTCAGAGCTGGAATTAAAGGGAAGGTCTTCTTGGCTCCCGCCAGGGTCATGACTGTTATTGACTTCAATGCACAGGAGATCAGTCAACTGTCCCTTTAATTCATGTACTCATCAACCCGGTCCCGTGCGCCGCCAGCTGCGCGCCCAGTAGATGAACGGCGTGTCGAATGCCGCGATGAATATCTTGAAGCCAAACTTGACGATGCCGAGCTGAATCGCCGTCTGCAGGTCGACGATGCCCCACCAGACGACGAACGAGTAGAGCAGCGTGTCGATGGTCTGGGAGGCCATTGTCGACAGGTTGTTGCGCAGCCACAGGTGGCGGCCCTGCGTGCGTTCCCGGATCACGTGGAAGAACCAGACGTCGAATCGCTGGCTGATCAGGTAGGCGAGCAGGGAGCCGAAGACGAAGCGCGGCGTGAAATCGAGGATCGTGCCAAATGCCTCGTGGATGTTGGTCGAGAAGGCCGCCGATTCCGGCCGGGTCGACGGCTGAAACAGCAGCGCGAGGCTCAGCATCAGGACGATGATGACGCTGACTGAGAACCCGATCATGACGGCCCGGTCGGCCTCCTTGCGCCCGTATTTTTCGCTGAGCAGGTCCGTGGCGAAGAAGATGCTGGAATAGAAAATGACGCCGAGGCTCGTCTGCATGCCGAAGATGATCGTCAGCTTCGGACCCTGCAGATTCGCCAGCAGGATCGCCAATACGATCGCGGCCAGCAAACCATGCTTGCCGAACAGGCGATACATCAGCACCGTCAGGCCCAGATCGGTGAACAGCGTCGCGACCCAGAGCAGATCCTGGTTGGCGATAAAAAAGTCCTGCAGCGCTGTCGGAAAGATCGTCACGGATTCAGGGGGAATGAGCGGGAGAATTAAGGGGACAGTTTACTTATCTCCAACCGGGGCCCCAAACGCCATTGACTTGGTTTGATGGGAGATACGTAAACTTTCCCCTAAATTCTCCGCAATTGGTGTCAGACACCATTTTCGGGGATTTAAGTGAACTGTCCCCAATATTTACGCCCAAAATTTACGGGACTCAGGATGCGGCGGCAACGCGTTTCGCGGCCCTGGCCTCGCGGAACCGGCGCGCCGCGTTGGCCTGGATCATCAGCAGGCTCGGCGTCAGCAGCAGCGTCAGGAGCGTCGCAAAAATCAGTCCGCCGGCGATGGCCGCGGCCATTTCCCGCCACCATTGCGTGCCGGGTCCGCCGATATAGAAATCGCGATTGACGAGGTCGATATTCCACGCCAGCGCCATGGGCATCAGGCCGAGCACTGTCGTCACGGTCGTCAGCATGACCGGTCGCAGGCGCTGGGCGCAGGTTCGCACGATTGCTTCGTGTGCGCTGAGTCCGGCCTGGTGAATCTTGTTGTAGGTGTCGATCAGCACGATGTTGTTATTGACGACGATGCCGGCCAGCGCAATCGCGCCGATGCCGGTATTGATCAGGCTGAACGCGTGCCCGCTGACCATCAGTCCCAGCAGCACGCCGCCGGTTGAGAAGACCACCGCCGTCAGGATCAGCAGCGCCTGGAAGATACTGTTGAACTGGGTGATCAGGATAATCGCCATCAGCCCCATCGCCATGCCTGCGGCGCGCAGCAGGAACGCCTCGGTTTCTTCCTGGTCGCGGGCGCCGCCCTTGAAGCTGATCTCGATGCCCGGCTCGATCCCGAGTCCCGGCAGCGCCTGCTGTAAGCGCTCGAGCACCGGCGCGAGTTGCATGCCCGGTTCCAGATCCGCCTGCACGAGCATCGTGCGCTGCAGGTCCGTGCGCATGATCGTGCGCGTGGCCGGGGCCGGCTCGCGGGTGACGAACGTGCTGATCGGCACGTTGCCTCGCAGTGTCGGGATCCGTAACTCGCCGAGCGCGTCGAGGCTGCGGTCGTCGCTCGGGAACCGCACACGGATATCAATTTCCTCGTCGGAATCGTCGGGACGGTAATCGCCGAGCTTGATGCCGTTGGTGACCAGCTGAATGACGCTGCCGACCAGTGAAACGTCGGCGCCGAATTTTGCCGCCTCGGCCCGATCGACATTGAGTTGCCATTCGATACCCGGGATCGGTCGCGTGTCCTCGGCATTGATGACGCCCGGGTAGCCGGAGATTTCTTCACGAATCCGGTCGACGGCCGACTTCAGTCCCTCCAGCGACGGTCCCGCGGCTTCGATCTTGATCTGCTTGCCCTGTATCGGTCCGCCTTCCGGCAACCGAACCTCGATGATCATGCCGGCGATGTCGGCCGTGCGTTCCTTGATTTCGGCGACGATCTCGCGGGCGGGTCGCCGGTCGCGCCAGTCGGCGAAGTTCAGGCTGATGGAACCGATCAGGTCGGGGGCGGCGCCCTGGCCGGACTTGCCGGACTGGACGTAGACGTTTTCGATGCCGGCAATGCCAACGACGCGTTCCTCGACGCTGCGCACGAGCCGGTCCTTTTCGATGATCGACATGTCGCCGAGCGCACGTATGTCGACGCTGCCCTGATCGGGTTCGACCTCGGGCCACATCGCGATACCCTGGCCGAGGGCGCCGTAAGCGATATAGATCGTGATCAGCAGCGCCGTCACGCCGCCAAAAACGGCCCAGGGGTGACGCACGGCGTGTTCCATGAGCCGGATATATTTGCCGGTGTACCCGCCGATCGAATGCAGGTCGCCCGATTCGGCGGCCAGCAGCGACTGGCGGATGCGTTCGTTGAAGATGCCCGGCCGACCGATCAGGGTGCCGAGCGTCGGTACGAAAATCAGCGCCATTGCCAATGAGGCGGTCAGCGTGTAGATCAGCGTCAGCGGCAGGAACACCATGAAATTGCCGATAATGCCGGGCCAGAACACCAGCGGCATAAACGCCGCCAGCGTCGTGCCGGTCGACGCGATAATCGGCCACGACATGCGCTTGGCTGCTTCCGGATAGGCGACACGGCGGTGCTTGCCCTCGGCCATCTTCCGATCGGCCAGTTCGGTGACGACAATCGCGCCGTCGACGAGCATGCCGACGGCCATGATTGCACCGAACAGGACCACCATGTTGATGGAGTACCCCGTCAGGGCCAGGAAAAAGAATGCGGCGCAGAAGGATCCCGGTATCGCGATGCCGACGAGCAGCGAGTTCTGGATGCCGAGGATGCTGATCAGCACGATGAACACGAGAATGATCGCGGTCGTGACGTTGTTGACGAGGCTCGAGATGTTTTTCCTGACCCAGTATGACTTGTCACGGGAAAACGTCAGGTCGATACCCGCGGGCCACTGCGCGGCGGTCGCGGCGACGATGTCCTTGACCTCGTCCGTCGTGCTCAGCACATTCGCGCCGGTACGCTGCACGACCTCGAGGGCGACGGACCGCTCGCCGTTCAGGCGCGCATAATTCTGGGCATCCTTGTACGTGCGTCGCACCGTGGCGATGTCGCGGAAGCGCACAACGCGCCCCTGGTCGACCTTGATGGGCAGGCTCAGGACATCGTCGGGCGACTGGATCACGCCCGGCACCTTGATCGCAAAGCGGCCCTGTTCGGCCTGCAGGGCGCCGGCGGCGACCAGCCGGTTGTTGCGATCGACGAATCCAAGCACATCGGCGGGCGACAGGCCGTAGCTCTCGAGCGCCAGCGGGTTGATGGTCACCTCGAGCAATTCCTCGCGCGCGCCGACGACGGCCACCTCAAGCACACCCGCGACGCTTTCGATCCGATCCTTCAGGTCGAAAGCGACCGCGTACAACGCGCGTTCGGGCGCATTGCCGGTCAGCGTCAGCACGAGCATCGGGTCGAAGCGCGAAAACTTGATTTCGGTCACCCGGGGTTCCTCGGCATCGGCCGGCAGTTTGGCCTTGGCGAAATCGACGCGCTCGCGTACGTCTTGCAATGCCTGGTCGATATCGATTTCGGGCATGAACTCGAGATTGATCGTCGCGCGCCCCTCGGCGGCGGAGGCAACGATTTCCTTGACGCCGGCCAGCGTGCGCAGTTCCTGCTCGACGGGCCGGACCAGCAGTCGTTCGGCGTCTTCGGGCGAGACGCCCTCGAGCATCAATGCGACGTTGACGAACGGAAATGCGATATCCGGTTCCGCCTCTTTCGGCATGCTCTGGTACGAGACGATGCCGGCGATGACGATCAGGACGAACGCGAGGATGACCGTGCGCGTCCGGTCTACCGCCATGTCGATCAGGGATATCACTTGAGCAGTTCCGCGCTGCGCTTGGTACCGGCCAGCGCTGTCTCCGGCTGGGCCATTACGGGGTCCACTGTCTGGCCCGTGGCGACGTAGCCATGGCCCACCGTGATGATCTTTACGGCTGCGGGCAGGCCGGTGACCCAGACGCCGTCCGGTGTCGATACGGCCAGTTCCACCGGGTAGAACTCGACGCGGTTGAGTTCATCGATGATCTTCACGCCGATGACGCCGGCAGAATCGAGCGTCAGCAGCGACGGCGAGATTTTCTGCGCCAGCGTTTGTCCGCCCGGCAGTTGCATCTCGGCCGTGACGCCGGCCGGCAGGTTACCGTCCGGATTTGGCACGGCCAGTTCGACCATGAAGGTGCGCGTGGACTGATCGGCGACCGGGGAGATATAGCGAATACTCCCGGCAACCTCTTGCCCGGTAGCCAGCTGCGCGGTGCCGGCGCCGCCTGTGCTGACGTAGCGGGCCTCTTGCTCGGCGATTGTGCCGGTGACGATGATGCTGGTGTTGTCGACAAACGTCGCAACGGCATCTCCGGCCCGGACAAAGTCGCCGACCTCGACGGTACGATCCTGCAGGACGCCGTCGAACGGCGCGCGGATCACCATGTACTCCAGGTCGAGTTCCGCGCGCGTCAGTTCGGCCCTGGCGTTCTCGAGGCGGGCGAACGTTTCGGCTATCTGCGTTTCTGAAACGTAGCCCTGATCCTTGAGCTTTATTTGCGCCTCATAACTCGTGCGGTGCTCGGTGACGCCGGCGCGCGCCTGCGCCAGTCGTGCCTGCCGGTCGCGCATGTCCAGGCGCAGGATCTCGTCGCCGGCGGCGAGGCGCCGGCCGCGAATCCCCGCGACAGAGATGACGCGTCCCTCGGTTTCGGCGTTGATCTCGACGGATCGAGCCGGCGCGGTTTGACCGTACACGCTGATGTGCCTGGTGACCGGTTCAGCGAACCGGTTCTGGACCTGTACGCGTGGCAGGGCACCGGGCTCGGCGCCCGCGCCGCTGATCTTGATATTGCTGAAAGATTCGACGGTTTCAGTCTTGTCGAACGATCCTGAGTACATCCACAGGACGACGAGCAGAGAGGCCCCGACGGCGAGGATCCACGGTCGTTGGGAGATGATGTTGCGCAGGCTCATGGTCGTGTCTCGATGTTTTTCGCGGGCCGGACGCTGTCGGATTCGGTTCGCCGCGACCGGGAAGCCGAATCGATGTCGGTCAGCAATGCCCGGTGATTGTGGATGTAGTCTGCCATCGCCTGTGTCACGGCCTTGCCGAAGCCGATGACAAATCGCTTGCGCGGCGACAGTCCGTTGCCGCCGCCGGACATCGAGTCGAACCGCGAAACGCTTTCGTCAAGCGTCCGCTGCCAGTCGGTCAGCATGACGTCCAGTGTGTCGTCGTCGACATAGTCGGCGAAATACGCGACGACCAGGTACTCGGAGCGCAGCTTGTGTTCCGGTGCGGCCCGGTACAACGCTTTCGTGAAGGTTGTGCGGCCCTCATCGGTGATTCGGTAGACCTTGCGGTCCGGCCTTTTGTCCTGGGGCATCGAGCGGCAGGTGATGAGGCCGCGGTCTGCCAGGTCGGCAAGACTGGGATAGATCGACCCGAACCCGGCCGGGTAGAAATGCTTGAACGTCGACTCGAACTGCTTTTTCAGGTCATAGCCGCTGGCGTCGTCGCGGCAGAGCAGGCCAAGGCACAATGTTTTGATATCCATGGTAAAAAAATCACATATATAGGAATTTTGGCGCGGGACGGGCCCGTTATATCGGAGCGATAGGGTAGCCATGGACCCATGGTCTCGCCACCAGCCCGTGCCGACCTGTTCGGAACGGGCGTTGGGGGATTACGATAAAGTCTAATAAATACAGTAGTATACATGTCATCTGTCGAGCTCCTGCGGCTTGTAACTTTTTGTAACACCTGGCGCCCGGGTGGGATTGGCGACGATTTTGGCGCAGGTGTGCGCGGTGGCCTGACCCGAATACCGTAGAATCGGTTGCCAGTCCGGAAATCTCACCAGCCCAGCCGGCCGATGGTGGTCCGGTCAGCAACGGAACGAACGGCAGAGAAAAGCGCGCAGTGGTCAGTTTCACAGACTGCCGCCGCGTTTCCGCCGCCGGCCTGGCCCGGATCCGCCGGTTGAGTGCATAGCGGCGCCGGCTCTCGGGATGCTGGTGAGATTTCCGGGCCAGCGGAGCGCGATCATGATGCGTGGTGCAATGGTGGGTTGGCTGCTGCTCGGTCTGACCGGGCCGGCTGCTGCGGACCGCGTCAACGAAACGGTGATCGGCACGAATCAGCAACTCGCGGCGGGTGAGCGAGCGCTGCGCGCCGGCGATTATGCGCAGGGGCTGCAACTGACGCTGGACGGCTCGCGGTCAGTCGTGTCCCTGCACGACAGGTCCGGTGTTTACAATAACCTGTGCGCCGGTTATGTCGGCGTGCGCCAATATGCCGAGGCACTGGTGGCCTGTGACCGGGCGCTCGAAATCCGGGCGCAAAACTGGCGAGTTTTCAACAATCGTGCGCTGGCATTGCTCGGTCTGGGCCGGATTACCGCGGCGCGTGCCGATGTCGACCGTGGCCTGGCGCTGCATCCCGGGTCACCGACGCTGGCGCGGGTGGCAGCGCTGATCGATGAACGGGCGGCGCGCCGACTGGTTGCAGCTGAAGAATGATGATCGCACTAGCGGGGCACGGCGGCTGCGGTCGATCGCGGCCGCAAGACTTAGGTGGTTTTACTAATGCGTCACTTTCGCGCCGGTGCTAGACTCCCGCCGCGGATGGCCGCACGCGCATTGTGCGAGCTCTGTTCCGCCAAGCCAGTGATAACCGAGGACTCATCATCGTGGAAAAAAATCTGACGCGCAGAACTCTTCTCAAGACCATCGCGGCTGCATTGCCGGCCAGCGCGGTCGTCCTGCAGCAGGAAGCCCTGGCCGCGGACGCGCCGAAGCTCGATCCGAATGACCCGACCGCCAAGGCGCTGGTCTATGTCGAAGATCCGGCCAACCTGGACAAGTCAAACCCGGCGGCAGCTCGCTACCAGGCCGGCCAGACCTGTGACAACTGTATCCAGATCCAGGGCGATGAAGGCGCGGCGTACCGGCCGTGTGGCATCTTCCCGGGCAAGGTCGTTGCCTCGGCAGGCTGGTGCAGCGTCTGGGCTGCCAAGCCCTGATCGACCGGCAGGTCTAAAGGTGGCGGCGGGGGAATTAAGGAAACTATCCCCTTAATTCCCCCGCAGCGCCGAAAGCCGGCAACTTCAATGGCGCACCCTCGCCGGTGGGCCCAGCGTGGATTCCGACATGAAGGTTTTCGGCGTTGCCGGTTACAAGAATGCCGGCAAGACGACGCTCGTCGTCGATCTCGTCCGCGACCTGACGCGGCGTGGCCTGCGGGTCGCGACGGTCAAGCATGCCCACCACGATTTCGATATCGATCAACCCGGCAAAGACAGCCACCAGCATCGCAGCGCCGGTGCCTGCGAGGTCATCGTGGCTTCGTCGCGCCGCTGGGCGCACATCGTCGAGCTGGCCGAGCGGCCCGAGCCGTCGCTGGATGAACTGCTCACGCATGTCGCCACGGATGTCGATCTCGTGCTTGTCGAGGGCTTCAAGCACGGCGACCATCCGAAGCTGGAAATTCGCCGGGTCGGGTCGGACGCGCCGCTGATTGCCGCCGAACACGACTCGGTGCGGGCAATCGTCAGCGACGGCGACGTGCCGGATGCACCGGTGCCGATCCTCGATCGGGGCGACGTCGCCGCGATCACGGATTTCATCCTCGCGCAGGTCGGTCTCTGAATTAAGGGGACAGTGTACTTATCTCCGGAACCGCCCGGTTGAAACCCGGCTTCCACGGCCGAGGAGATAAATAAACTGTCCCCTTAATTCCCCTTAATTCCGGATTCCTGTCAGTCACCGACCTTCCGTGTGGGGGGGTAAGTTAACTGTCCCCTTCATTCCGCTGATCGGCGGCGCCATGCAGAAAACTGTCGGGGTACAGCGGTGCGATATCGACACGTTCGCCAACCGCCACGTCCGCCGTGCCTTCGGGCACGATGGCCCAGCAGTTGGCACGCATCAGCGAATGGATCTTGAATGACTCTTGCCCGGGCAGTAGCCTGGTTTGCAGTTGCCCGTCCGCGTCGATATCGACACGGGCCTTGCCGAAAAAGGTCAGGTTTTCCTTGCTGCTAATCGGTGCCGCACAGCGCGACGGGAGCCAGCGTTCGCCGGCCAGACCCTGCAGATGCGCGACCGCGGCCATGACGAAGAAACGCACGCCGACGGCGACCGCAATCGGATTGCCGGGCAGCCCGAAAAAGATTCGCCCGTTCGCGAGTCGGGCAAACAACAGCGGCTTGCCGGGACGCATCGCGACCCGGTGAAAAATGATGTCGCCGCCCAGCGTTTCGATCGCTGCGGGTACGAGGTCGAAGCGTCCCGCCGACACGCCGCCGGTCGTCATAACAATATCCGCGGATTCGCCACAAGCTTCGATGGCGGCGTGTAAATCCCGCGGGTTATCCGCAACGGACCGGGAGTCGACCAGTTCCAGACCCGCCCGGGCGAAGAACGAACGCAGGTAGGGTCCGTTGGAGTCGCGGATCATGCCGCCGCCCGCCGGAATTCCGGATGCGGCCAGTTCACTGCCGGTTGTCAGCAGTGCCACCGTCGGCCGTGGCAGCGCGTCGAGCCGGTCGATGCCGGTAGCCGCGAGCCCCATGAGGTGATGGGGTTCGACCCGTTGCCCGCGACCCAGAATACGTGCGCCGCGCGTGAAATCTTCGCCGGACCGGCGCACATGCCGGTCGGCGGGGACCGGCTCGACGAGCCGGATCCGCACGGCTGTGCCGTCAGATGTGCGTTCGGCATCGACGCGCTCGACCGGGATCACCGTGTCGTAGCCGTGCGGCACCGGCGCCCCGGTCATTATCTCGACGGCGTGTGCTGCGAGACCGTCGGCCGGTGCCTGGCCCGCCGCAACGGTGCCGTGGACGGACAGCGTGACGGGATGATCGGCGCTCGCGCCGGCCGTGTCGGCGGCGCGCAGCGCGAAGCCGTCCATCGCGGAATTGTCGAACGACGGCACGTTCATCAGGCTGTGCACGTCGGCGGCCGGCGCGGCGCCCGGCATATCCTCCAGCGAAGTGGTCCGTGCTGCCAGCGGCCGACAGGTTTCGGCGATAAGGCGTTGTGCATCTGGAAAACTGATCATCGTGCGGAGAATTTTAGCCGGAACACGACCCGGGAATCCGGCTTTTTTCGCCGCATGGTGTCGGCGTGCCGCCGCCGTTGACAGCTCATCCGTTTCACCGCTCCGGATCCCCGTGCAATATTGCCGGTGGTGCGCTTCCTTTGCCCCGCGGCGCGATGGCCCAAAGTAAGACGACCTGCCGTAAGATGACCCGCCGTAAGATGACCCACGGTAAGATGACAATAGTCAACACACGATCGAAATCCGGTCGGTAGGCTCAATCAATGGTGCCCAGAAAAACATGCAGAATGGTTGTCCGGCCGCGCGTGCTGCATCCGGTCGGCAGGCGTTTCATGTGCGACATCGACGCTGCAGATCGGGCCACGTTGCCGGGGTCATCACCATGACGGGGCCGGCAGGGCAGGCGGCCGGTACGACGCGCTTCGTTCACGATCGCGAAACGGAGCGAACGGCGGCGCTGCGCTGTGCCTGCTACGCGGCACTGTCCGAACTCGTCTGCTCACCCCACGATGTCGATCCGCGACCCGCGTTGCGCGACAGGCTGGGAGCCGGTGCGTCGCTCGATGCGGCGAGTGGCCTGGACGGGCTGTTGCGCGAATTCACGGAACGGGATCTCGATACGCTCAAACGCGAATACAGCGGATTGTTCGAGGTTGGCAGCGAAGGGCCGCCGTGTCCGATCCGCGAGGACCTGCAGACGGGCCAGCGCAAGGGCACGCGCGAGGATCTCGTGCGGTTCTACGGTTACTTCAATTATTTGCTCGACGAGAAGTTTGCCTGGGCGCCGGACCACCTGTCTGTCGAACTGGAGTTCATGCATTTCCTCTGTTTCCGGGAGGCATCTGCGGGCGACGACGCGGCGTCATACCAGCTTGCGCAGGCCGATTTTTCCGAGCGCCACCTCGTTCGCTGGGTGCCCGAACTGGCCGACAGCGTCGCGCGTTCCGCGCCGGAATCGATCTATCGGCGCGTGATCGAAGTCATCGACCGATACCTGGCCGCCGATCTCGCCTGGCAACGCGGGACGATCTCTGCGGAGGCAGAGGGTCAGAATTAGCGGGGGAATTAAGGCGACAGTTTACTTATCTCCAATCGGGTCCCCAACGTCATTGACTTGGTTTGATGGGAGATAAGTAAACTGTCGCCTTAATTCCGGGAGAAGCAAGTCAGCTTGCCCCGGGTTCTTCCCCGGTCTTTCCCTCGCCCTCGGACATATCGCGTTCCGGGTGCTGTTTTTCACCACTGGATCCGGCCGTTCACCGGAAATGCCCCCCGGAAATGGCCCCAGGAGATGGGCGCGTCGCACTTTGGTGGTTGCGGCGTACCACACCAGTGTCGAAGGTCTTTGGCGTCGGGTACCCCTCGGAAACCTTCAGCCGCCCGAGCCAC
>JAJFJS010000086.1 GCA_021773815.1 Gammaproteobacteria bacterium
ACCTTTCCGAGACACGCCGTGAACACGTCCATGTGGGCTTGGGGCCCGCGTCCCTGCGGGCCACAGTCTCGGAAAGGTGCCGCTCCGTCATGCCAGCCTGACAGGATGTGCAAGGTTGTGGGACAGCAGTGGTGTCTGACACCAATTTCTAAACCAATTTCCAGCATTTTCGGGCTCTGCATCTTGAGAGATCGGTAAACAATCCCCAAATTTCAAAGACCACAGCATTACAAATGGAGAAAGAAAATGGCGAATGAAGGCTATCACGAGCCTATCCAGGAGTTGTCGGACGAAACGCGAGATATGCATCGCGCGATCACGTCCCTGATGGAAGAGCTGGAGGCCGTTGACTGGTATAACCAGCGGGTCGATGCCTGCAAGGACGACGAATTGCGTGCGATCCTTGCGCATAATCGCGATGAAGAAAAAGAGCATGCCGCGATGGTTCTGGAGTGGATACGTCGTCGGGATCCGGCATTCGACAAAGAGCTCAAGGACTATATTTTCTCGACAGACCCGATCGCGCATGGTTAGCCCGTCAATCTCACCGGTATCGCGGGAGCCGGCGGAATGGTTGGCGTGGGTGACTGATCTCCTGGGGGTTGCGATCCCTTTGCGGACCGATGCATCCGTAGCCGCCTGAGCCGGTTGTCGACATAAAAAAGCGGGCCCACGAAAAGGCATCGTGGACCCGCACGGGGGAGGCACGGGGCTTTGTTACGGCCCGCTGCCCGGCGCTTCGATATGCACGCCGATGAAACGCGCCGTGAAGACGTTTTGACCCTGGTCATAGCCGCCGGCAGTGTGCATGAACCGCGCCGTGTTGGCGCCGTCAAGCAGCAGGGCCAGTGCGTCGGCGAACCGTTCGAAGTCGCGGAAAACCCGTACCCGGCGTTGCTGCAGAATCGCGAAGACCCGCGGGCCGTCCGTCGCCCCGGTAATCGTCGGCGCGGCCGGCAGATCGAACAGGTCGATAATGACCGAACCGATCCGGATGTGATGGCGGGCACCGATCGCCGGGTTCGCCAGGTCCGGAACCAGGCCGGCGTCGCCGATGCTCGCGAACGGGGCGATCGTGCCGTCGGCGCCCCAGCCGAGGCCCAGCGCGGCACGTCGGCCGGTCAGATCGATCACCGAACGGGCGTCGAAATCCGCGGGCGCGGCGCCGAACGGACGAACGAATCCGAATACCTGGACCGGCGAACCGGTCGTAAGCCCGGTCAGTCCGAGCGTGTCGGTCGCGACTTCGTAATCGGCGGGGTCGGCATCTTGCGAGACGCTCATGCCCGTGCCGGCGAAGTCGAAGATTCCGACGCGGCGACGATCGATCGATTGCAGTGCGATATTGAGCTGGCCGGTCGTGACGGCATTCGTGAGGCCGGCCAGATGCGTCATGCGCAGGCGCACGCGGCCCCGGGTGGCATCCAGTTCTACATCGGTCGATGACGGCTCGGAAGTGACCTGACCGAAAACCTGCACGCGCTGGCCGACCGACAGTGCATCGATTGTGGCGTTGCCGGCGGTACCGGGTTTCTTGACGATCGTATCCGAGCCGATCGTCACGGTCACGTTGTCATTAAAGATGACGCTGCCGGACGTGCGGACGATCGTCGCGCCCCTGACGAGCAGCTCATTCCCGTCGCGACTCAGGATATTGCCGATCGCCGCGTCGAAGGTGTGTCCGGGCACGCTGTTGCCGGCCGCGACATGGGCGGCGGTAAACTCTCGTGCGCCGACATTCAGGGTACCGTGGGCCACCGTCGGCGTGCCGGTGGCAAGGCTCGCCATCGCGGCGAGTCCGTCGGCGCCGGTATAGTCGACGCCGTCGATGGCGTAGGTTGTGTCGGCATCGACATGCACCTCGGCGGGCCCGAAGTCGCCGAGCGGGTGATGGAACGGTCGCAGACGAATCGAGTAGGTTTGCGCGGTGGTGTCAACGGCCACGAGCGGCCCGCGCGCCCGCAGTTCTTTCTCATCGACCGGTTCGAGTTCGGCGACGATGAACGGATCGGCTGTGACGAGCGGCGGGTTTTGCGCGGTGTCGACGTCATGTGAGGCGGCGAGGTCGAAATCGACGTTCAGCAGCGCCGGCAGTCCGGGGCGTACGATCAGCGGCCGGTCGCCGGACAGTTCGATTTCCAGTTCGTAGAGTCCGAGCGGGTTGCCTTCGGGGTCGCGCACATCGGCCGGCACGGCCGTGCCGCCGACCTCGACCCGGACATCGGCCGCCCGGTAATCGAGCGTGATCGTGCCGGCGACATAGACGCCTGCAGGCACCTGCGCTGCCGTGAACAGTTCGGTCAGTTCGACGTACTGGGCGAAATCCAGCGGGCCGGCGTTCGGCAGCGTCTCGACGATGTCACCGTTGGCGCGGCGTAACTTCAGCGAGGCAACGTCGACGGTGTAACTGACAAAGTCGCCCTCGGCATCGGTGACGGTTACAAGAACGGTGCCGCAATCCGTGCAGTCGCCGGCGCCGAGAACGCCGCCGCCACCCGATCCGCCACAGGCGGCCAGCAACCCGAACAGTCCGATGATGAGGACCAGTGCGCCGATCCGGCGCCAGCGCGCCGTCAGCCGACCGATATATTGCGGCGCTTTTTCTTCGGCCGCCGGCGTGATGTCGAGCTTCGTCATGGGGAAATCCTTTTTCGACTGAGTCTGCCCTTACAACGCTGGTGCTCCGCGAGCGTTGACAACGTGGTGGAGGAATCCGGCTAATTACTTTTTATTCATGGAGTTATCTTGTAATTCGATGAATCCATGGCAGAATGTGGTCCGTTGAGCACGAATATGTAAAGAGAATGCCCGCTGTGCGCAGACACGGCATTCACCGTCACAGGCTGTTGTCGCAGTGGGAGGCGATGCTGACTTGGATCACGCATCGACATTGACGAGTCTGCAAAAGGCTCTCCGGGGCGGTCGTCAGGCCGGAACCCTGGACGTCGTATTCACCAAGCTCGCTGTCGACTTGCAGACGTTGCGCGATGAGAACGCCGACGTCACGCTACTGGCCGGTCTCGAGGTCCTGCGCGAATCCATCGGTGCCGACGCCGTCTGTATCGGCCTGTTCGATGCGCGGGGCGACTCCCTGTATCGCGTGCTGTCCGCGCGCGCCACGTTCGCCGCCTGTAATCCCGAAGTGCTGCAGGGGACCGCGCTCGAGGATCTACCCTGGCTGGGCGGTGCGCTCCGGCATCTGCGCCTCGTCAGCATCGCTGACACCGGGCAACCCGAGCCGGGGCAGGAAGCCGATGCCGCGATCCTGGCGGGCCTGCATATCGGCGCGCTGATGACGGTCGGTTTCGACGTGCGCGGGCAAAAAGCGGGCTTCATGGCATTCTGTTACGGGCAGCCGCAGGCCGAATGGAGCGTTGAGCATCAGTTGCTGATCAAGCTGTGCGGCACGAGCTTCGCGTCGGGTCTCGCGCAACTGCGTACGGATGCGAGCCTCGCTGATCTCGAGGAGCGCGAGGCGCTGATCTCCTGTACGGCGAACGACGGCACGTGGGATTTTGATGCGCTCAACAACATCATGCATTACTCGCCACGCTGGTGCGCCATCATGGGGTTCAGCGAGGACGAGGTGCAGCGCGAGGCGCCCGACTGGAAGAAGCTCGTGCATATGGATGATCTGGCGCGTGTGCAGATCAAGCTGCGTGAGCACCTGGCCGGCAACGGCGAGATCTTCGAGAGCGTCCACCGGATGCGGCGCCGCGACGGCGAATGGCGCTGGGTGCAGTGCCGGGCCAAGGGCCTGCTGGACGACAAGGGTCGCCTGCGGCGGCTCATCGGCGTAGAGACGGATATCACCGAGCAGAAGATCTACGAAGAGGCGCTGTTTCGTGAGAAGGAAAGCGCGCAGATCACGCTGCAGTCGATCGGTGACGGCGTCGTGACGACGGACGCCGATTGTGTCGTCGAGTACATGAATCCGGTGGCCGAAGGATTGACCGGCTGGAAGGTCGACGATGCGACCGGTTGTCCTATCGATGAGGTCTTTCGCGGCTTCCACGAGGAGACCTGTGAACCGCTGGAGAACCCGCTGTCGGTGGCGATTCGCCGCAACCGTTCGATCAAGTCCGTGCGCCCGACGCTGTTGATCCGGCGCGACGGCAATGAACTCTATATAGAGAGTACCGCATCGCCGATCCGCAACGACCGCGGCGATGTCTCGGGCGGCGTTCTGGTGTTCCACGATGTCAGCGAGGCCCGCGAGCTGAACCGGCGCCTGAGTTATCACGCGAGTCACGATATCCTGACCGGCCTGGTCAACCGGCGTGAATTCGAGAACTGCCTGGAGCGTGCGTTAAAGAGTGCCAAGGCGCAGGAGACATCCTACGCGCTGTGTTACCTCGACCTCGATCAGTTCAAGATTATCAACGACAGTTGTGGCCACAGCGCCGGCGACGCGTTGTTGAGTCAGCTCGGTGCGCTGCTGAAGTCGAAGATTCGCTGGCGCGATACGCTGGCGCGGCTGGGCGGGGATGAGTTCGGCCTGTTGCTCGAGAGCTGCAGCCTCGATGAGGCGATGCGCACGGCCGATGGGCTGCGCGAGGTCATCCGCGACCACAAATTTACCTGGGACGAACGCAGCTTCAGTCTCGGCGTCAGTATCGGCGTCGTGCCGATCACGGCTGGGAATCAGGACGTCGCCGCGTTGCTAACGGCCGCCGACAGCGCCGCACAGGCCGCGAAGGAGGCGGGTCGCAACCGGGTCCACAGCTTCCAGGAACACGATATCGACCTGATGCGCCGCCGCCGTGAGATGCAGTGGGCCGCGCGAATCAATAACGCACTCGAGGACTCGCGCTTCGAGCTGTTTCGTCAGACGATCCTGCCGTTGCAGGAAAAGGAATCCGGCGCGCACTACGAGTTGCTGCTGCGGATGCGTGATGAGAATGGCGCACTCGTGTCGCCGGACCTGTTCATCGCCGCGGCCGAACGCTACGGCATTACGCCAAATATCGATCGCTGGGTGGTGGAGCATGCGCTGCAGTGGCTCGTATCCGAAGCGGATGAGCGCGAGCGACTGGCAATGTGCTCGATCAACCTGTCGGGCCAGAGCCTGACCGATGACGAGTTCCTGCCGTTCGTGATCCGACAGTTCCAGCGCAGCGGCATCGATGCGGAGAAGATCTGTTTCGAGATTACCGAGACCGCGGCCATCGCCAGTTATGCGCAGGCCAGCCGTTTCATCAATGCGCTGAAGGAACTCGGCTGCAAGTTTGCCCTTGATGACTTCGGCACCGGCCTGTCATCGTTTGGCTACCTGAAGCATTTTCCCGTCGATTACCTGAAGATCGACGGCAGCTTCGTCAAGGAAATCCTGCATGATCCGATTGACCGCGAGATGGTGCGCTCGATTAATGAGATCGGTCACCTGACCGGCAAAAAAACCATTGCCGAATTCGCCGAAAACACCGAGATCATTACGATGCTCAAAGGGATGGGTGTGGACTTCGCACAGGGATACGGCGTGTCGGAGCCGCAACGCATCCAGCGGGCCGTCAACAGCTGATATTCCCGGCGCAGGTTCGCGCCATGACCGCCGAAGCGAACTGCTATCTCGAGCGGCCCGATGAGCGACTGTGCGCCGCGCCGCGTGAGCGTCCGCCACCGGCCCGACGCTTGTTGTGGGCGGCGCCGGCGGGGCCTTTCGCGGGGCCCGTTTTCGGCCCGGTCTTGCGCCCGGCCGACCGCTGGTTGCGGCCCTGAGGAATCGGTTCCGGGCGAATCCGCGGGTCCGGCTCATAGCCCGGGATGATCTCCTTCTCGATCTCGCCTTTCAGCAGTCGTTCGATATCGAGTAACAGCGCCCGTTCGTCGACGCAAACCAGCGAGATTGCATGGCCGTGCTGACCCGCACGGGCCGTGCGTCCGATGCGATGAACATAGTCCTCCGGCACGTTGGGCAATTCGTAATTCACGACATAGGGCAGCATCTCGATGTCGAGACCGCGGGCGGCGATGTCCGTGGCCACCAGGACCCGGATCTGTCCGGACTTGAAGTCCGCCAGCGCGCGGGTTCGGGCGCCCTGTGACTTGTTGCCGTGAATCGCCACGGCGCGAATGCCGTCCTGACACAACTGTTCGGCCAGTCGATTGGCGCCGTGTTTCGTGCGTGTAAAGACCAGTACCTGTTGCCAGTTCTCTTGTCCGATACGGTGCGACAGCAGTTCGCGTTTCCGGCGGCGATCGACGGGGTAGACGACCTGCCGGATTCGCTCCGCCGGCGTATTGCGTGCCGCGACCTGGATTTCCTTCGGTGCACGCAGCAGACCGGCGGCGAGTTGCCGGATTTCTTTCGAGAACGTCGCCGAGAACAGCAGTGTCTGGCGTTGCGGTGGAACCAGGGCAAAGATTTTGCGCATGTCGCGGATGAAACCCATGTCGAGCATCCGGTCCGCCTCGTCGAGCACGAAAATCTCGATGGCGGACAGGTCGACGGTCCGTCTCTCGATATGATCGAGCAGGCGTCCGGGCGTGGCGACGATGATATCGACACCCTTGCGCAACTTCGATATCTGCGGATTGATGCTGACCCCGCCGAAGATGACGGCGGTGCGGAACGGCAGGTGACGGCCGTACTCGCGCACGCTTTCATCGACCTGGGCCGCAAGCTCGCGGGTCGGCGTCAGGATCAGCGCCCGAACGTGCCCGCGCCCGGCGCGGGGAGTAGTCTGCAGCCGTTGCAACAATGGCAGCGTGAAGCCGGCCGTTTTGCCGGTGCCGGTCTGGGCGCCGGCCAGCACATCGTGGCCTTCGAGGATCAGCGGAATGGCCTGTGTTTGAACCGGGGTGGCCTCGCTGTAACCCTGTTCTTCGACGGCACGCAGTAATTCGGCCGACAGGCCGAGTCGAGTAAATGACATGTTTGGAATGCTCCGGAATCGCCTGATCCGATTACCGCGGGGATTGCGGCGTGCGGCTCGGTCCAGGCTGGAAAATCTGAGTGGATCCGGCGATCGCGGATGCGGGCCGGAGATCAGAGCGCAGACCGAGTGCGCTCGATGCGGCGCACTATAGCAGATGCCCGAACGAATAACAGGCACGGCCACCCGACCCCCGCAGCAGAGCGGGCGGGGGATGCGGGCGGCTTCGCGTTGCCCGGGTGCGGGCCCGGCGCGGATCAGCGACCGGGTTCGACGGCCTTTTGACCCGGGATATATTGGTGGTACACGTAAACTACGGCGTCAAGATCGGCCAGCTGACTGTTGATCAGCGGCCGCACATCCGCCCAGTCCAGACCGCCGACGCCGGTTGCCAGCCGCGGCAGCGCGACCGACGCATAGCCTTCTTTCGCGACCATCTTCTTGAGCGCCCGCAGGGCGTGATTCACTGAACTCACGCTGGCCTTGCCCGGCCGGGTACCGTGGTCATGCCCGCCTTCCTGGGTAATCAGATTGATGATATGCACGCCGCCGACACCGCTCCAGCTCCAGGCGCTGCCGGTTTTCGGGTGCTGCACGTGACACCAGTGATGGAAATCCTTATGCATCGACGGATAGTTCTTGTGCAGCGCCTCGGCCAGGCCCTGGTCCATGGGATCATTGGCCGCGACGCCGTGCGCGATGGCTTCGGCGCCGGACAGCAGGATATCCCCCTCGACTTCATGAATCATTTGATATTTCTCCGCTGGTCAGATTGCAAAACATTTACTGTAGGCGCGCACCGGCGCTTTTTGCCATACGCGCTTTCCCCGGTTCCCATCCGTATTCCGCTCGAACCAATGCCCGCTAATCTCGCCGGCATGAACGGGTAATCGGCGGTCAGCGATCAAACTCAAGGCGCCCGTCGTCGCTTCGGTCCCGGTTTCAATCGTGCAGTTCGAACTGCATCGACAGGTCAATCGCCCGGCAGTCCTTGGTCAGCGCGCCGATCGAGATGAAGTCGACGCCCGTTTCGGCAATTGTCCGGACCGTGTCCAGCGTGACGCCGCCGGAAGCTTCCAGCGTGATGGCCGGTGCGATGTCGTCACGCAGCCGAACGGCGGCAGTGAGGTCATCGGTAGAAAAATTATCCAGCAATAACCGGTGTGCCCCGGCCTCGAGCGCGGTGCGGGTGTCATTGAGTGTTTCGACCTCGATTTCCACGAGCACGTCGCGGCCGATTCGCAGGGCCGTTTCCAGTGTCCGGCGAATACCGCCGCCCGAGGCGATGTGGTTTTCCTTGATCAGGATCGCGTCATACAGGCCGATGCGATGATTCTGCGCGCCGCCGGTCAGTACCGCATATTTCTGTGCGAGGCGCTGGCCGGGGATGGTTTTGCGCGTGTCGAGGATCGTGGTGTTCGTGCCGGCGACCGCATCGACGTAGGCGCGTGTCGTCGTCGCGGTGGCCGAGAGCAACTGCAGGAAATTCAGGGCAGTGCGCTCGCCGGTCAGTATCGCGCGCGCCGGCCCGCTGACGGTACAGATGTGCCGGTCGGCATCGATCCGGACGCCCTCATCGACATGCCAATGGACGCTGACGGCAGCGTCGAGCTGACGGAAGACTTCGTCGAACCACTGTCGACCGCAGACGATACAGGCCTCGCGAGTGATGACCCGTGCATTGGCGTGCTGCGCGGCCGGCACCAGGCCGGCGGTCAGGTCGCCGGGCCCGACGTCTTCGGCGAGCGCCACGCTGATCGAATTGGTGATGTACTGCGCAAATGCGTCTGGTTCGGGCGGCGTCATATCGGGTTCCCGTCACTGCGGTCGCCATGATAGCGCGTCGGGAATCGCGAACAACAGGTCGAAAAAGGCCGGCAGGATGCCGGCCTTGTTTCGTTCATTGCCCGTCGTTGCCTACAGGAAGAACCCGTGGTGCGCACCGACCATGCTCATCAACATCGGTATCGACAGCATCGTGTTCGTTCGCGAGGCCAGAAATGCGATGCGTTTGCCTTTGGCAATCTCTTCGGCGCCGGCCTCGACAATGCCGAGCACCTTCTTCTGGTTCGGCCAGATCAGGATCCAGACGTTGAACAGCATGACCGTGCCCATCCACGCGCCGACACCGATCGTCAGGCCGTAGACGGGGTTCGTATCGCCGCCGGCGTTGCCGAGCATGAATGCGTTCAGGAACTCGCCGCGCTCGAGCAGGTAGATCGCGCCCGATACCCAGGTCGCCAGCGCCGCCCAGCGAAACCACAGCAGCGCGCGTGGCACGATGTACTTGGAGATGCCGGCGCCGCCCGGACCGCCTTCGTCGGCCGCCGCATCGGCGAGTCCCGGAACCTGGACGAAATTAAAGTAGTACAGGATTCCGACCCAGGTAATGCCGACGGCGACATGAATCAGGATAAGGATGGCGCCGCTGTCGGCCATGTTGACGGATACGGCGGCGATGGCAATCGCCACGGCGATCACCAGTCCGGCGATGATCGTGCCCCAGATGGTATTTAATGGGTTCATGATATTGAAGCCCTCCTGTCAGCCATGTGAACGATGCGCTATGCCGAAATCTTGCTGCGCTGAATCGAAGAATAGGCGAGGCCCCGTAATAATTCAACGAGAATCATTATCATTCAGGCCTGTCTGACCGTTCTCGTAAATCGGCCGGAACCGATTGACGATCCTGCAGAACAGGTCAGCGGTCAGTTCCGCATCGTAGGCGGCCGAATGCGCGGCATCGGGATCCCAGCGCAGGCCGGCGGCGGCGGCGGCCCGTGCCAGCACGGTCTGGCCGAGCGCGACGCCGCTGATCGAGGCCGTATCGAAGACGCTGAACGGATGAAACGGGTTGCGCTTGATGCCGGCACGTCTGACCGCCTCGTTCAGAAAGCTCAGATCAAAATGGGCGTTGTGGCCGACGAGAATCGCGCGTGTGCAGTCCGCCTCGCGCAGGGCGGCGCGGACATCGCGGAACACTCGCTGCAAGGCATCGCGTTCGGGGATCGCCGGGCGCAGCGGATGATGCGGATCGATTCGGTTGACCTCCAGCGATGCCGCCTCGATGTTCGCATTCGCGAACGGCGACACGTGAAACCGCGTCGTTGCGTCCCGCTGCAGATTGCCGTCGGCGTCGAGTATGACCGTCACGGCCGCAATCTCCAGCAGCGCATCGGTCAGCGGGTTGAAACCACCGGTTTCGACATCGACGACGACCGGCAAAAAGCCGCGGAAACGCGTCGCTATCGGTCCGTGCGCATTCATTGCGAGACTACCGGTAGCTCGCCGCCGAGCACCTGGGTCATGGCGCTGGCCTGCTCGTGCAGCAGGTTCAGCGTCCAGCGCACGCCGAAGCCGCTGAGCCCGGTCGGCACCTGCCCGAGGCCGCCCTTGCGCGTGACGGCGCTGAGGTCGACGTGTACCCACGGCGTTTGCTTCGGTGTGAAGCGCTGTAAAAACCGCGCGGCGAGAATCTGATCCGCTTCGCCGCCGATTGAGCATTGTGCGATGTCGGCAGTGCCGGACTTCAGGTCGTCGTCGAAGTCGGCATCCATCGGGAAGGGCCAGACCCGTTCGCCTGACTGTTTGCCGGCCTCGAGCAGCGCGCCGTTCAGCATGGCGCGATTCGTGAAGACGCCGCTGTAGCGATCCGACAATGCAACGTGGCAGGCGCCGGTCAGCGTTGCGTAGTCGATAATCAGTCCGGCATCCTCGCGACCGGCCAGGGTGAGCGTGTCGGCGAGCGCCATGCGGCCCTCCGCATCCGTGTGAATGACCTCGATCGTCGTGCCGTTCAGCGCGGTCACGACATCGCGTGACTTGTAGGCCGCCGGCCCGATCCGGTTTTCGGTGATCGCTAGCCAGCAATCGACCGGATGCGGGAAACCGATATCGGTCAGCGCCTGCAGCGTGGCGACCGCGACGGCGCTGCCACCCATGTCCTGGTGCATGTCGAGCATCGATTTGAAGGGTTTCAGGTTATTGCCGCCGGTATCGAAGATGACGCCCTTGCCGACCAGCGCCAGTTTCGGCCGTGAGCGGCTCCCGGGCGGGCGGTATTTGAGGCGCACGATACCGGCGTCCCGGTCGGCATTTCCCTGGGCGACGGCTAGGAACGCGCCGGCGCCGAGTTTCTCCAGGCGCGTGACACCGAAAAATTCACTCTGCCATCCGCACTCGTTCGCCAGGGTGGTCAGCACATCGCGATAGGTGCGTGCGGTTAGCATATTCGCGGGTAATGCCGTCAGCCAGCGGGCGAGGTTGATCGCGCGTGCCTCGGCCAGCGTGCGGGTCACATCCAGTTGTCGTCGCAGTCCCAGCAGGCGGACGCTGCTCAAGGACACTTTCTTCGGCGGTTTGCGCCGGAAATCGGGCGCGCAATAATCGTGCGCCGCGAGGGCCAGCAGCAGCGCCGTGTACGCCTGGTCAGCGGTTTCGTCGTCCAGTCCCGGCGTGACGATGCCCAGGTGCCGCGGCCGGTCGGCCAGCGCATCGGCGGCGACACCGGCTGCCCACCGGAGCCATCCGTAGGCATCGATCGGATGTTTATCGGCGTCCTGCACGGGAATGCGTTGCAGCCAGACGGCGGTGGCCCGCTGATTGGCGAGCCGCGAATGTGCCGATTTTTTCGGTCCGATGCGTTTTGCGATCGTGGCCAATGCGTCGGCGCCGGGAATTTCCCGCCACAGTTTGGCCGGAATACGTTTCGGCGTGACGACGATCAGGCCGTCGAGTTTCGCCAATGCGGCTGGCGTTGCCAATCCAACCGACTGAATGACATGCAGATTTTTGTTGCTGGGGAGAAGTTCAGGCATCTGGGGTTCGCTTGACCGCAAAGAAGTAAACCCCGATCATACCGGGGCTTTCACCGACGCGCGTTGCACGAAAGCGGCCACGCATCGGTAAAGATTATAAAATATCCATCACGCCGCCGTATCAACTCACCCATTTAAGAGGTCCAGTGGTCGACTTTAACCGCTTCGATGACGCCGATCCTGCAGAAACACAGGAATGGCTGGAATCCATCGATTCCGTGTTGCGGGCCCATGGCCCGGATCGAGCGCATTTCCTGTTAAACAGCATGATCGACCATGCGCGTCGGTCCGGCGCCTATCTGCCGTACAGCGCGACGACGGCGTATCTGAACACGATTCCGGTGACCCAGCAGCCCGAATATCCGGGCGATCGCGCGATCGAACGACGCATCGAGGCCTATATTCGCTGGAATGCGATGGCGATGGTCGTGCGCGCGAACCGGCGCAGTCCCGAGTACGGCGGTCACATTGCGACCTACGCGTCGTCGGCCACGTTGTACGAGGTCGGCTTCAATCATTTCTGGCGCGGGCGCGGCGCTGCGCATGACGACGACCTGATCTATTTTCAGGGGCACGCCTCGCCCGGCATCTACGCCCGGGCGTTCCTGGAGGGGCGGCTCAGCGAGGACCAACTGGACCATTTTCGACGCGAGGTCGGCGGCAAGGGACTGTCTTCGTATCCGCATCCGTGGCTGATGCCCGATTTCTGGCAGTTCTCGACCGTGTCGATGGGGCTCGGGCCGATGTTCGCGATCTACCAGGCGCGTTACCTGCGTTACCTGGAACATCGTGGTCTGGCCAATACCGCCGGTCGCAAGGTTTGGGCGTTTCTCGGTGACGGGGAGATGGACGAACCCGAGTCGATGGGCGCCATCACGATGCCGGTCAGGGAAAAACTCGACAACCTGATTTTCGTCATCAACTGCAACCTGCAACGCCTCGATGGACCCGTCCGCGGCAACGGCAAGATCATCCAGGAACTTGAGGCGGCTTTTCGCGGCGCCGGCTGGGCCGTCATCAAGGTGGTCTGGGGTTCGCGCTGGGATCCGTTGCTGGCGCGTGACGACAAGGGCCTGTTGCATCAGGTCATGGAGGAGTGCGTCGACGGCGACTACCAGACATTCAAGTCGCGTGACGGCGCGTATGTTCGCGAGCAATTTTTCGGCCGCTATCCCGAACTCAAGGACATGGTCGCGCACATGTCCGATGACGAAATCTGGGGGCTGAAACGCGGCGGCCTCGATGCGCTCAAGGTTTATGCGGCCTACCACCGCGCCGTCCGGCACGAGGGGCGGCCCGTGGTGATCCTGGCCAAGACCGTCAAGGGCTTTGGCATGGGTTCGGCCGGCGAGGGCAAGATGACGGCGCATCAGACGAAGAAACTGACCGTGGACGATCTCAAAACGTTCCGCGACCGTTTCGATATACCGGTGTCCGATGCCCAGATCGATGATGTGCCGTTTTGTCGGCCGGCCGACGACAGTCCCGAGATTCGCTACCTCAAGGAACGCCGAACGGCGCTCGGCGGCTACCTGCCGGCCCGGACGGTCGAATCGCCGCCGCTCAAGGTACCGTCGCTGGATGCGTTCAAGACGCAACTCGACGGTTCGGGCGAGCGGGAGATTTCGACGACGATGGCGTTCGTGCGCATCCTGACGACACTGGTCCGCGATGAGCATATTGGCCGGCATATCGTGCCGATCGTGGCCGACGAAGCGCGTACCTTCGGTATCGAGGGGCTGTTCCGACAGATCGGCATCTATTCGTCCGAAGGCCAGTTATACACGCCGCAGGATGCCGAGCAGCTGATGTATTACCGCGAGGACAAGGAAGGGCAGATTCTCCAGGAAGGCATCAACGAAGGCGGCGCCTTTTGTTCGTGGACGGCAGCGGCGACGAGCTATGCGAATCACGGCGTGCATTCGATACCGTTTTATATCTATTACTCGATGTTCGGTTTCCAGCGGATCGGCGATTTCATCTGGGCCGCCAGCGACATGCAGGCCTGCGGTTTTCTTATCGGCGGCACAGCCGGACGCACGACGCTGGCCGGTGAAGGCCTGCAGCACCAGGACGGACACAGCCTGCTGGCCGCGTCGACGCTGCCGAACTGCATTGCTTACGATCCGGCCTATGGGTACGAACTGGCCGTCGTGATTCAGGATGGTATTCGCCGTATGTACGGTGAAGAAGAGCGCGTGTTCTACTACATCACGTGCATGAACGAGAATTATGCCCAGCCGGCGATGCCGCCGGGGGTCAAAGACGGCATTGTGCGCGGCATGTATCAGATGCGTATTGGTGGTCAGGGCAAGCTGCGCGTGCAGTTGTTCGGTTCCGGCACGATCCTGCGCGAGGTGCTGCAGGCAGCGGAAATACTCGAGCAGGATTACGGCGTGCAGGCCGATGTCTGGAGCGTGACGAGTTTCAGTGAACTACGTCGCGACGGTATGGCCTGTGACCGCTGGAACATGCTTCATCCGGGCGAAATGCCGCGCAACTCCTATGTGACGCAGAGCCTCGTGGCCCGGTCAGGACCGTTCATCGCCGCGACTGATTACATGCGCATCGTCGCCGATCAGATCCGGCCGTGGATCCCGGGGCAATATGTCGTGCTCGGTACCGATGGCTTCGGCCGCAGCGATTCGCGCCGCGCGCTGCGCGAGTTTTTCGAGGTCAATGCGCGCCACGTCGTGCTGGCATCGTTGAAGGCGCTGAAGGATGAAGGGCAGTTGGACGTGAGCGTCGTCGAGGCCGCGATCGAAAAGCTCGGCATCGACATCGACAAGCCGGATCCGGTGACCTGCTAGTCGAGCGGTGGATCTCGTTTCTTTGAATCTGAAAGGCTGACAAGAGCAGATAATGACGAATCGTCACGAAATTCGCGTCCCGGATCTTGGTGATTTCGACGATGTCGAAATCGTTGAGGTCATGGTGGCCGTCGGCGATGCCGTGTCGCGGGAAGATCCGCTGATTACACTGGAAACGGACAAGGCCGCGATGGAGGTGCCGTCGACGGTCGAGGGCACGATTGCCGAGGTCGCGGTGGCCACGGGCATGCGCGTGTCAAAGGGCGATCTGGTCGTCGTGGTCGAAACGACGGCGGCGGATGCCGTGCCGGCCGCGCCCCAGGTTGATTCCCCCGCATCTGATTCGCCGGAGTCTGATTTGCCCGCGTCTGTTTCGCCCGCACCCGACGATGCCGGAACGGCCGCCGTGGCAGCCGGCCCGATCGAGGTCCGCGTGCCCGAGCTCGGCGATTTCCCCGAGGCCGAAATCATCGAGGTACAGGCGCGGGTCGGTGACACCATCCGGGTCGACGATCCGGTCATTACGCTGGAAACGGACAAGGCCGCGATGGACGTGCCGTCGACGGCGGCCGGCAAAATTGTGAATGTCGCGGTGGCCGTGGGTCACAAGGTCGGCCCGGGCGCCCTGTTGATTGAGGTCGAGCCGGCACCGGGTGCTGCTGCCGCCGCGCCGGCGGAAAAACTGTCCGCAGCCGCGACGCCCGCATCGCCTGCGCCCGTGTCATCGGCCCGGGCGCCATCGACACCGGCGCCATCGGCACAGGCGCCGACAGCGTCGCTGCCGCCGATTAATGAGGCGACGTTCGGCACGGCACACGCGAGTCCGTCGGTGCGCAAGTTTGCGCGCGAACTCGGCGTCGATCTCGCGCGCGTCACAGGCACGGGGCAGAAAGCCCGCGTCCTTAAAGAAGACATCAAGGCCTTCGTCAAGGGCATCATGACCGGGCCGGGGTCTGCGGCCGGCGGTTCGGCGCTGCCGCGTTTGCCGGAAGTCGATTTCGCGAAGTTTGGAGAAATCGAAGCCAAGCCACTGACGCGCATACAGAAAATCTCCGGACCGCGGCTTCAGGCGAGCTGGCTCAACATCCCGCACGTCACGCAGCATGACGAAGCCGATATCACCGAGCTGGAGCAGCGGCGCGAGCGGCTCAAGGGGCCGGCGAAGGACAAGGGCGTGCCGCTGACGCCGCTGGCCTTCATTATCAAGGCCGCCGTGATCGCGCTCGGCGAATTCCCGGTGTTCAATACGTCGCTGTCGGCAGACGGCAAGAATCTCGTCTATAAGAAGTATTTCCATGTCGGCTTCGCGGCCGACACACCGCAGGGTCTGCTGGTGCCGGTGATTCGCGACGTCGACCGCAAGGATGTCATGAGTATCGCCAGGGAACTCGGCGAACTCAGTGCCCGGGGACGTGAGGGCAAGTTGACGGCTGAACAGATGCAGGGCGGCACGTTCACCGTGTCGAGTCTCGGCGGGATCGGCGGCACGCACTTTACGCCGATCATCAACCCGCCCGAGGTCGCGATCCTGGGCGTCGGCCGTGCCGGGCTCCGGCCCGTCTACCGCGGTGGTGCCTTCGAACCGCGGCTGATCCTGCCGCTGTCGCTGTCCTACGATCACCGGGTCATCGACGGGGCGACGGGCGTGCGTTTCACGACCTTCCTGGCCGATCTGCTTGCCGATGCCGATCGGCTGATGCTCGGTTGACGGGGGCGGTCATGGGCGAACATCACGACGTCAGGGTGCCGAATATCGGCGAGTTCACGGACGTCGAGGTCATCGAGGTGCATGTCGCCGCCGGTGACCGGGTCGCGGCCGAAGACCCGCTGATCACGCTGGAAAGCGACAAGGCCGCGATGGAGGTGCCGTCACCGGTGGCCGGCACCGTCGAATCGGTCAGCGTACGGCCGGGCGACCGGGTTTCCGAAGGCACGCCGATCGTGCGCCTGACCGTCACCGCGTCCGCCGACGCCGCCGGGTCGGGTGCGACGGCCGCACCGGCGGCGACCGCCGGTGCACCGGCTGATGCGGCGGCCGCGGCGATCCCGGCCGGCGATTATGACGGACCCGTCGATATCACGACCCGGCTCGTCGTCCTCGGCGCAGGTCCCGGCGGCTACACAGCTGCATTCCGCGCCGCCGATCTCGGCCTGGACGTGACGCTGATCGAGCGCTGGCCGACGCTGGGCGGCGTCTGCCTGAACGTCGGCTGCATTCCGTCGAAGGCATTGCTGCATGCAGCGAAGGTGATCGACGAGGCCGCCGAGATGGCCGACCTCGGCATTCGCTTCGGCGCACCCGACATCGACCCGGTCGCGCTGCGTGACTGGAAAGACAAGGTCGTCGGGCGGCTGACCGGAGGACTTCAGGGTCTGGCCAAACAGCGCAAGGTCAATGTCGTGCGTGGTACCGGCGCCTTCCTGTCGCCGCATCATCTCGAGGTCACTGACGGCGACACGCGGCAGGTTGTTGCGTTCGAACAGTGCATCATCGCGGCCGGCTCCGAAGCGGTACGCATCCCCGGCTGGCCGGAGGATCCACGGATCATCGATTCGACCGGCGCGCTGGAACTGGCGATTCTGCCCGAACGCATGCTGGTCATCGGCGGCGGCATCATCGGCCTGGAGATGGCGACGGTGTATGCGGCGCTCGGTGTCGAGGTGTCGGTCGTCGAATTACTGGACCAACTGATGCCCGGTTGCGACAAGGACCTGTTGCGCCCGCTCGTCAAGCGCATTCGCTCACGATACGGACGCATCATGACGGGTACGAAGGTCACAGGTCTGGTGCCGACCGACGCCGGTATCGAGGTTTCTTTCGAAGGCAAGGGCGCGCCGGACAAGGACACCTATGGTCTCGTGCTCGTGGCCGTCGGGCGCACGCCGAACGGCGGCCGGATCGCGGCAGAGCGGGCGGGCGTGGATGTCGATGCGCGCGGCTTCATCGCGGTCGACAAGCAGATGCGCACGAACGTCGAACATATCTTTGCAATCGGCGATATCGTCGGCCAGCCGATGCTCGCGCACAAGGCCACGCACGAGGCGAAGGTCGCGGCTGAAGTTGCGGCCGGCGAGAAACGCGCATTCGATGCGCGCGTCATCCCGTCGGTTGCCTATACGGATCCGGAAATCGCCTGGGTCGGACTGACCGAGACGGAGGCCGCGGCGCAGGGCACTGCCTTCGAAACCGGCAAGTTCCCGTGGGCGGCCAGCGGCCGGGCGCTGGCGCTGAATCGCGACGAGGGCATGACGAAGTTGCTGTTCGATCCGGGTAGCGGGCGCGTGCTCGGCGCCGGTATCGTCGGGCCGAATGCCGGCGACCTGATTGCCGAAGTCGCCCTCGCCATCGAGATGGGCTGTGATGCCGAAGATATCGGTCTGACGATACATCCGCACCCGACGCTGTCGGAGACGATCGCGATGGCGGCCGAGGCGTTCGATGGCACGCTGACGGACCTGTATATCCCCAAAAAGTCCTAAATTCCAAGCATGCAGGAATTTGCGCGCCTGCGTCGTTGGGTATTTCCCCGGGGCGGCCTGGTACGCCCGGTATCCCTCGACAACGCCGCTTTCACAGATCGCTCCAGGCTGAATGGGCTCTGTACTGACTGGTGCCGGTGTACAGTTTCTTAAGTTTCTTAAGTTATTTGCCGCAATGCATGTAGTCTGGCGCTGACGGCCTGACTGATGGCCGACTCCGATCGGTGCGGTCGTCCTGCGATCTCCGCGATATTTGCGATGCCTTGCCCGAGTGCGTCCAAAGAAGCCGTATGCCGGCACCAGACTGGCCATAACTTGAGAAACTGGACATCGGCACCAGACTGACCGTGGGATAGCGCGCCGGGGTAATGGATACGGGGTTGACGAGCCATGGGCCCGGCATAGGCATCGGACCTAGGTCGTGGCATGACTCAATGCAGCCAATAACTTAAGAAACTTAAGAAACTGTACACCGGCACCAGGGCTCACTTTTCCGGATAAGAGCAGGCCGAAAGCGCTACGGGTCGAGCCGGAAGGTTTCCCATGGATGTCGCGCGCGCAAGGCCTTTGCATCCTGGTGGCACGATGACATGGCTTCGTTTGCGTGCCACGGATGTGTCCCGGTATTGAGGCAGCCTGTCCCCCTCGGAAACCTTCAGCCGCGACCCGGAGGCCTTTCAGCCAGTGATAAGCCGTGCGAGCGGCGTTTCCGAGGGGGACAGGCTGTCTCAAAGCCGGCCAGGGAAAACCCCGGAATCACGCGAAGAAAGCTGTCCCGGCAACAGCCCGGATAGGTACTTGTTACGCTACCCACCGGTTGCCGTCATGCGGTATGTTCTCTAATCGTGCAGGATTAATGGGGTAGTTGCGTGGATCCGCTCGTTCAACTCGCCATCATGTGGTTGGGTGTGTTCGTTGCCAGTGTCCTGGCGGCGAAGACGAAGCTGACGTCGGTCCTGTATTTCCTTGCCTTCGGTTCGCTGATGGTCAACATCGGCATCCTGCCGTCCGGCAGCGATCCGTTCATTCGCGGCTTCGCCGAGATCGGCATCATCCTGATCATGTTTGCGCTCGGCTTCGAGGAGAATACGCAGAACTTTATCGGCGGCATTAAACGCAGCTGGGGCATCGCCTTTTTCGGCGCCGTCGCGCCGTTCATGACGGCATATGCCGTCGCCGATTATTACTGGTCCGACACGAATATCTCGATCATGTGTGGGCTGACGATGACCGCGACGGCCGTCTCGCTGACGATGGTGTCGCTCAAGAGCCTCGGCCTGCAGAAATCGAAGGCGGCGACCGGCATCATGACGTCTGCCGTGCTGGATGATGTGGCGTCACTGGCGCTCGTTGCCGTGCTCGTGCCCATCGCGACCGGGGAGGCCGTCGTCAGTATCCCGGCCATCGCGTTCATCCTCGGCAAGGCCGTGATGTTTTTCGGCGGCATCGCGCTGCTCGGCATCTACCTGTTGCCGCATGATCTCGGCGGCTGGATGGCGCGGGTGCCGCTAATCGGTCGCTACGGCGTGCGCGACTTGCTGGCGACCGGGCAGGGCGAACATTCGACGCTGACCGTACTGCTGTTCGCCCTCGTTGTCGGACTCGTCGCGCATGAATTTGGTTTTCATCCGGCCGTCGGCGCCTACATGGCGGGACTGATCCTGCGGGAGGAGTATTTCCTGTTCGAAGGCAAGTCCTCGCGCAGCTCCTACCGGCGTACGAAGATGGTGGTCGACAATGCCGCTTTCTCGTGGATCGGACCAATTTTCTTTGTCGACCTCGGCACCAAGATCGTCTTCGACTGGACCACGTTCGTCGCCGTGATTCCGCAGACACTGGTGCTGACGGTCGGCCTGTTTGTTGCGCAGATCACATCCGCGTCGCTGGCCGCGCGCTATACGGGTCGATTTTCGTTTCACGAGAGCATGATGATCGGTTTCGGCATGCTCGGTCGGGCGGAACTGGCATTCGTCGTCATGGATATCGCGTATGTGCAGAACCAGATCCTGACGACCGAAGTTTTCTATACGCTGATGTTCACGGCTTTCTGGCTGAATGTGGCCGTGCCGATCACAATCACGCTGTGGAAACCCCATTTCGATCGGGCCGCGGACGCGGCAGACATCGCAGAGGCCACGGAGCCATGACCGCGGCGAATTAGCGCAGTTGATCCGGG
Organism: Gammaproteobacteria bacterium; assembly: GCA_021773815.1. Taxonomy (GTDB): domain Bacteria; phylum Pseudomonadota; class Gammaproteobacteria; order Steroidobacterales; genus SMWD01. The sequence goes on from JAJFJS010000086.1 coordinate 20,159, forward strand.
TTCTCGACCTCGTCGGCGACCGATGCCGGCGCCGGATTGCGGCGCTTCTGCTGCGCACGCCACAGGTCGGCATAGTGCCCGTCCCGGGCCAGCAGCCCGTCGTGCGTGCCCTGCTCGACGATGCTGCCCCGGTCCAGCACGATAATGCGGTCGGCATCGATGATCGTCGACAGTCGATGGGCGATGACGAGGCTCGTATGCTCCTCGGCGATCTCGCGTAGCGCGGCGAGGATCGCCTGCTCCGACTTGCTGTCCAGCGACGACGTGGCCTCGTCGAAGACGAGGATCGGCGGCCGCTTCAGGACCGTGCGCGCGATCGATACCCGTTGCTTCTCGCCGCCCGACAGCTTGAGACCGCGCTCGCCGACCATCGTCGCGGTGCCCTGTGGCAGGCTGGCGATAAACTCCGACAGGTGGGCGAGCCTGATGGCATTGTCGACGTCCGCATCACACGCGTCGGGCCGCCCGTAGCGCACGTTCTCGTAAATCGTGTCGTTGAACAGCACGGTGTCCTGCGGAACGATGCCGATGGCCTGGCGCAGGGATTGCAGCGTGACCTTGCTGATGTCCTGGCCGTCGATTCGCACCTGTCCCGCCGTGGTGTCGTAAAAGCGGAACAGCAACTTGACGAGCGTGGATTTGCCGGCGCCGCTCGCGCCGACGACCGCGATCTTTTGACCGGGTTCGATCCGGAAGCTGACGTCTTTCAGGATCGACCGGTCCGGACGGTAATGGAAGCTGACGCCGTCGAATTCGATGCCGCCGTCTTTGAGCGCGAGTTCGGTGGCGCCGGGTGCGTCTTCGATCGCCGGCTGCACGTCAAGCAGGTCGAACAGACGCTCGATGTTGGCCAGTGAGCCCTTGATTTCCCGATAGATAAAGCCGAGGAAGCCGAGCGGCATGAATAACTGGATCATGAACTGGTTGATCAGCACGAAATCGCCGAGCGTCAGCACGCCGGCGCGAACCTGGAAGGCGGCGATGCCGATCATGCTCGTCTGGGCGATCGCGATGATCAATGCCTGGCCGCCGTTCAGCGTGAACATCGACAGGCGGTTCTTGCGCCGCGCCGTCTCCCATGCCTGCAGTTCATGGTCGTAACGATCGGCTTCGAATTCCTCGTTCGTGAAGTACTTGACCGTCTCGTAGTTCATCAGGCTGTCGATGGCCCGCGTGTTGCTGGCCGAGTCGGCCACGTTGGCCTCGCGCACGAACCGGGTGCGCCATTCCGTGGCCATGACGGAGAATGCGCCGTAAACCACGACGGACGCGAACGTGATCGCCGCATAGATCCAGCCATAGTTAAAGAACAGGATGCCGACGACCATTGCGATTTCGAACAGCGTCGGAGCGATGTTGAAAACGAAGAACCGCATCAGGAAGCTGATGCCGGTCGTGCCCCGTTCGATATCCCGCGCGAGGCCGCCGGTGCGCCGGTTCAGGTGGAAATCGAGATCGAGCCGATGCAGGTGGCGAAAGACCTCGAGTCCGAGAAAACGCATCGCGCGCTCGGTGACGCGGCCAAACACCGTGTCGCGTATTTCGCCGAACAGCACGTTCGAAAATCGGGCCATGCCGTAGGCGAGGACGAGACCGACCAGCAGCGTCGCGGCGATGGTCGCGCCGCCTTTGGTCTCGAGGCCGTCGACCAGCGCCTTCAGGAAGAACGGGATGACCAGGATCGCGGCCTTGGACAGGACGAGGCAGGCCAGCGCGAGCAGGACGCGCCCCTTGAAGCGCATCAGGTAGGGCAGTAACGCCTGAACGATCCGCCAGTTGAATTCCCCGGTCGGTTCTTCTTCATATTGTCCGTGACGCATCCAGGTGTTCCCAATATTGTGCGGCGGGCATCATGCGCCGCCGGTCTTGTCACCATATTCGCAGAGATCGACAATGATGCAACGTTCGCATTCGGGTCTGCGCGCCTTGCAGACATAGCGGCCATGCAGAATCAGCCAGTGGTGCGCGTCTTGCCGAAACTCCGCCGGTGTCAGCCGTGTCAGCCGCTTCTCGACCTCCAGAGGCGTTTTGCCGGTCGCGATCCGGGTCCGGTTGGCGACCCTGAATATATGGGTATCGACCGCGATCGTCGGTTCGCCGAACGCGGTGTTCAGGATGACGTTCGCGGTTTTGCGCCCGACGCCGGGCAGCGCCTCGAGTGCGGCGCGGGTCCGCGGTACTTCGCCGCCATGTTCTTTGAGCAATTGCCGGCAGGTACGGATGATGTTTCGCGCCTTGCTGTTAAACAGGCCGATCGTCCGGATATAGCGCTTGAGTCCGGTTTCGCCGAGTGCGGCGATGGTGCTCGGGGTGCCGGCGACCGGGAACAGTTTCGCCGTGGCCTTGTTGACACTGACGTCGGTGGCCTGGGCCGACAGGATCACGGCGATCAGCAACTGGAACGGACTGTCATAGTGCAGTTCCGTCGTTGGCGTTGGGTTGGCTTGTCGGAGGCGGCTGTAGATCTCGGCGCGCTTGTGCGCGTTCATGAATCGGCCGCCGCTGCGGTGACCCGACCGGCGTTTGCCCGGCGCCGGGTCAGCGCATTGCGTGCGGCGATCAGCACCGCGAGGCCGATGAACGCACCGGGCGGCAGTGCCGCGAGCAACAGGCCGCCGGACTGCGGCACGAGCTCGAGCGACCAGCCGCGCCCGACCGGGCCGAACAGCAGTTCGGCGCCCGCCAGCAGGCTGCCTTGCCCGACCAGTTCGCGCAGGCCGCCGAGTGCAATCAGAACAGCGGCGAAGCCCAGGCCATGGGCGAGGCCGTCGGCCAGTGCGGCGGACACGCGTTGTCGGGAGGCAAACGCTTCGGCGCGGCCGAGGATCACGCAATTGGTGACGATCAGCGGCAGAAAAATGCCCAGCGCCAGGTGCAGGTCGAACCAGAACGCCCGGCACAATAATTCGACGCTGGTCACGAACGTCGCGATGATCAGTACGAAGACCGGCAGTCGGAAGTCATCGTGCAACCAACGCCGGCACGCGGAAACAAGTACGTTCGTTGCGCAGATGACCAGTATCGTCGCGAGGCCGAGGCCGAGACCGTTGACCAGCGTGTTGCTGACGGCGAGCAACGGGCAGAGTCCGAGCAGTTGGACGAGCCCCGGATTTTCGTGCCACAGGCCGCGTCGCAGGATTTGCGCGAAACTGTCCGTGTCGCTCATGCCGGATCCTGCGGCGGATGCCGGTGAATTTTGGCTATTGAGTGCGGTGAGGACGGGATGGCGAGCATGGAATCCTGATTCGAGGCGGACGGGTTCATGTTGTCGGCGCGTGATGGCGGCGCCCCGTTCAGGGGTACGCTTTCGGTGGTTGCCGGAAAAATTTCTGCGCGATGCGCGGAAAAATATAGCACGGCGTTGCGCACGGCGCCGAGGACCGCGCGGCTCGTGATTGTCGCGCCGGTCAGGCGATCGAAGGCGCCGCCGTCGCGGTCCAGTGTCCATGCATCGGTCGTTGGTTCTTCAGTGCGCAGGCCGCGGAAGCCGAGGATCCACCCGGATTTGCGTGCCTCGATCCGGTCGCCGAGTCCCGGCGTTTCGCGATGTTCGGCGACGCGCACCCCCTTGACCTCGCCGTCGATGCCGACGGCCACGAGCAGGCGGATGCGACCGGCATAGCCGTTCGGTGCGACCACGGTCAACACGGCGGCGACCGGTTGTATTCCGCTTCGCGCGCGATAGATTGGCAGCGACTCGTCGCTGCCCAGTAGTTCGGGATCGTGTACCGTGATGACGTCCCGGTGCGGGGCATTATCGAAACTGCCCGGCGTGAGCACGGCGCGCAGACTTCGCAGTTGTTCGGCTGCGATATTGTCGGCGATGCGCGGCGCCGTGAACCGGTTGACGGTCGCCAGCAATGCGGCGGCGGCAACGGCGGCAACGATCAGCATCAATGCGCCGCCGCGGCGTGACGTCGTCCGCTGCGTATCGTGTGCGTTCATTGCTGACTCCGCGGCGGGCGGCCGTATACCCGCGGCCGCGTATACCGGTCGATCAGCGGCACGGCCATGTTGACGAGCAGCACTGCGAAGGCAATGCCGTCTGCATAACTGCCCCAGGTGCGAATGACATAGGTCAGCGCGCCGATAGCGGCGCCGACGATCAGTTTGCCGCGATTCGTCGCCGCGCCGGTAACCGGGTCGGTCGCGATGAAAAACGCGCACAGCATCGTACCGCTGCTGAACAGGTGAAAGCCCGGGCCCGGTAAACGGGCCGGATCGAACAGGTAGCCGACCGCGGCCATGCCCGCGAGCGTCACGAGCATCGCGACCGGTGTCTGCCAGCGAATGATGCGACGAATCAGCAGCCAGCCGCCGCCGAGTGCGACGAAATTGGCGATCCATTCCCAGCCGCGGCCGCCAAAATCGCCGAATAACGGGTTCGTGCCGATCTCGTCCATCGTCCGCATCATGCCGAGTTCCGTCTTCACCGTGTCGAGTGGCGTGGCGCGGGTGATGGCATCGAGCGACAGATCCCCGGGCAACTGGCCCGTCAGCGTGAACCACAGCGTGGCGCCGCTGCCCGGTATCGGCGCGTCGAGATCGCCGATATTCGGGGCGGGCCAACCGCTCAAGGCGTCCGGGAACGACACGAGCACGGCGACATACCCGGCCATGGCCGGGTTGAACAGGTTGAAACCGAGCCCGCCGTACAAATGCTTGGCGACAGCAACGGCGAAGCAGGCCCCGGTTGCCGTGACCCACCATGCCGTCAGCGGCGGTAAACACATCGCCAGCAGTACCGCGGTGACGATCGCGCTGTAATCGGCAAGACCGGGTCCTGCGGGGCGGCCGCGCAGGCGCAGCGCGATGGCTTCCGTGACCAGCGCCGTGACGACGGCGACGATCAGGTTGTACACAATGCCGATGCCGAAGAACCAGACCGAGGCGATGATCGCCGGGACCAGCGCATACAGTACGTGGCGCATGATCACCGGCACCGTATCCGGCGTGCGCCAGAAAGGCGCCGACCCGGTGGTCAGCGGCACGACCGGGATGTCCGGTGCGGGGCTTGTGCGCCAATGGGTGGCCCGGTGCGCCGGTCATTGCGGAGCGGACGGCTTGGCCCGTTAATCATCGACCTGCTCATCTTTTGATTCTGTGGCGTGGGTTTCTTTGTCGCGGACGCGCGCCATGATGGCATCGATCGCGTCGGCATCGTCGGTGTTGTCCAGTTGCCGGTCCAGGTCAGCGGCCTCGGCGTGCCGTTGTGCCGCCAGCCGGGCGGTGCGCGCGTCCGACCGTTGCTGCGCCTGCATGGCGTGGCGCAAACCGGCCACGTGTTGTGCGTGGGCGGCTTTGGCTGCAATCAATCGGTCGGTCAGGCGGATCTGGCTGGGGCAGACGTAATCGCAGCAACCGCATTCGATGCAGGCATCGATGCCCAGCGCCTGCAGTCCGTCCATGTCATGCCGACGCGCGGCGATCAACAATTCCTGCGGCAGCAGTCGGGCGGGGCAGGCGATGACGCATTCGCCGCAGCGGATACACGGCATCTCCGGCGCGTCCGGGACGATGTCGCCGGGTTGCATCACGATCAGGCAGTTGGTGGCCTTCGTGACCGGCAGCGAGTCGCCGGGTAACGCCCAACCCATCATCGGTCCGCCCATTATGATTCGGCCGGCGGGTTCGTCGTGCCGGCCCGCGAATGCCAGCAGATCGCGTATCGGCGTGCCGATGCGGACCTCGAAGTTGCCGGGGTCCGCGACGCCATGGCCGGTCACGGTCACGATTCTTGAGATCAGTGGTCGGCCGCGGTCGAACAGGTCTGCGACCGCCGCCGCGGTGCCGACGTTGTGACAGACGATGCCGATGTCGGCCGGCAGGCCGTACTCGGGCACCTCGCGGCCCATGATCAGTTCGGTCAGCTGACGCTCGCCGCCGGCCGGGTACTTGGCGGTGACGACGCAGACATGCATGTCGTCATGGCCGGCGGCTTCGATCGCATCGAAGATCGCGGCGCGGGCCTCGGGCATGTTGCTCTCGACGGCGATGACGGTCTGTGTCGCGCCGAGCGCATGCTGCATTATTCGCACGCCGCGCAGGACATGCATCGCGCGCGTGCGCATCAGGATCTCGTCGCAGGTGATGTACGGTTCGCATTCGGCGCCGTTGATGATCAGCGTGTCGATCGGCCGGCCGCTGCCGAGTTTGGCCGCGGTTGAGAACAGTGCGCCGCCGAGGCCGACAATTCCGGCGGCGGCGATCTGCGCGCAGATGTCGTCGGGTGATACTGGCAGCGGCTCGACCGGGTTGTCGTCGGCCGCCAACGTCTCGTCCCGACCGTCACCGTCGACGAGGACGCACAGACGATCGGTCGTGTCGCGTCCGGCGACCGGTCGCCGCTCGAGACCCGTCACGATGCCGCTGATCGATGCATGCACGCACGGACCCGCGGTGCCGCTCGTGGATCCGGCCGCCGCGATCGGCTGGCTGACGGCGACGGACTGACCGACCGTCACCAGCGGCGCGGCCGCGAGCCCGAGGCACTGGTCGACCGGGATCACGACGCGCATCGGTGGCGGCATCGTCCGGATCGGTTGCGCCAGCGACAGGTCTTTGTTCGGCGGCGGTCGTATGCCCCATGCCGGCCGGGGCGGCCGGGCGTTAAATCCGCTGCTTGCGTTCATCGGTTCAGGCGCAGGTTTCTCGGGTTGGTGGCACCAGGGTGATGCAATCGACCGGGCAGGGTGCGATGCACAGTTCGCAACCGGTGCAATCGGCCTCGATGACCGTATGCATCCATTGCGGGGCTCCGAGTATCGCATCAACCGGACAGGCATGCAGGCACAGGGCACAGCCGATGCAGGCAGCCTCGTCAATGACGGCGACCGCGGCGGGTCCGCATTCGCCGTACTGCGGATCCGGCGGTAGCGCCGGCCGATCAAGCAGGTGGCTCAGTGCGCGTATCGTGGCCTCGCCGCCGGGCGGGCACCGGTTCAGGGCCGCCGTGCCGGCCACCAGCGCCTGGGCATACGGCCGGCAACCTGCAAATCCGCACTGGCCGCATTGGGTGTGCGGCAGTACGCGATGGATGCGTTCAACGGCGACATCCGCGTTGTCGTCCAGCCGTGATGCGGCGAACGCGAGCGCGGCGGCGATCAACAGCGTCAGGCCGCCCATGAACAGGATCGCCGTTGCCATCGTCGTCGCCATGGGCGTGCGAAAGGCGTCAGGCGCGAAACAGGCCGGTGAAGCCGATGAAGGCCATCGACATCAGGCCCGCCGTGACCAGGGCGATCGCGGCGCCCCGGAATGGGGCCGGGACGTCGGCGGCGTCGACACGCTCGCGCAGGCCGGCGAACAGGATCATGACGAGGCAGAAACCCAGTCCGGCGCCGATGCCGTAGGCCAGGGCCTCGACGAAGCGCGTGCTCTGGTGTGTATTGAGCAGTGCGACACCGAGCACCGCGCAGTTTGTCGTGATCAGTGGCAGGTAGATGCCGAGGACTTGGTGCAGCAGCGGACTGGCGTGACGCACGAACATCTCGGTGAATTGCACGGCCGCGGCGATGATCACGATGAACGAGACCAGACGCAGGTATTCCAGTTCGAACGGGATCAGCAGCCAGTGATCGACGAGAAAACTCAGCGCGGCGGCGAGCGTCAGTACGAACGTGGTCGCCAGCGACATGCCGGCCGCGGTCTCGAGGCGGGTGCTGGCACCGAGCAGCGGGCACAGCCCCAGAAACTTGACCAGGACGAAGTTGTTGACGAGGACCGTCGCGAGAATAATCAGCAGCAGGTCAAACATGCGCCCGTGATCCCGGTCCGCACCGTCACCTGATTATCGAACGCGCATGCCGGGCTGCGCCCCGGCGTCCGGACTGATGAGAAAGATTTCCTGAGCGCCGGAGCCGGCAGCCAGCAGCATGCCTTCGGAGGTGCCGAAGCGCATCTTGCGCGGCTCGAGGTTGGCGACGAGGATGACCTGGCGCCCGACGAGCGACTGCGGATCGTAAGCCGTGCGAATACCGGCCAGCACCGTGCGGCGCTCGTCGCCGAGCGACACGGTGACGCGGACCAGTTTATCGGCGCCATCGACGGCCTCGGCCGCGATCACTTCGGCGACCCTGAGGTCGACGCCGAGAAACGTATCGAGCGAGATCTTCGACTCGGTATTGCCGTCAGGCGATGCCGGTTCGGGCGGGACGGTCGTCATTGATTTCTCCACCATGCGGGCGACGGCCTTTTCGTCGATGCGCGTCATCAACGGCCGGAACGTGTTGATGACGGTGCCGAGCAAGGGCGTGCCGCGGTTGTGCCAGGTCAGCGGCTCGATATCGAGAAAAGCCTCGGCGGCGCGGGCGACGCCCGGCAGCGTCGGCTGCAAATAGGTCATCAACACGCGGAACAGGTTGAGTCCCTGGGTGCAGACGGCCTGGACACGGGGCAGTTGCGACTCGTCCTTTACCAGTTGCCAGGGCTTGTGCTCGTCGATGTATTGGTTCGCGCGATCGGCCAGTCGCATGACCTCACGCATCGCCCGAGAGAACTCGCGGGCCTGGTAGGACGTTGCGATGTCATCGCCGGCCGCCACGAATTCGTCGAACAGTTCCGGATCATCGAGTTTGTCGGCGAGTCGGCCGTCGAATCCGCGCGAGATAAACCCGGCGCAGCGACTGGCGATATTGACGAATTTACCGACCAGGTCGGAATTGATGCGCGCGACGAAGTCCTCGAGATTCCAGTCGATGTCGTCGATGCCAGAGCCGAGCTTGAACGCGTAGTAATAACGCAGGCTTTCCGGATCCAGTTCTTCCAGATACGTCGCGGCCGAGATGAACGTGCCGCGCGATTTTGACATCTTCTGCCCATTGACGGTCAGGAAGCCATGCGCGAAGACGCCGGTCGGTTTGCGGTAGCCTGCGCCTTCCAGCACGGCGGGCCAGAACAGCGTGTGGAAGTACACGATGTCCTTGCCGATGAAGTGATAGACGTCCGCGTCGCTGTCGGCAGCGAAGAAGGTGTTGAGATCCGGCGTGCCGGGCTTGCGGCGGGCCAGGTTGACGAGGCTGGCCATGTAGCCGATCGGCGCGTCCAGCCAGACGTAGAAGAACTTGCCCGGGGCGCCCGGAATCTCGAAGCCGAAATAGGGCGCGTCACGCGAGATATCCCAGTCCTGCAGTCCGGCCTCGAACCACTCGTTGAGTTTGCGCGCGACGCCGGCATCGACGTGGCCGGATGACGTCCAGTCGCGGAGCGAGTCCTCGAAGGCGCCGAGCCGGAAGAAAAAGTGCTCGGACTCCCGCTGTACCGGTGTCGTGCCGGAAACGACGGACTTCGGGTCGATTACCTCACTTGGTGAATAGGTACGGCCGCAGACTTCGCAATTGTCGCCGGCCTGGTCCTCCGCGCCGCAGTTCGGGCAAGTGCCGCGGACGAACCGGTCGGGCAGAAACATGCCCGCCTGCTCGTCGTAGGCCTGTTCGATCGTGCGCCGGGCGATGAGTCCCTTCGCGTCGAGCCGTGCATAGATGTCTTCGACGATTTCGCGGTTCTCTGTCGAATGCGTCGTATGAAAGTTGTCGAATTCGACGAGAAAGGCAGAGAGATCGCGCTGGTGCTCGGCGAAATAACGACCGACGAGCTCTTCCGGCGCAATGCCTGCCTGGCGCGCGCTGAGCATGATCGGCGTGCCGTGTGCGTCGTCGGCGCAGACATAGGTGCAGTCGTTGCCGATCAGGCGCTGGAAGCGCACCCAGATATCCGTCTGGATGTACTCGACGAGGTGGCCCATGTGGATCGGCCCGTTCGCATATGGCAGTGCGCTCGTGACCAGGATTTTCCGGCCCTGAATGTTTTGGCCTGAGGTTATTTGGCTCTGGCTGTCAGTCCGGTTGGTCACGCGTTCAGGTCTTTGACGTCTTCGAAACTGCGTTTCTCATTGGCCGCCATGTAGGCGGCGTTACCGGTGATCATGTCTTTCTGCAACAGGGTTTTCAGCGCCGCATCCATCGAGACCATGCCGACCTTGCGGCCGCCCTGCATCGCGCTCTCGAGCTGATCGAGTTTGCCCTGGCGAATGATGTTGGCGACGGCCGAGGTGTTGACCATGATCTCGAGCGCGGCGACGAGGCCGTTGCCGCCCTTGCGCGGCACCAGTTGCTGTGAAATCACGCCGCGCAGCGATGTCGACAGCATGGTCCGGACATGGTTCTGCTTCTCGGACGGAAACGTATTGACGATTCGGTCGACGGTCGCGCCGGCGCCATTGGTATGCAGGGTGCCCATGACGAGGATGCCCATCTCGGCGGCTGTCACTGCGATGCTGATGGTGTCGAGATCGCGCATCTCGCCGACGAGAATGACATCGGGGTCCTCGCGCAATCCCGAGTGCAGCGCGTCGGCAAAGCTTCGCGTATGAATCCCGAGTTCCCGCTGACTGATCAGACAATGCTTGCGTTCGTGGACGAATTCGATCGGATCCTCGATCGTCAGGATATGGCCGTTGATCGTGTTGTTGATCTCGTCGATCATCGCCGCCAGCGTCGTCGATTTCCCGGAGCCGGTCTTGCCCGTCACGAGGATCAGTCCCTGTGTCTGGCGGCAGATCGTTTTCAGGACCGGCGGCATCTTCAGTTCGTCAAGCGTTTTGGCCTGGGACGGGATCGCCCGCATCACGCTGCCTATGCCGCCGAGGTGCCGGAACACGTTGACGCGAAAACGCGCCTCGCCCTGCAGTGAATAGGCGAAATCGCAGGAATCGTGTTCGTCGAAATCCTTGCGCATCTGAGCTGACATGATCGTAATCAGCAGGTCTTTCGCTTCGTCCTGACTCAATGGCTCGGACCGAATCGGCTGCAGTTCGCCGTAAATCCGGATGCGCGGCGGCTGGCCTGCGATCAGGTGCAGGTCCGATCCGTTGCGGGCAATCAGTTGGCGCAGGAGGTCGTCGATCTGGTTCATGCTGCTGGCGGAGCCGGGTCAGGCGCCGATGTCCAGCTGCGGCAGCATGCTGGTATCGGTGACATATTTCTGGAACATGTTCTTGTCAGACGCAAACCGGTAGGCATCGTCCGGGTCGATCTGTTTGGCCTTGATCGCTTCGAGCAGCGAATGGTCCATCGTCTGCATGCCCAGGTCCCGCCCGGTCTGTAACTGGGCGGGAATCTGGTGGCTCTGATCCGTCGCGATCATCTTCGCAATAGCGCGCGTCATGACCATGATCTCGAGCACCGCGCGCCGTCCCTTGCCGTCGGGCGTCTTGACGAGATTCTGGGTAACGACCGCATTCAGCCCCTGGCCGAGGAAACTCTTGGTCTGCTCGCGCATTTCGCCGGGCAGGGCGTCGATCATGCGGTCGATCGTCTTGACGGCGCCGGTCGTGTGCAACGTACCGAGGACGAGGTGGCCGGTCTCGGCCGCCGTCATCGCCATCGAAATGGTCTCGGCATCGCGCATCTCGCCGACGAGGATGACGTCCGGATCCTCGCGGAGCGCGGCCCGGATGCCGCCGGAGAATGACGGCAGATGCGTGCCGAGTTCGCGCTGGATGATCTGTGAGCGCTGACTGTCGTGCACGAACTCGATCGGATCCTCGAGGCTGATGATGTTCTGATTTCGCGTTTGGTTGATGTGGTTGATCATCGCCGCCAGCGTCGTCGACTTGCCCGTACCCGTCGACCCGGTCACGAGGATCATGCCCTGATGATGGTCGCAGAGTTTGGCCAGGATACCGGGGAGTTGCAGGTCATCGAGCGTTGGCACGTGGCGCGGGATGAAGCGGAAGGTCGCGCCGATACCCGTGGCCTTGCGGAAAATATTGACCCGGAACCGGCCGCCGTCCTCGGAGACGTAGGAGAAGTCGATATCCCGCCCGCTGGCGAACTGCTCCTGCAACTTCTTCGTCAGGATCTCGTTGACATAGCTCTCGAGCTCGGCGTCACCGAGTTCGCGGAACTTGATCGGCATCAGGTCGCCGTGCATCCGCAGCATCGGCGGCACGCCGACGGCCAGGTGCACGTCCGAACAACCCTGGGCCAGCCCAAGCTTCAGAAAGGCATCGATTCTGGACATTTAACGGATAGCGCCCCGGACCCAAACTCACCCCGGCCAGACGGCCGGCATACGGAAGACAGCTCGGGATCTACGCCGCCGCCGCGGCCAGCGCCTGGCGCAGATCATCCATCGAACTATACCGTTTGAGTTTGTCGACTTCCATGGCCTTCTTGACGACCGCGGCCAGTGCCGGCGGGATATTCGGATTCAGTTCTTCGCAAAACGGCGCCTTGCCCTGTACGTGCTGATACATCACGGACATGTGGTCGCCCTTGGTATATGGCGGCGTGCCGGTCAGCATCTCGTAGATCATGACGCCGAGACTGTAGATGTCGGCGCGCAGATCGACCTTCTTGCCGAGAATCTGCTCGGGCGCCATGTACTTCGGTGAGCCGATGACATACCCGGTCTTGGTCAGTTGGGTGTCACCCGACGAGGCGGCGGCGGCCACGCCGAAGTCTACGATCTTCAGCAGGCCGTCGTCGTCGATCAGGATATTTGCCGGCTTCAGATCGCGATGCACGATACCGACCTGGTGGGCGACGGTCATGCCGGTGGCGATATCCTGGCCCCAGCCGACGGCCTTTTCGACCGGCATCGGCTTCTGGCGGGCAATCTCGGCGCCGAGCGTATGCGACGGAAAATACTCCATCGAGATCGCGTAGTTGCCGCCGAGGCTGACGAAGTCATAAATACGGATTACGTTCTTGTGCGTGATCTTGCGCGAATACCGAAGTTCGTGGACGAAGCGCTGCATCATTTCCTCGTCGGAACTGACGTTTGCATTCAGGAACTTCAGGATCAGGCGTTCGTCGACGACGGTGTCCTCGACGAGCACGACCGTGCCGAAAGCACCCTTGCCGATCTTGTCGATATAGCGGTACCGGCCCTCGATGATGTCGCCGGCCCGCAGCGTGGAGATGTCCAGATGCGAAGTCATGCTGGCCGCTTTCGCAACCTGTTCGACCTGCGCTTCTTCGATCAGCAGCGTGTGCGCCGGTTCGGCAAACCGGTTGGCGATCTCGTCGGCCTGGCGCGCGGTCGTCGAGAACCGGTTGTCGATGCGCACCACGGCATCGGCGGCCAGCCGGGCGATGGTCTCGTCGGAACCCGACATCAACGGCTGGAGTTTGCTCTTGATGGCGGTGGCGAGCGACTGATCGGCGAGCTTGGCCAGTGCGTTGACCGCTTCGACGCGAATATTTTTTTCGCTGTGGTTAAGCATAGGCAGAACCTTGGTCGCGACATCCTCGCCGCCGATCTTTCCCAAAGCGCGGACGGCGGCCGGAACCGAGCGCTCGTCGCCGGTGAGCATCGACAGCAAGGCGGGTACGGCCGACCGGTCGCCGATTTCACCGAGTGCGTCGGCGGCGCGTTCACGCACCCACCAGTCTTCGTCGTTGACCGCCTGGACCAGGTGCTTGACGGCGCGTTCATCCTTGGTCTGATTCAGAATTTCTATTGCCGAACGGCGGACGTTTTCGTTGTCGTCGCGAATCAATTCCAGTACGGCATCCATGACCTTGGGACCGCCGATCGCGGCGAGGGCATCGGAGGCCCGCGAGCGGACCCACCAGTCCTCATCCTCGATCGCCGTCAGGAGGTGTCGGATCGATGACGGATCGGCGATTTCGTTGAGCACCTCGACAGCCGATCGGCGCGCGTATTCGGACTCGTCCTTCAGCACCGTGACAAGATGCTGCATGGTTTCCGGATTGCGCAGCTTGACCAGCAGATCCACGGTCTTGTTCTGCACGTCCATATCGGGGTCCAGCAGCAGGTCGCAGATACGCTTGATGCTAATGCCCAGGTCGCCCCCGTCCATCCGCGTCAGTGCAGTGACCGCCGCCTGCCGAATTGACTTGTGTGGATCGCCGAGTTGCTGCTCGAGCGCATGCGCTACATCCGGCCGGTGGAAGCGCGACAGAATATTGATGATATGCACCCGCACCGCGTAATCCTTGCCCTGGATGCGCGCGATCAGGTCTGGCACGGTCGCTTCGGTACTGATGTCACTGATGATCTTGAACAGCGCGGCTTTCTCGCGCGGTTCCAGTTCGTAGGCGCGGGCCAGTAGCTGCCCGACGTTCAGACGGCTTTTCTTCGCGCGCAGCACCTCGATCAGCGCCGGCTTCGAGATGCCGTCATCGCCGAGCAGATCGACGAGTTTGCTTGCGTTATAGCCGGTGCCGGTCGACAGAGCTGCCGCGACGCCGGACACGCAACGCTGTTCGGAATGGCCGAGGCCGGCCGCGAACTGTCGGAAGGTCGTGTCGTTGAGTTGGGCTGCCAGTGTTTCGATCAGCACCATCGTCTGGGCCTTGTCGGCCGTCGCGAGGGCATCGACGACGTTTGGCACGGCGCCGCCGCCCATCTTGCGCAGCGATTCGGCAGCCTTGCGCGCCGCCGGCGCGTCGACGTCACTCTCGCCCAGGAATTGAGCAATCGATCTTTCGGCCCGTAATGAGCTGATAAATTTCATACAACCAGTGTATTAACCCAATTCAAGAACGGAGAACGACCCCTATCGTGCTCGCATCAATCGTACCCGCAACAAAACTACTCGCACCACCGCATGGCGCCCGTCCGCGCGGTGTCGGAATTATGCCACAGGACCCGCGCCGGACCCTGCGGGTCCGGTTGCCGGAAAGCCTGTGATCTCATGTAGAATGTCTCGCTTCCCGGGGTCCGGATACTGTTAAACCCGTCACGAATCATGTCAGAAGTAACCGTTTCATCCGTAAAAGCAGCGATTGATCGAGCTACCGTCCCATTTGCGGGAGTGGATTTGCAGGCGGCCGCAATTGCCGTCGAGCCGGCCGGGGGCGGCGTTTCACCCGCGGTGCGCGTAACGCTCGGCTATCCCGTTGACGATATCGCGCCACAACTTGGCGAATTTCTCGGTGGCGTGATCGGCGAGGCGTGCGGCACCGCCGCTGCCAATGTCACGGTGGATTGGCGCGTCCGCGCGCATGCGGTTCAGGGCACGACGCTGGCGCCGTTGCCCGAAGTGCGCAATATCATCGCGATCGCCTCGGGCAAGGGCGGGGTCGGCAAGTCGACGACCGCCGTGAACCTCGCCCTCGCGCTGGCCCGGCAGGGCGCGCACGTCGGCATTCTCGATGCGGATATCTATGGGCCAAGCCAGCCGAAAATGCTCGGTCTGAGCGGTCAGCGTCCGGAAACCAAAGATGGCAAGTCGTTCGAGCCGCTCGAGGCGCACGGCCTGCAGGCCAATTCCGCGGGCTTCCTGGTCGACGAGCAGACACCGATGATCTGGCGCGGCCCGATGGTCACGCAGGCGTTGACGCAACTGGCCTTCACGACGAACTGGCGCGACCTTGATTATTTGCTGGTCGACCTGCCGCCGGGGACCGGGGACGTGCAATTGACGTTGACTCAGCAGGCGCCGCTGGCCGGGGTCATCATCATCACGACGCCGCAGGATATCGCGTTGCTCGATGCCCGCCGCGGTCTGCGAATGTTCGAGAAGGTCGGCGTCCGCATCCTGGGCATCGTCGAAAACATGAGTACGCATGTCTGCACGGCCTGTGGCCATGAGGACGCGATTTTCGGCAGCGGCGGCGGCGCGCACCTCGCCGAGGAGACCGGGGCGCCGTTGCTCGGCCAGTTGCCACTCGCCGCCCAGATTCAGCGCGAGGCCGATGGCGGCTCGCCGACCGTGATCGCAGACCCCGACGGGCCGCTCGCGGTCCGCTATGGCGACATCGCGCGAACCATGGCGGCCCGACTCGCGACCGCACCGCGGGATCGTAAAGCGGCATTCGGCAAGATCGTCGTCGAATAACGCGGCCAACGACTCGCATGAGTATCAAGTCCGATCGCTGGATTCGCCGCATGGCCGAAGAGCACGGCATGATCGAACCCTACGAGCCCGGGCAGGTGCGCGAGAACGGCGGCGGCCGGATCATCTCCTTCGGCACGTCGAGTTACGGCTATGACGTGCGCTGCGCCGCCGATTTCAAAGTCTTCACGAATATCTACTCGGCCGTCGTCGATCCCAAGGCGTTTGATGAGAAAAGCTTCGTCGACATGCGGACCGACGTCTGCATCATCCCGCCGAATTCGTTCGCACTGGCTCGCACGGTCGAGTATTTCCGGATTCCTCGCAATGTGCTGACGGTCTGCCTCGGCAAGTCGACCTATGCCCGGTGCGGCATTATCGTCAACGTGACGCCGCTCGAGCCGGAATGGGAGGGGCACGTGACGCTGGAGTTCTCGAACACGACGACGTTGCCGGCGAAGATCTATGCGAACGAAGGTGTGGCGCAGATGCTGTTCTTCGAGTCGGACGAGCCGTGCGAGGTGTCGTACAAGGACCGTGGCGGCAAGTACCAGGGGCAGACCGGCGTTACGCTTCCAAAAGCATGAAAAACAAATGCTTATAGATAACTTCTAAGATTCTTCTATAAGAGCTGGCTCGGCCAGCGGCAACCCGTCCAGCCACACCTCGCCGTTTTCCAGCCGCAATCGGCCGTTCGCAAACCAGCCGATCGCGCGTGGATAAATCAGGTATTCGCCCTGCTGTACCCGCGCGGCAAGGCTCTGCTCCGTCTCGTCGTCATGTACCGGTACGCGATACTGGATGATCGACGGACCGGCATCGAGTTCGGGAATCACGAAATGCACGGTCGACCCGTGGTGATGGTCGCCGGCCTCGATGGCCCGTCGGTAGGTGTGCAGGCCGCGATACCGGGGTAGCAGGGAAGGGTGGATGTTCAGCATCCGGCCGTGGTACCGGCGGACGATGTCGGTTGGCAGAATACGCATGAAGCCGGCCAGCACGACGAGTTCCGGCTCGCACGCGACCAGTTCCCCGGCCAGTGCCTCGTCGGCCGAACGGCGCTCGGGAAAGCGGCGGTAGTCGATGACCCGCGTCGGAACCCCGGCGGTTGCGGCGCGATCGAGACCCAGTACGCCAGGCCGGTCGCTGATGACGGCGCACAGGTGGATCGGCAGTTCGCCGGACCGGACCTGGTTGATGATCGCCTGCAGGTTCGTGCCGCCGCCGGAAATCAGGACGACGGTGCGCATCCCGGCGCCGATGCCGGTCCCTGGTTCGTCGGGTCCGGAATCGTCGTTGCCCGGATGGTCGGACCCGGAATGGTCGGTCATCGGCCGAACCGGACGCGACGCGTACCGGTCTGGACCACCCCGATGTCGAACACGGTCTCCCCGCCGGCTTCCAGCGTGAGCCGCGCGGTGTCGGCGTCGTCGGGCCGCACGACCACGACCATGCCGATGCCGCAGTTGAACGTGCGCAGCATTTCCGCTTCGGCCACGCGACCATGTGTCTGCAGAAATTCGAATACCGGGGGTCGCGGCCAGCCGGTCGGGTCGATGACGGCGTCGAGGTCGTCCGGCAACACGCGATTGACGTTCTCGGGCAATCCGCCCCCGGTGATATGGGCGATCGCGCGCACCGGGCAGGCCTTCAGCAGCGCCAGGATCGACCGGACATAGATGCGGGTCGGCGTCAGCAATTGCGCGCCGATCGGCCCGCCCTGGAAATCCGTCGCCGCGCCGTCGGGCAGATCCTGCAGGATGCGGCGAATCAGCGAATACCCGTTGGAATGCGGCCCGGACGAGGCCAGGCCGAGCAGGCGGTCGCCGCGCCGGACAGCGGACCCGTCGATCAGTGCGTCGCGGTTGACGACGCCGACCGTGAACCCGGCGAGGTCGAAATCGCCGTCGGTGTACATGCCCGGCATCTCGGCCGTTTCACCGCCGAGCAGGGCTGCGCCGGCCTGCCGGCAGCCTTCGGCGATGCCGCCGACGACGGCTGCGCCGGCCTCCACGTCGAGCCGGCCGGTGGCGTAATAGTCCAGGAAAAACAACGGCTCGGCGCCCTGCACGATGATGTCGTTGACGCACATCGCGACGAGGTCGATGCCGACCGTGTCGAAGCGGTCGAGTTGGATGGCCAGTTTCAGCTTGGTGCCGACGCCGTCGGTGCCCGACACGAGGACCGGATGGGGATATTTCTCGAGATCGAGTTCGAACAACCCGCCGAACCCGCCGATGCCGCCGAGCACGCCGGGCCGTATCGTGGTGCCGACGATCGGTTTGATGCGCTCGACGAGCGCGTTACCGGCGTCGATGTCGACGCCGGCGTCCTTATAAGTCAGAGATTTGTCGCCGGTCATGCCCGCTATCCGTCGATGCAATTACGGGCGGTATAATAGAGCATATGAACCGATGGCAGATAATGATGTGCGGATGGCTGTGGACAGTTTTCTGCCTGGGATCGAGTGGCGTGCATGCGGCGCGTGTGTCCGATCTTTACTCGGCCGAGGCGCCGATCGAGCGCGCCGCGTCCGCCGGATTGACCGCTGCGTTCAGTCAGGCGCTGCGCCAGGTTCTGGTCAAGGTCACGGGTCGCCGCGATGTCGTCGAGGATCCCGCCGTCACGAACCGGTTCTCGCCGGCCGATGCCTATGTTCAGCAATATCGGACCGGCGCCGACGGCTCGACCTGGGTGCTGTTTGACCGGGTCGCACTGCGCCGGACCCTGGATGAACTCGGGCAGTCCGTCTGGGGTGACGAGCGGCCCGTGACGCTGGTCTGGCTCGTCATGGACTACGGGACCGGTACCCGGGACATCCTGGCTGCCGCGCAGGATGTCGGTGGTGCGGCGAATCCTTTCGGGGATCCGCCGGCTGCCGGAGTAGCGGAACGGTTGACGGCGGCGCGCGACATGTTGCAACGAACGGCCGACGAGCGCGGTTTGCCGCTGGTGCTGCCGCTCGTCGATTCCGAGGAACTGGACATCGTGTCGATCTCGGATGTCTGGGGCGGGTTCACCGAATCGGTGCTGCTGGCCTCGCAGCGATACGGCGCCGATGCGATCCTGGTCGGCCGCGCGCGAGCGCGCGTTCCGGAGTCCGTGACTGTGCGCTGGACGCTGATGCTGGCCGACGAGCGATTCAACTGGGACGGCGACATCGCGAGCGGCCCTGATCGGCTGGCCGATTTACTCGCCGGCCGGCTGGCGACGTCGAGCCGCTCGACGGAGCAGTTACGCCTGCGCGTCGATGGTGTCGATTCGCTAGATGCGTATGGCCGATTGAGCAATTATCTGTTGGCGCTTGATGTCGTCGAGGACTTTTCAGTCGACCGGGTCGCTGATCGCAGCGTCTTTTTGTCACTGATCGTGCGTGGCGACGCCGACCGGCTGATGCGCAGTATCGCGTTGCGCCGGATCTTGCGGCCGATCGATGTGCCGCCCGACGGCGCCGGTGCGTTGCGGTCGGACCTGCGTTACGAACTGCTGGCGGGACCGTGAGTATGGGTTTCCGAACGTCGCCGGTCATGCTGCATGCAGCAAACATCCCGAACATCATTTGTGTGATGCGCATTTTGCTGGTCGTGCCGATCGTCGTCCTGTTGCGCGACGGGGATTTCGCCATGGCGCTGCTGCTGATTTTCATCGCCGGTTTTTCCGACGGTCTCGACGGATTCCTGGCCAAGCGGTTCGACTGGCGCACGCGACTCGGCGGTCTGCTCGATCCGGCCGCGGACAAGCTGCTGCTGGTGGCCGTTATGCTGACGCTGACGTCTCTCGAACTCGTGCCGGTCTGGCTGACCGTCGTCGTGATCGGTCGCGATATCGTGATCGTCAGCGGGGCCGTCGCCTATACGTTGCTGATCGGTGCCGTCAAACCGGCGCCGTCGAGCATCAGCAAGATCAATACCGGGTTGCAGTTGTTGTATGTCGTCTGCGTTATTGCGCAGCAGGCTTTCGGCTGGCCACCGGCGATCGCGTTGCTCCTGACCGGCAGCGCCGTGTTCTGCACGAGCGCCGTCAGCGGTATCGACTATGTCCTGTGCTGGAGCCGCAAAGCCGTCGCTGCCCGGCGCGTCTGAATCACGCCCGTGAAGCAGATTCCGCTCGACGTCCGGCTCGCCGACCATGCCGTGTTCGACACCTGGTATCCGGGCGCGAACGGCGCCCTCGTGCATGCCGTCCGCGAGGCCGCCGCGGTGCGGACTCACACCGTGTGCTGGATCTGGGGCGCGCCCGGTTGCGGCAAGACGCACCTGCTGCAGGCGTGCGTCAGTGAGGCGCATCAGCGCGGCGCGACCACGGCCTACATCCCGGTTGATCCGGTTGGCGGACTCGATCCGGCAATGCTCGAGAACATGGGCGGCCTCGATGTCGTGTGTGTCGATGCAGTCGATCGGGTGGCGGGACACGCCGGCTGGGAGCAGGCAATGTTCATGCTGTTCGAGCAGATCAAGCAACGCCGCGCGCGCCTGATCATGGCGGCGGAGAAACCGCCGTTGCATTGCGCCTTTAAATTGCCGGACCTCGTCTCGCGGTTCACGTCCGGCGCGACGTTCCGGGTCCATGAACTGTCCGATGAAGACAAGATCCGCGCCATGCAACTCCGGGCGAAGTGGCGGGGACTGGATCTGCCCGATGAGGTCGCGCAATTCCTGTTCGCGCGTATCGAACGCAGCAACCCGCACCTGTTCGATGTGCTCGATCGGCTCGATACGCGCGCGCTGGCCGAGCAGAAGCGCCTGACCATCCCGCTGGTGCGCGCGTTGCTTGCCGACGAGCGCGCTAACTCCGGAGGCTGACGCCGGCGCGTCGCAGGGAATCGAACGCCGCGATAAAAACCATCGCCGCACAGGCGGACAACGCGCCGGCAGCGAGTCGGTCGACCGGGTTCGCGATCGCCTCGCCGAGGGCCACGCAAAAATACGGCACCATGACGGCGGCCACCCAGCCGCCCCATTTGCGCGCCGGCCGGAGTCCGGTCAATGCCAGCACCAGCAACGGCAGGGCCACTGCCGCCGACCACGCCGTCGGTTCCGGTGCCAGCAGCAGCGCCACCATGATCAGCAGGCCGGCGAGTGCGAGGCGCTGCGACCGGGCCCCGGGTCCGGTCACCGGTTGGCGGAGCGGCCGAGGCGCACCGCGATATCGGCGACCCGGCGCCCGAGCGTCTGCGCGATGGCTGCCTCGTCGTCGGTCAGCACGGTTGCCGCCTGTTCGCTGGCCACATGCGATGCGCCGTAAGGTGTGCCGCCGCTGCGCGTCGCATTCAGCGCCGGTTCGGAATACGGCACGCCAACCAGCAGCATGCCATGGTGTAACAGGGGCAGGGCCATCGACAGCAGCGTGGTTTCCTGCCCGCCGTGCAGCGAGTTGGTTGATGTGAATACGCCGGCCGGCTTGCCCTCGAGATGCCCGGCGGCCCAGGCGCCGGCCGAACCATCGAGGAAATACTTCAGCGCCGCGGCCATGTTGCCGAAACGCGTCGGGCTGCCGAGCAGCAGTCCGTCGCAGTCGGCCAGATCCGCCTGCGTCGCATACGGTGGCCCGCGGTCGGGGACCTGCGCGTCGACGGCCTGCGTGTTGGCCGATACCGCCGGTACGGTCCGCACACGGGCACTGGCGCCGGGCACCGCGTTGACGCCGCGCGCTGCCTGCGCCGCGAGGTTCGCGGTCGAACCATGCAGCGAGTAGTAAAGGATCAGGATTTCGGTCATCAGGTCAGGATCTCGCAAACCGCTTCCGGCGGTCGACCGATGCGCGCGCGGGGACCGTTGATGACAATCGGTCTTTGCAGTACGTGGATATGCCCGACGAGCCAGCGGATCTGCTCGCGCCGGTCCATCCCGGCCAGGGCGTCGGCAGCTTCCCGATAGGTGTCGTCATTGGTACGCATCACGTCCAGCGGTTGAGCGCCGAGTGCGGCGATGACTGTTTCGAGGTCGGCGGCATCGGGCGGGGTTTCAAGGTATTCGATAACCTGCGGCTCGCAACCGTTGTCGATCAGCAACGCCAGCGTTTGTCGTGATTTCGAGCAGCGAGGATTGTGGTAGATGCGGATGCTCATGAAAGTACCTCGGGTCACTGATGGTGGTCCGGGACATTGTAAGCGGATCGCGCGCCGCGTGAGAATGGTGCGGGGGTGCGGCCGGCGCCGCGTTCTTGACGCGGCTGGTTGTCGGCCGCACACTCGGCGCGATGTTTCGCTGAACCGGTAACGCGTATCGTGCTCCATTCCGTCGTTTCCCTGCCCGCCCGATGGCTCGGGTTCATGCTGTTGATCGCCGTGCTTGGCGGCTGCGCAACCACGCCGCCGGTGCAGGAGATGAGCGACGCACGCCAGGCGATTGCCGCGGCCCGGGAAGCGGGTGCCGAGGCGCTGGCGACGCTGCAGCTGCGCAGTGCCGAGGATCTGTTGCGCAGCGCCGAGGCGTATCTCGAAATAGGCACATCGAATGCCTACTGGCAGGCCCGCAAGGCGGCCATCGGCGCCAAGGAACGCGCCTTCGAGGCATTCCTGGCCAGCCGGTCTGTAACGAATGGCTCGGCCGACGGTTCATCACCGCGATCCCCGTAGCCCGTCCGGGCAAACCCTTGAGCGAGCCGATCTGCAAGCGTTACCTCGTGTCCGGTCGCGTGCAGGGCGTTTTCTTCCGGGCCAGTGCGGCGCGCGAAGCGTTGCGACTGGAACTGGCGGGTTCGGCACGCAACCTGGCGGACGGCCGTGTCGAGGTGCTGGCCCGCGGCGCGCCGGCGGCGATTGAGCAGTTCGAGCGCTGGCTGGCGGTCGGACCACGGTTGGCAAAAGTCAGCCGTGTCGAGGCGCAGGACGTTGATCGGGGGGACTGGCCCGCCGCCGACGGGTTTGGCACGGGCTGACTCCGCGCCGCATCCGGGCTACTGCTGGAACCAGCGCGCGCGCAGGCGTTCGAGTACCTTCTCGGGGTAGCGACGACTGCCGACACTGCCGTTGTAGCGCGCCAGGGCGCGTGTCAGGTCGCCGCGTTCCATGTCGATGTAATACTTGAGTATCGTGCAGCCCATCCGCAGGTTCGTGCCGATGTCGACGAGTCGGTCGCCGGGCTGGCCGATTTCGTTGAGCCAGAAGGGCATGACCTGCATGAGTCCCTGCGCGCCGGCCACGGAAACCGCATAGGCGTCGAACGCGCTTTCGATATCGATGACCGCGAGCACCAGTTCGGGCGGCAGGTCCGCGCGCGTCGCCTCCTGGTGCACGCGCGTCAGTATCCGCACGCGTTCTTTCGGGTCCGTGACCTGCTCGCCGAGGCGACTGGCCATGTCGGTGAGCCAGACCTGTGCGTCGAACCGGTCCGGAAAACTCGCCGGGTCCTGCATGGCGATCTGCAGCCGTTCGCGCAGTGCGGGGTCCATCGCGTCGGCGCCGACCGAGATCGGCGCGACGAGCAGCGCCAACCAAAGCGCGACGGGCCAACCGGACAGCGATGCGAGCCGGACCATTATCCGTCTCGTGCGATGCGCGCCCGGAGGTCGGCAGCCGCGCCGTCCACGGCGATGCGCGTCTCGTCACCCGTCCCGCGGCGGCGGTACTCGATGACGCCGGCGTCCAGTCCGCGTTCGCCGATCACGATACGGTGCGGAATGCCGAGCAGGTCGGCGTCGGCGAATTTCACGCCGGGCCGCGCGTCGCGGTCGTCGAGCAGCACGTCGATGCCGGCCGCTTCCAGTTCCGCGCACAGCGTTTCGGCCGCCGCAGCTACGGCGGGCGCCTTCTTCGGATTCAGCATCAGGATCGCGACATCGAACGGGCTCATCGGTTCCGGCCAGACGATGCCGTGCTCGTCGTGGTTCTGTTCGATGGCCGCGGCGACGATGCGTGTCACCCCGATCCCGTAGCAGCCCATTTGCATGTGGACCTCGCGTCCCCCGTCATCAAGCACGGTTGCATTCATGCTCTGACTGTACTTGTCTCCGAGCTGAAAGATGTGACCGACTTCAACTCCGCGAGCGATAGCCAATCGGCCGCCACCCGGGCTTGAGTCGTCGGCGACGACATTGCGGATATCGACCGCCGTCGGCTCCGGCAGGTCGCGACCCCAGTTGACGCCCGTCAGGTGCTCGTCGACGCGGTTGGCGCCGCAGATAAAATCGGCCGCATGTGCAGCGGAATGATCGGCATAGACGGGGATCTGCAGGCCGACCGGACCGATGAAGCCCGGCGGACAGCCGGTGACCTGCTCGATGAGTTCCGGCGATGCAAGCTGCAGCGGCGCGGTCACGCCCGCGAGTTTTTCCGCCTTGATCGTGTTGAGTTCGTGATCGCCGCGCAGGACCAGCGCGACCGGACCATCGGTGCCGTCGACGATCAGCGTCTTCAGGCAACGGGTGGCATCGACGGACAGGAATTGGCTGATCTCATCGATTGTCCGCACCGCCGGCGTGGACACCGCGGCGCTCCCGGCCGTCGCTGCCGGACGCGGTCCGTCGGGCGGCAGTGCCGGCGCGAGTTCGACATTTGCCGCGAACCCGTCGGCATCGCAGTAGGCGATCGCGTCTTCACCCGAGTCGGCGAGCACGTGAAATTCCTGTGACCGGGCGCCGCCGATCTCGCCGCTGTCGGCATCGACGGTGCGGAAGTGCAGGCCGAGTCGCGTGAAGATCCGGACGTAGGCGTCGGCCATGCGCCCGTAGGTTTCCTGCAGAGACGCCTGATCGATATGAAAAGAGTAGGCATCCTTCATGATGAATTCGCGCGCGCGCATGACGCCAAACCGCGGGCGAATCTCGTCGCGGAACTTGGTCTGAATCTGATAGTAATTGACCGGTAATTGCCGGTAGCTCTTGAGTTCGTGACGCGCGATATCGGTGATGACCTCTTCATGCGTCGGGCCAAAACAAAAGTCTCGTGCATGCCGGTCCTGCATACGCAGCAGCAGGTGGCCGTAACGATCCCACCGGCCGGATTCCCGCCACAGTTCCGCGGGTTGCACGGCAGGCATCAGCAGTTCGTTCGCGCCGGCACGGTTCATTTCCTCGCGGATGATCTGTTCGACCTTGCGCAACACGCGCAGGCCGATCGGCATCCATGTGAACAGCCCGGAGGCGAGCCGGCGGATCAGGCCGGCGCGTAGCATCAACTGATGGCTGATGATTTCCGCGTCTGCGGGCGTTTCCTTGAAGGTGGTAAGAGGCAGTTGACTGAGTCGCATTATGGAGTGTCTGTGTGTCGGGGGGCGAGTCGCCGGTTGAAGCCGCGCTCATTCTATCCAGTTTGTGCGGCCGGGTCAGGTTGACGGCATCGGCGCCGGGGGAGTAGGTTGCGCGCGTGGTTGCGCATCGACGATCTATGATTGCCGGCGAGGGATGGCCATGGTTGATCGTCACGGCGATCGTCGGGCTGTTGATCGCGCGGTACGTGGGGCTGCTCTGGGCGGCTCCCGTCGCGGGATTGTGCCTGCTGCTGTTCCTGTTGTTCCGTGATCCCGGCCGCAGCATTCCGCCGCTGCCGCTGGCCGTGGTCGCGCCGATTGACGGGCGCGTCATCGCCGTCGGGCAGGAAGTGGACGAGGCGCTGCCGGGGGCATGGGCGCGGATATCGATTCGGACGAATCACTTCGGCGCCTACACCGTGCGGTCGCCGATCGAGGGGGCAATTCTCGATGTCGGCGAAGCGGCGGGCCCCAGACATGCGGGGCAGGTGCCTGCCGGTTTGTGGGTGCGCAGCGAGGAAGAGGACGATGTCGTCCTGCTGTTTCCGAGCAGCGGTCGGGGACTCGCGCCGAAAGCGTTCGTCCGCTACGGGGAGCGCGTCGGTCAGGGCCAGCGATTTGCCTATTTACGCCTCGCACCGCGCGCCGACGTATGCCTGCCGGTCACGGCTCAGGTCCGTGTGCGTGTGGGTGAGCGGGTGCGCGCCGGCAGCACGGTGCTGGCCGACCTGGCGGACAAATAACCGGTGGGCCACAAGGCGCGGAGCGTGTTTTCGGCCGGCGGCCGTGGCACACTGTCATGAGCCGAAGAGGCGATATTCAGGTGACCAAAGATAATTCAAATAACAAGGTGCGCGTGGCCAGCCACAAGGGAATTTTCCTGTTCCCGAATCTCGTTACGACCGGGGTCCTGTTCGCCGGTTTTTACGGCATCGTCGCGGCGATCGACGGCAATTACCCGCGCAGCGCCGTGGCGTTGTTTATTGCGATGGTCCTCGACGGGCTGGACGGTCGCATCGCGCGCCTGACCGGGACCGAGTCGGAGTTCGGCAAGGAATTCGACAGCCTGTCAGACCTCGTTGCCTTCGGCGTCGCGCCGGCGATCATCGTGTACCAGTGGGGCCTCAGCAGGCTGGCCGAGTACGGCTGGCTGTGGGGCAAGCTGGGCTGGCTTGCCGCATTTTTATATGCGGTGGCCGCGGCTTTACGGCTCGCGCGTTTCAATGTCATGCGGGATACCGGCAGCAAGGCGTTTTTCGAGGGTTTGCCGAGTCCGTCTGCGGCCGCGCTGGTCACGTTCATGGTCTGGCTGGGCACCGAACTCGGCTGGTCGGGCGGATTTGCGCTGGCGTTTGCCGCGGCCATCACGTCGGCTGCCGGCGCGCTGATGGTGTCGCACCTCGACTTCTACAGTTTCAAGGAAGTCAGCCCGGATCGCCGTATCTCGTATACGTACATGCTCGCGATTCCGCTGACGCTCGTGCTGATCTTCCTCAATCCGCCGGTCGTTCTGTTCACGATGGCCGCCGGTTATGCGATCTCCGGTCCGATTGTGACCTTCTTCAGACATCGCCGGGCGGCGGCCGGGCAGGACGGGGAAGAGGGTGAGTCCAGTACCTGAGAGCCGGTCCAATGTCTGAGACGATCGGTGCCGGGCGCCGCCGGATACTCCATGCGATGAATATCGATGTCTGGACGCGGCGGTCGGCGCAGCTGTCGCCTGCATCGTCTGATGCAGGCACGGAGCCCGCCGACGAGTCGGGATGGGCAACTCTGGAACGTGATGTTTCCGGTTGCACGCAGTGTTCGTTGCACGAGACCCGCACGCAGACCGTGTTCGGTGTTGGCGCGCACGATGCGCACTGGATGATCATCGGGGAGGCGCCCGGCGCTGACGAAGATCGCCAGGGAGAACCCTTCGTCGGCAAGGCAGGGCAATTGCTGAATGAGATGTTGCGCGCCGTCGGTTTGAGCCGTGACCGGGTCTTCATTGCCAATATTCTCAAATGTCGCCCGCCGAATAACCGTGATCCGCATGCGGACGAGGTCGCCGCATGTACGGCCTACCTGCATCGACAGGTGGCCCTCGTGCGACCGAAGCTGATCGTCGCGGTGGGCAGAATCGCGGCACAGAATCTGCTCGGTGACGATCGGCCGGTCGGGCGGTTGCGCGGTTGCGTCCACCGGTTCGGCGAGGGCGATATCCCCGTCGTGGTGACTTATCACCCGGCCTACCTGCTGCGCAGTCCGGGGCAGAAGCGCAAGGCCTGGGAAGATCTGTGTCTCGCGCGCGGGGTGATCGATGGAGCGTCTGCGTGATTGCGGTGGTCCGCGAGCGCCCGCCGGCCATTCGCTTGATGCGGCAGGCGGATATTCCCGCGATCGCGGCGATCGAACGCGACACTTATATTTTTCCGTGGAGCGACGGTATTTTTCGTGACTGTCTGCTCGCCGGATACACGAACCTCGTACTCGACAGTGATGGTGATGTGGTCGGTTACGGCATCATGTCCGTCGCGGCCAGCGAGGCGCACCTGCTCAATATCTGTGTCGCCGAAGATTATCGCCGGCGAGGCATCGGTCGGGAGCTGCTTGAGTACATGATGCAAATCGCGCAGTCCGCGGCGGCCGAATGCGTGTACCTCGAGGTTCGGCCGTCGAACCGGCCCGCGCTGAATTTATATGAGTCGGCCGGTTTTCATGTCGTCGGCGTGCGTGAAAACTATTACAAGGCGCAAGACGGCAAGGAAGATGCCGTGGTCCTGGTGCGGCGTTTCGATGAATCCGGCGACCCGTCCGGCAACGGAACGAACTGAGCGCACCGGACGGCCGTTGGCATTCTGGTCGAATCGTTCCGTCATCGCCTGGTCGCTGTATGACTGGGCAAATTCTGCGTTTTCCCTGAGCGTCGTTACGGTATTTGTGCCCGTGCTGCTGGCCGAGTTCTGGAGCACGGGCGTCGATTCGACGGTCACGACGTTCCGCCTTGGCATGGCGAACGGTGCCGCCAGCCTGATTGTTGCGGTCGCTGCACCATTGCTCGGCGCCATCGCGGACCAGATGGATCGACGCAAGGGTTTGTTGTGCATTCTCGCGGGCCTCGGCATCGTCATGACCGGTGCGTTGTTTTTCGTGGCCCGCGGACAATGGGAGATCGCCGTAGCCTGCTACGTACTGGCCTCAGTCGGTTTTGCCGGCAGCAACTCGTTGTACGACTCGCTGTTGGTTGACGTGACATCGAGCGATCATTTCCACGAGGTTTCCGCGTTGGGTTTCGGTCTCGGCTATATCGGCGGTGCGCTGCTGTTTGCCGTGAATGTCTGGATGGTGGCGAGTCCCGCATCGTTCGGTCTCGAATCTGAGATTGAAGCGATTCGCATTGCCTTCATCCTCGTGGCGATCTGGTGGGCCGTATTTTCGATTCCGCTGCTGCTATGGGTGGATGAACACCGCGAACCAGACCGACAGCACTCGGCTCGTGATGGCCTGCGGCAACTTGTCGCGACATTCCGGCAGATTACCCGGCGCCGGGATCTCTCGCTGTTCCTGTTGGCCTATTGGCTGTACATCGACGGCGTCTATACGATCATCAAGATGGCCGTCGATTTCGGCCTGTCGCAGGGTCTGTCGATGCAGGACCTGATCCGGGCCATCTTGCTGACGAATGTCATCGGCTTTCCTGCCGCGCTGTTGTTCGGCCGGCTCGGCGTGGCGCTCGGCGCGCAGACGGGATTGACGATCGCGCTGGTTGTCTACATCGGCGCGACAATTGCCGCCGTGTTCATCGACACCGCGCTGGATTTTTACGTTCTTGCCGTTTGCATCGGGCTCGTGCAGGGCGGCGTACAGAGTCTGAGCCGTTCTATGTTCGCGCACCTGATTCCGGCCGATGAGAGTGCGGCCTATTTCGGTTTCTACAATATGCTCGGCAAGTTTTCGGCGATCCTCGGGCCGGTCATCACCGGCTATGTCGCGCTCACCTTCGGCAGTCAGCGGCTTGGCATCCTGTCGCTGATCGTTTTATTCGTGTCGGGCCTCGCGCTGCTGACGCGCGTCGGACGTCGGTCGGACTCCAAGATGCCTGTCTGACGCGGCTACCGGCCGTTCTTCGGTTCCGGATGCAGGCGGCGTTGCGGTCGAAAGGCGCGTACGCCGTCGATGAATTCCTGCCTCGTGCTCGCATCACCGGTCCCGTCGTAACGCAGACCGATGTACAGACCGACCAGGCGTTGCAGTTCCGCGGCAAGATCCGGGCGCTGCGCGCAGCAGGCCGCGAGGTATTCGCCGGGACCCTCCGACGGACGGCGCGCGCGTGTCGCCTCGCCGGTTCGCCGGCATAGCCGCAGATAAGCCGCAGTCAGCGCGTCCGGCTTCATGCGCGCACCGCGCCGCTGCGAGATGCCGATCAGCAGCAGCAACAGCGTGGCTGCGATGCTCATCGTGATGACGAGGTGCTCGATTGCCGGCTGGCGAAAACCGATGAAGCGCAGGATCGACGATTGCGCCTCGGGTCCGAATCCCAGCACCCAGCGATTCCAGCCGGCGTTCAGCGCATCCCAGCTCATGGCGAGCCGCATGAACGCCGGGTTGCGCGCCAGCAGGTCGCGGGTGATTTCTGCGCGGCGTCCCATTGCTTCGCTGAAGCCGTATTCAATGCGATCCGGCGCGACGCTGGCGGTCGGGTCATAGCGGACCCAGCGCCCGTCGAGCCATGCTTCCGACCATGCGTGTGCGTCGGACTGGCGAACGATCCAGTAATCGCCCAACGGATTCTTTTCGCCTCCCTGGTAACCGGTGACGACCCGCGTCGGCACACCGCCGGCGCGGGCCAGCAGCGTAAAAGCGGATGCATAGTGTCCGCAGAACCCGCGCCGGGTCTCGAACAGGAATTCGTCGACCGGGTTGGCGCCGAGCGTCGGCGGGCGCAGCGTGTAGGCAAAATCCCGCCCGGCAAAATACGCCAGCAATGCGTCCAGGAACGCGGCGTCGCTGCCGGCCGCGCGCCGCAGCGTCCTGCCGAGCTCCGCGCTGCGGGGATTATTGACGACCGGTACCTGGCGCGCGGCGCCGAGTGCATCGGGTCGCTCATAACGCGGGCGGGGACCGCCGAGCGTGGAGGTGCCGCGCCACGACAGCCGTCGATCGATGTCCCGCTCGGCGAGTAACTGGTCCGTACCGCTGAGACCGGCGCCGGGCATATCCCAGCGAATCGGGGTTTCGAGTGCCAGCAGCCACTTGTTGCCATGGGGTTCGAGCGTCAGTTCGTAGGCGATTTCCGTCGTGTCCGGCTGGGCGGCGCCCGCCGCGCGCGGCCGCGGCGTCGACTGGCGTTGTGACCACCGGCGGCCGTCGAAACGGCTCATGACGGGGCCGCGCCAGTACATATCGGCCGGGTCCGGTGCGGGACCCTCGAAGCGCACCCGAAACGCGACCTTGTCCGACAGTGCCAGTTCGCCGATGTCCCCGGGGCTGAGTTCGTCGGAAAGTCCGCTGGCGGCCTGGTCGCTCGCGCGCGGCAGAGACCAAAACGGTCCCGGTATCCGGGGAAACAGCAGGAACAGCAGCAGTGCAATCGGCAGCGCCTGGAGCAACAGTCTGGCGGCCTGCGTCACGGCGACGGGCGCCGGCACGACCCGGCCGGTGCGGGCTACCTGGAACAGTGCGGCCGTGGCGACGACGGTGCCGATGACCA
The DNA here is from genome assembly GCA_021773815.1 of Gammaproteobacteria bacterium. Classification (GTDB taxonomy): domain Bacteria; phylum Pseudomonadota; class Gammaproteobacteria; order Steroidobacterales; genus SMWD01. The sequence goes on from JAJFJS010000086.1 coordinate 50,847, forward strand.
GCCAGGCCAGCGACCAGATTTCCTGCGCGCGCAGGAAGGTAGTGAACAGCAGGAAATAGCAGATGAAAATGACGATCGCCCGGTCGCGGTGTCCACGGGTCTCGAGCAGTTTCATGGCCGCCATCACGAGCAGCAATGCAGCGCCGGCGCTGAGCCCGGACAGTTGCTGGTAACTGACGAGCACGCCGGCGAAGCCGAGCAGGGTCAGCGACACCCGCACCCAGGGGCGGGGCAGTGGGCGGCGCTTCAGCGCCGCGACAAGGCGCCACGTCAGGATTGCGATGACGACGAGCGAGACCCACGGATGCACGTGAAGGGCATGCGGCGCACCGGTCACGGCGATGGTTGCGATCAGCCAGATGATCTGGCCCGTGGATGCCTCCGGCGTCTCGCTGCGTCGTTCGGTGGTCGCCGGTACTGCTTTTCGGCGCTTGCCGATCATACCTGGCCTGCCTCATCGAACAGTGCGAGCGCGGCGAGGCAGGCGTGCCGATGCACCGCGCCGCGTTGCGGTCCGAGCGTTTGCCCGGGCAGGCGCAGGCCCCAGGGTTGCCCGGCTGTATCGGCGTCGACGACGCGTCGGGCCATCAGCGACAGGCGCTGCTCGCTATCGGCGGGGGCAAATGCCTGCCAGTCGATCCAGACCGGACTGTCGCTGGCGCCATCGTATTCGGTGATCAGCATTTCGCCCGTTCGCGCGAGCACTTTCCATGCAATGCGTTTGGGCGGGTCGCCGATGCGGTAGTGACGCAGGCCCGAGAAATCATCGTCGCCACTGGTGCGGCGTCCCGTCGTCGTGAGGCCCGTGCCGCCGGTCGCAGACATCGACGCCGCAGGCGCGGGTTGCGGATAGACGATTTCGGTTAAGTCCATGTCGATCCATGTCCAGGCTCGAAACAACCCGAGCGGGTACCGGCAGGACACCGACAGACGCGGCAGGTGCAGCCATCCGCGACGGCTCGTCGCGACGCGCTCGATCACGGTCTGGCGTGCGCCGGGCAGGAGTTGATCGCAGCGATCCGGCCGCGGGCCGCTGCCGAATTGCAGTTGCTCGCGCACATGGCTCGACGTGTTTTCGATGACGAAACTAAAGCGCGCGGTTTCCCCGTTGAATACGGGGTGGCTGCCGGCGAAATGTACGCAGACGTCCGCCAGGTTGCGGTGACAGTGATAGATGCTGATGATGCCGATCCCGGCCAGCAGGAACGTCAGGGCAAAGCCCATGTTGTTGTTGTAGTTCATCGAACCGAGCAGCATCGTGAATACGACGCCGGCAAAGATCAGTCCGGCCCGGGTCGGCAGGATGTAGATGCGTCGGCTGGCGAGGCGGACGGACGGCGGGTCGATGCCCTGCCGGCGCCGGGCCCAGGCCTGGACCTTGTTCTCGAACGTGCCCGCGAGGCGCCGCGCGATGGCGTTCACGGCACCGGCACTGACTCGAGCACGAAGGCGGCGATATCCGGATCCGGATGACTCGCGTCGTTGCGGGTTCTGAGCCGGTGTCCGGCGACGGATGTGAAGACCGCCTTGATGTCTTCGGGCTGGACGCCGGTGTGACCACTGATCATCGCCCAGCATCGTGCGGCGTTAACGAGTGCCTGCGCGCCGCGCGGCGACAGGCCGAGGTCGATCTGCGGGGCATCGCGCGTGAAACGCACCAGTGCCTGCGTATAGTCGAGTATCGCTTCGGAGGCGTGGATGTGTCGCGCTGCGTTCTGCATCGTGATGATTTCCTGCCGGGTCAGCGACGGCTCGAGGACCGCGAGCAGGTCGCGACGGTCCTGGCCGGTCAGCAGCTGGCGCTCGAGCGCTTCTTCCGGATAACCGAGGCCGATGCGCATCAGGAACCGATCGAGTTGTGATTCGGGCAGCGGAAACGTGCCGATCTGGTGCAGGGGATTCTGGGTCGCAATCACGAAAAACGGATCGGGCAGATCATAGGTGTTGCCGTCGGCGGTAACCTGCTGTTCTTCCATCGCCTCGAGCAGCGCGCTCTGCGCTTTCGGGGTTGCGCGATTGACCTCGTCGGCCAGCACGAGTTCGGCAAACAGCGGGCCTTCATGAAAACGGAAGGCTGCCTGTTCCTTCTCGAATACCGACACGCCGATGATGTCGGCAGGCAGCATGTCGCTCGTGAACTGAATGCGGCGATAGCCGAGGCCCAGCGCAATGGCGAGCGATCGCGCCAGCAGCGTCTTGCCGACGCCGGGAACGTCCTCGATCAGCAGATGCCCGCGGGCGAGCAGGCAGGTCAACGCGAGGCGGATTTCGCGTTCCTTGCCGAGAATGATGCGCCCGACGTTTCCGGCGACCTTATCGGCCAGTTGCCTGGCCTGATCGAGCCTGTCGCGTTCGGGCACCAGTGCCAGTCTGTCAGTCATAACCTGTTATAACCTCAGGGCCTGTTAACAGGCCCTAGGAAGCGCTGGGGGCCAGCCTCGGGCCGCATTGCGCGTCCGCGCATCTTGCCCGAACCGGGGGCGGAATGTGCGACCTGTGCCGCAGTTTCGTCCGTGTCTGTGTGGTGCGCGATCCCGACAGGTCAGTCCAGCGCGTCGAGGCGCGCCAGTTGCTCGTCGATCTGGCCGATTTCCTGCTCCATGCCCGCAAATTTCTGCTCTTCCTTCGCAATGACCTCGGCGGGCGCATTCGCGCGAAATTTTTCGTTGGCGAGTTTGCCGGCCACTCGCTGCAGCCCGGTGCTGACCCGTTCGCGGTTCTTGTTCAGTCGTGCGCGTTCGGCCGCGACGTCGATGAGACCGGCCATCGGCACGAGGATCTTCATCGTGCCGAGCAGCGCCGTTGCCGAAGGCGGCGGGTCTTCTCCCGCGGGCAACACGGCGATGGTTTCCAGGCGGGCAAGTTCCATCAGGTAACGTTCGTGCTTGCCGAGCAGCGCCTGATCGTTTGCGTTCGCATCCTGCAGGAACACTGGTAGCGGCTTGCCCGGTGCGATGTCCATCTCGCCGCGGATCTGGCGGATGCCGAGCACGAACCGCTGTACCCAGTCGAGTTCTCGCTCGGCGTCTTCGTCGCCGGGGAAATCAGTCGCCTCCGGGTACGGCTGGCGCATGATCGATGCACCGTCGGTCGTGCGGCCGGTAAACGGGGCGACGCGTTGCCAGATTTCCTCGGTGATGAACGGCACGAGCGGATGCAGGCAACGCAGTAGTGTCTCCAGCACGGTGGTCAGCGTCGCCCTCGTTGCGGCCTTTTCGGCAGCGTCGCCTGCGCCCTGCAGGATCGGCTTGGACAACTCCAGGTACCAGTCGCAGTATTCGTTCCAGGTGAACTCGTACAGGGCCCGGGTCGCCAGGTCGAGACGATACTGGCCGATCTGCATCGTGACCTCCGCGATGGTTTTGCCGAGCCGGGAGCGAATCCATCGATCGGGCAGGCTCGACGGCTCTGTTCCGGCGGCCGCGATCTCGGCGCCTTCGACATTGAGCAGGACGTAGCGCGCCGCATTCCAAAGTTTGTTGCAGAAGTTTCGGTAGCCTTCGATGCGATTGAGATCGAAACGAATATCGCGCCCGTTGCTGGCCAGCGCCGCGAACGTAAAACGCAGCGCGTCGGTGCCGAATTCCGGGATGCCGTCGGGAAACTGTTTGCGCGTGGCCTCCTCGATTTTGGGCGCCAGGTGCGGCTGCATCAGCCCGGTCGTGCGCTTGGCGACCAGTGATTCGAGATCCGTGCCGTCGATCAGGTCGAGAGGATCGAGAACATTGCCCTTCGACTTGGACATTTTCTGGCCTTCCTGATCGCGGATCAGCCCGTGGATGTAGACCTCGCGGAACGGCACGTCGCCCATGAACTTGATGCCCATCATGATCATGCGCGCGACCCAGAAGAAGATGATGTCGAACCCGGTGACCAGAACGCTGGTCGGATAGAACGTCTGCAGTTCCGGCGTTGCTGCCGGCCAGCCGAGCGTCGAAAACGGCCACAGCGCCGACGAGAACCAGGTGTCGAGCACGTCCTCGTCCTGCCGCAGCGCGGTTTCTGCCGCGAGGCCGTGACGGGCGCGGACCTCGGCCTCGGTTCGACCGACGAACACGTTGCCGTCGTCGTCATACCAGGCCGGAATCCGGTGTCCCCACCACAACTGCCGGCTGATGCACCAGTCCTGGATGTTGTGCATCCACTCGTAATAGGTCTTGTCCCAGTTCTCGGGGATAAAGCGAATGCGTCCGCTCTCCACCGCTTCGATCGCCGGCTTGGCGAGCGGCCCGGCACGGACGAACCATTGATCGGTTAAATACGGTTCGACAACTTCGCCGCTGCGGTCGCCGCGCGGCACCATGAGTTTGTGCGGATCGATGCGTTCGAGGAGACCGGCCGCATCGAGATCGGCGACGACGCGCTCGCGCGCCGCGTAACGGCCCAGGCCGCGGTAGGGCGCCGGTGCGTTCTCGTTGAGTGCGGCGTCGATCGTGAAAATATTGATCAGCGGCAGCGCATGGCGCGTGCCGACCTCGTAGTCATTGAAATCGTGGGCCGGCGTAATCTTGACGCAGCCGGTGCCGAACTCGGGATCGACATAGTCGTCGGCAATGATCGGGATTTCGCGATCGGTCAGCGGCAGACGAATCGATTTGCCGACGAGGTCCGCGTAGCGCGGATCTTCCGGATGCACGGCGACTGCCGTGTCGCCGAGCATGGTCTCCGGACGGGTCGTCGCGACGACGACATGTGCACTGCCGTCCGCCAGCGGATAGCGGAAGTGCCACATATGGCCGTCTTCCTCGGCCGACAGCACCTCCAGATCCGACAGTGCCGTGTGCAGCACCGGATCCCAGTTGACGAGCCGCTTGCCGCGGTAGATCAGACCTTCATCGTGCAGCCGCACGAAGGCTTCGATGACCGCCTGCGACAGACCTTCGTCCATCGTGAAGCGTTCGCGTGACCAGTCCACGGAACTGCCCATGCGTCGCAGTTGTTGCTGAATGGTGTTGCCCGACTGCTCTTTCCACTCCCAGACCCTGGCGAGAAACGCTTCGCGCCCGAGTTCGAGGCGCGACAGGCCCTGCGTTGCGAGTTGTCGTTCGACGACCATCTGCGTGGCGATGCCGGCGTGGTCCGTGCCCGGCTGCCACAACGTACGGTCACCGCGCATGCGGTGATACCGGGTCAGCGCGTCCATGATCGTGTCCTGGAACGCGTGGCCCATGTGCAGCGTCCCGGTGACGTTCGGCGGCGGGATCATGATGCAGTAGGGGGCGCCGTCGCCGGCCGCTGAGAAATGCCCGGCCTGCTCCCAGCGATCGTACCAGCGACGCTCGATCGCTGCGGGTTGGTAAGTCTTGTCCATAAGAGAGGTGATGCGGCGGCGTGCCGGCGCCTAAAGTTTATGCGTATCGGGTTCGTAGCCGTTATCGCGATAGAAGGCGAAGCGCTCCCGGCCGGTGCGGCGACCGTCCGGGCTCGCGTCGATGATTTCGACAATGCGCGCGAACTGATCGAAAAACGGCGGGATCGTGTCCGTCAGGTTGATCAGCAGGTCGCCGCCGACGGCGGCGCCGTCATCGTGACTGATCGTCACCGGCGCCGACACTTCCGGCGTCGTGCCGGCGATCTCGTGCGGAATGAAACTGCCGCGCCGGAACGTCCACAGCAACTCGTCGAGTTCGCGGGCCTGTGCCGCGCCGGCGACATGGGCATACGCGCGATGTTCGAGTTTGTAGGCCTTCTCCGTCAGCCGGCACGCAAACCGCAGGCGTGCGTCGGCGTTGACCTCAGGCAGCACGTAAAAATCGACGCGGGGCAAATTCGACACGGGTCATCACAGGGTTTAATGGCGGTTCAGCAGGAACTCGCAGAGCAGGGGCACCGGCCGGCCGGTGCTGCCCTTGCGGCTGCCGGTCAGCCATGCGGTGCCGGCGATATCCAGATGTGCCCATTCGCTGTCGCCGACAAACTCGGCGAGAAACGCGCCGGCCGTGATCGTACCGGCGTCGCGCCCGCCGATATTTTGCAGGTCGGCGAAATTGCTCTTCAGCAACTCCTTGTATTCGTCGTCGAGTGGCAGGCGCCAGACCGGGTCGTCGGCGGCGTCGCCGGCCTTGAGCAGTGCATTGGACAATCCGTCCGAGTTCGACAGCAGTCCGCTGCGGTGCCGGCCCAGTGCGACAAGGCAGGCGCCGGTCAGCGTGGCGATATCGATGATCAGTTCGGGTTTGAATTTCTGCACATAGGTCAGGGCGTCGGCGAGGATGAGCCGGCCTTCGGCGTCCGTGTTCAGGACCTCGATGGTTTTTCCGGACATCGCCGTCACGACATCGCCCGGCTTGGTCGCCGTGCCGCTCGGCAGATTCTCGCAGGTCGGAATGATACCGACGAGGTTCAGCGCGGGTTTGAGTGTCGCTATTGCGTGAAAAACGCCGAGCACAGTCGCGGCGCCGCACATGTCGAACTTCATTTCGTCCATGGCCGGGCCGGGTTTAAGCGAGATGCCGCCCGAATCGAAGGTAATGCCTTTGCCGACCAGGGCGACCGGCTGGCGTGATTTCGCGGCGCCGTCATAGTGCAGCACGATGAGCTTGGCCGGTTCCGCCGTGCCGGCAGTGACCGACAGCAGCGATCCCATGCCGATCTTTTTCATGTCGGCTTCGTCCAGCACCTGAACACGCAGCTTGCTGTTGCCGCGTGCGATGCGCCGCGCTTCGGCGACGAGGTGGCCGGGCGTGCAGATATTTGCCGGCAGGTTGCCGAGCTCGCGCGACAGGGCTACGCCGCGGGCCGTCGCATCGCCGTGCTTGATGCCCTTGCGGATGGCCGTGCCCGTGGCGGTCGTGGCCGTCAGGCCGATCGATGTCTGCGCGATCGGCGGCTGTTCGTCGGTGGACTTGGTCGTCGTGTAGCGATAGGCGCCGTGGTGCCAGACCTCTACGGCGATGCGCGCGCGACGGTACATATCGGCGCCGGCGATGGCCTCTCCGTTCAGATAGGACACGGCCGTCTTGAGCCGGGTCTGGCGCAGCGAGCCGAACGCGACACGCACCGCCTTGCGATACTGCTTGCGGTCGAACTTGTCACGCTCGCCGCAGCCGATCAGCATGATCCGGTCGGCGCGCAGCGTCGGCGGCGCCTTGATCAGCAATGCATCGCCGACTTTGCCCGAGATGTCGCCGTCTTCGAGAAGCCCGGCGATCAAGCCGTCGGTGGCCGTATCGACGCGCCGCGTGGATGCCGGCAGTGGGCCCGATGCATACACGGGCAGGATCAAGCAAGCTGTTTTCTGTTCCGTCGCATGACCCGTCTTGGCTTCAAACCGCATAAGGACCTCCCGTTACCGCGATCGCGCGGCCGTCGTCACCATTGTCGTCGAACCATCGCCCGTTCGGACCGGACCTGCCTGAACCAGGGGTCGCTTGACCGAGGCGTTACCCGCAACCGAAGATAGCCGCACGGTCGATGCTCGCGTCGGCTAAAATGCGACAGTGTACTCGATTCCCGAAATTCTGGCGAAAGGACAAGGCTGTCAACGGCACGGTTTCCGGCCCGACCGATACTAAGTCATATGTCCAGAATTCTCAGTCGCTATATTCTCAGGGAAACGGCACAAACATGGATCGTCGTGACCGTGGTCCTGATGCTGATCTTGCTGACCAATCAGTTTGCCCAGGTCCTGGGTGATGCGGCCGCCGACAAATTGCCCAAAGATGCGCTATTCCGCGTCATGGGCCTGACGTCGATGCAATATCTGACGATCCTGATCCCGATCGGCCTGTTCCTGGCCGTCATGCTGGCGCTGGGGCGCCTGTACCGGGACAGCGAGATGGCCGCGCTGATGGCCTGCGGCATCGGGCCGGCGTCGTTGTACCGGCCGCTGCTGGCATTTTCCGCCTTGCTGGCGGCCTTCGTCGGCTGGCTGGCGCTCGTCGTGTCTCCCGATGCGATCCAGCAGGTCCAGATCATCGTGCAGGAGGCGCGGCAACGGGTGGACCTGCGCATCCTTGAGGCGGGCCGGTTCATCACTTTCGCCGATGCCGATGCCGTGATGTATGCCGAATCGATCACACCCGAAGGCGTGCTCGGCAACGTATTCGTGCAGCGGCACAAGGGTGCTGACGTCGAGGTCATCATCGCCCGGCGCGGCTGGCAGAGTGATTCGCCCGACGATTCCGTCAAGATCCTGAAGTTTGCGGACGGCCAGCGCTACGAAGGCCGGCCGGGCAGCCCGCGATTCGAGATCGTGTCGTTCGAGGAATACGGCATGCCGTTCGCGCTGCCGCCGCCCGGTCCGCCGAAACTCAAGCCCGAATCCCGTCCGTTGCTGGACCTGCTCGGCAGCGATAATCCGGCCGATCGTGCCGAGTTGCAGTGGCGAATGTCGGCGCCGTTGTCGGTGCTCGTGCTAATGTTTCTGGCCGTGCCGCTGAGTCGCAGCGCGCCGCGTCAGGGCCGCTACGGCGGACTCGCGGCCGGCATTCTCGTTTACATCATCTATGTCGATCTGCTCGGCGCGGCCAAGGTCTGGGTCGAACGTGAACAGTCGCCGGCATTCATCGGTCTGTGGTGGGTGCATCTCGTGTTCCTCGCGGCGGGCGGCGTTCTGCTGGCGCGCCAGTTCGGCTATTTCAATCGTCTGTCGGCTTATCGCGGCACGGAAGTGACGACATGAGAGTGATCCGCCGCTACCTGTTCCGGTCAATCATCGGCATGATTGCGCTGGTCCTGGCTGTGCTGCTGGGACTTGCGGCGTTTATTGAGTTCGTGACCCAGCTCGACGAAATTGGCACGGGCAACTTCGGCATCGTCCAGACCGTGATCTATACGCTGCTGAAACTGCCGAACCTTGCGAGCCAGATGTTGCCGATGGCGGTGTTGCTCGGTGCGCTGCTGGGACTTGGTGCGCTGGCGAACCATGGCGAACTCGTGATCCTGCGCGCGTCCGGTGTGTCGCTGCTCCGGCTGGCCGGGTCCGTGACCTGGACGGGCATCATCCTGACGCTGTTTGCGCTGGTGCTCGGCGAATATATCGGGCCGCCGCTGGACAACTATGCGCGGCAATACCGGGCCGAGGCGAAGCATTCGGATCAGGCCGTGTCGACCGGCCGCAGCGCATGGATTCGCGACGGCAATACGTTCGTGAACATCAGTCGCCTCGGCGAAGATTTCCGGCTCGGTGGCGTCTACCTGTACCGCATGGATGCGAACGGCCGGCTGTTGAGTATCGGCAGGGCGGACTCGGCCGGCATCGATGATGCCAACCGCTGGGTCCTGAGCAACTTCGAGGAGTCGACGTTCATCGACGGCGGCGTCAAGACCGGCCAGTACCGGCGATCGACGCAGGCGAATAACCTGAGCGCCGACCTCGTCGGCCTGACGGTGATCCGGCCCGACAGCCTGACCGGCAGCGAGTTGTACCGGTATGTACAGTACCTTAAACGCAACGGACTCGATTCCCGTCGCTACGAGGTCGCGTTCTGGAGTCGCATCGCCGCGGCGGTGGCGGTTACGCCGATGTGCGTGCTGGCGTTGCCGTTCGTCTTCGGCCGCATGCGCCGCACGGGTTCAGGAGGCAGAATGCTGATCGGGCTGCTGGCCGGCCTCGTGTATTTCCTGGCCAGCCGGGCGTTGTCGGACGGCGGCCAGGTCTACGATCTCGATCCGCTGCTGGTTGCGTGGGCGCCGACGCTCGCGCTGTCAGTCGTGACGATTGCCTCACTGCTGCGCCCGCGCTAACCCTTTTTCGGCAGCACAATGACGCGTGTACGCGCGATGCAGTCCGGCCAGGTGCGGCGCCGCGCATCGATGAGCGCCCACCAGATACCGATGCCGAACAAGGCAATCGACGGGATCGCCGCGGCGAACCGGAGCAGGGCGCGGCCCGGTCGCAGCGCCTGCCCGGATTCCCGTTCAATGCGCAGGCGCCAGGCACGCATGCCCAGCGTTTGCCCGCCGTAAACCCAGAAACCGACGAAGAACGTGCCGATTGTCGTGATGAGCAGTATCCGGAGCAGCGGGTCGCCGGGCGGGATCGGTCCGCCGCCGCGCACGGCGATGACGATCGAGGTCGGTATCACGCACAGGGCCGCGACCAGCAGCGCATCGTAGACCGCCGCGGCCAGTCGCCGCGGCAGCCCGGCAGTGACCGGCGTGGCGGGCGAAGCGTCGGGTGGCACCTTCATGAATGATTGGCATGAATGATTGGCGCTCCCTACGAGAATCGAACTCGTGTTTCAGCCTTGAGAGGGCCGCGTCCTAACCGCTAGACGAAGGGAGCGTAATAATAATGAATATTTTCAGGATGTTAGAACATTTATCTTGATTAGTTCTAAGTCCTGCTTTCGCGGTCTATCGGCGCTGGCCGCGAAGCACGCGTATGGTAATCAGTTCGCCCGGCCAGTGGAAGCCGTGATGCGTCGATCGTGGCTCAGGCTGTTATGATACGCGGCTTGTTTTGTTACCCACCTTGCTTTTCCGACCGGGATTGTTGTTGACCAAGATAAGGAAATCCGAACCACGGGCGCCGCTGAAGGTGCCGCGTGCCGAGCACGGCGTATCCCGGGCGAACATATCGCGCAACGCGCTCAAGGTGCTTTATCGACTCAAGGATGCCGGGCATCAGGCGTTTCTCGTCGGCGGCGGCGTCCGCGATCTGTTGCTGGGGCTACAGCCCAAGGACTTCGATATCGCCACAGACGCGCGCCCCGAGCAAGTGCGCGCGCTGTTCAGTAACGGCCGGCTGATCGGCCGGCGTTTCCGGCTGGCGCACATCCGCTTCGGCCGTGACCTGATCGAGGTCGCGACGTTTCGCGGCACGACGCCGTCACAGGGCGGTGATCAGGAGCAGGTTTTCCACGAGTCCGGGCGCATCATCGCGGATAACGTCTACGGCACGGTTGAGGAAGACGCGTGGCGTCGGGATTTCACCGTCAATGCGTTGTATTACAACATCGCCGACTTCTCGATCTGGGCCTTCGCTGGCGGTCTCGATGACCTGCGCGCACGGCGGTTGCGGCTTATCGGCGATCCCGAGACCCGCTACACCGAGGATCCGGTGCGCATGCTGCGGGCCGCGCGGTTTGCTGCCAAGCTCGATTTCGATATCCACCCGGACGCGGCCGCGCCGATCTCGGCCATGGCGGGCTTGCTCGACGACGTGCCGCCGGCGCGCCTGTTCGACGAGTTTTTGAAGATGTTTCAGTTCGGACACGCGTCGGCGAGCTATCGGCACCTGCGCCGGCTCGGCCTGTTCCGGCATCTGTTCCCCGATACCGACCGGTGGCTCGATGATCCGGCCGGCGCCGACAACGCCTTGATGATCGAGCGGGCGTTGGAAAACACGGACCAGCGGGTTGCCGCCGGCCAGCCGGTGACGCCGATGTTCCTGTTCGGCGTCTTCCTGTGGCGCGCGGTGCAGGCGCGTGCCGCGGAGATTCGGGCCGAGCGCGATGATCAGTCTGAGGCCCAGGCGATGATCGTGGCGACGGCGGAGATCGGCACGCGCCAGGCGCAGCGTATCGCGCTGCCGCGGCGGTTCGGGTTTCCGATGCGCGAGATGCTGCAGTTGCAGCCGCGGTTCGAGAACCGGACCGGGCGGCGCGCAATGAACCTGCTGTCCCATCGGCGGTTCCGTGCCGCCTATGACCTGATGCTGCTGCGCGCGTCGGTCGGCGAGGTCGATCAGGAGACTGCTGACTTCTGGACCGCCGTTCAGGAGCAATCCGCCGAGGAGCAGCGGCAGAGCTTCGGTGCGGCAGGGCGCCGGCGCCGGCCGGCCCGGCGTCGACGGCGGTCGGGTTCGGCCAACTGAACCGGCCGGACGTTGCGGAGCCGGCAATGGGGCCGCCTGAACACTGGATACCGGCCGCGATCGGGATCGGCAGCAATCTCGACGATCCCGTTGCCCAGGTGCGCCGTGCGCTGACGGCGCTGGCGGCGTTGCCGCGGACCCGGTTGATGCTTGCGTCCGATTTGTACCGGAATCCGCCCATGGGACCGGCCGATCAGCCTGACTACGTCAATGCCGTCGCCGTGATCCTGACGCAGTGGCCCGCACATTCGCTGCTGGACCGGCTGCAGGCGCTCGAACAGGCGCAGGGGCGTGTGCGCGCCGGCGGTGACCGCTGGGGGCCGCGGCGTATCGACCTGGACATTCTGACGTACGGCCATCGACAAATCGACACGCCCGGTCTCGTGATTCCGCACCCGGGAATTTCTGCGCGAAATTTTGTATTGTTCCCGTTACTCGAGATCTGTCCGCATTGGTCGATACCGGGCCGGGGGGAGGTGCGCCGGCTCGCAGGACAAATCGACGCGGCGGGGCTGGAGAAGATACCGGGTTGAGGCGAGTGTGCGGCCCGGGCGCGCGGAATAACCAAAATAACGACCGGGTAAAAAAATACCAATGAGTGAATCCCGATTTATCGTCGTCGAAGGTCCGATCGGCGTCGGCAAGACCAGTCTCGCCAGACGCCTGGCCGAGAGCATGGACAGCGAACTGTTACTGGAACGGGCCGAGGCCAATCCGTTTCTCGAGCGGTTCTATCGCAATCCGCGCGAGGCGGCCCTGCCGACGCAGTTGTTCTTCCTGTTTCAGCGCATGCGCCAGGTTGAGGAACTGCGCCAGGCCGATATCTTCAGCGATACGCGGGTTGCGGACTTTTTGATCGAAAAGGATCGCCTGTTTGCGCAGATCAACCTGGATCGCCACGAACTGGAACTCTACGAAAAGGTCTATGAATCGATGGCAATTGCGCCGCCCGAGCCGGACCTGGTCATTTACCTGCAGGCGCCGGTCGACACGCTGCTGTTTCGTATTGCGCGCCGCGGCATCGAGTACGAGCAGCGAATCGGGCGGCATTATCTCGAGCGGCTCAACGAGGCTTATGCCCGGTTTTTTCATGATTACGACGGGGCGCCGTTGCTGATTGTTAATGCCGCAACAATCGATCCGATCCATAATGATGAGCATTACAATGTGCTGTTCGAGGAAATCACCCGCATTCAAAGCGGTCGCCATTTCTTCAATCCGATCGTGTCGGCCACGGCATGATCGAACCGGGGTAGAGCATGTACACACAACTTGAACAGCGAGGCATGGCGGAGCCGCCGGTCAACATCTCGACGCTGGTCAGGATGAAGTCCGAACGCGCGCCGATCGTTTGCCTGACCGCGTACGACGCCAGTTTCGCTTTGCTCGTCGATCAGGCCGGCGCCGATCTCGTGCTCGTCGGTGATTCCCTCGGCATGGTGATTCAGGGGCACGACACGACCGTGCCGGTTACCGTCGACGACATGGTGTATCACACGCGTGTCGTTGCGCGCGGGGTGCGACGTGCGTTCCTCGTTGCCGACATGCCGTTCATGAGTTACTCGACCGAGGCGCAGGCGCTCGATAATGCCGTGCGCCTGATGCAGGAAGGCGGCGCGATGATGGTCAAACTCGAGGGCGGCGCCGGACAGGTCCGTATCGTCGAGCACCTGGCGCGCCACGATATTCCGGTGTGCGCGCATATCGGACTCAAGCCGCAGTCCGTGCACAAGATCGGCGGCTTCAAGGTGCAGGGCCGCAACAAGGAGCGGGCCCGGCAGATGGTCGACGATGCCGTTGCGCTGGAGGCGGCGGGCGCCGATATCGTGTTGCTCGAATGCGTACCGAACGAGCTCGGTCAGGCGGTGACCGCGGCCGTCGACGTGCCGGTGATCGGCATCGGGGCAGGGCCGGACGTCGACGGGCAGATCCTCGTGCTGTACGACATCCTCGGGATTACGCGCGGACGTGTGCCGCGGTTTGTCGAAAACTTCATGCCCGGCGCCGAGTCCGTTCCCGATGCCATCGAGCGCTACGTGCGTGCCGTCCGTGAACGCACTTACCCGGCGCCCGAGCACTGTTTCTCTTGATCGCGGCCCATGATCCGGCGGTGACGCCGGCCGGCGGCCCCGGCTGATCGGTCATGAAGACCATTCGCGAGACCAAGTCCCTGCGCGCGGAGCTGAGCGGTTTTGCGCAGGACGGCGAATCCGTTGCGCTGGTGCCGACGATGGGCAGCCTGCATCAGGGGCACATGGAGCTGGCGCGCCTCGCCAGCGAATACGCCGAGCGCGTGGTCGTCAGCGTGTTCGTCAATCCAACGCAATTCGGTCCGCAGGAAGACTTCGAGAATTACCCGCGAACGTTCGATACGGATCGACGTCGGTTGTCACGCGCGGGTGTCGATGTGATGTTTGCGCCGACGCACGACGAGATCTATCCGTTTGGCGCCGAGCGCATGACACGGGTATCGGTGCCGGGTTTGTCGCTGATGCTGTGCGGTGAGCGCCGACCGGGTCATTTCGACGGCGTCACATCGGTCGTCAATCGCCTGTTCAACATCGTTCGTCCGGAAGTTGCCGTGTTCGGGCAAAAGGATTACCAGCAACTGGTGATCATCCGGAGGATGGTGCAGGACCTGCATATGCCCATCAAAATTCTCGCGAGTCCGACGCAACGGGAGAAGTCGGGGCTCGCGTTAAGTTCGCGGAATCGCTACCTGACCACGGATGAGCGTGATCGGGCAGTGGAACTGTACGCGACGGTGTGCGCATGCCGGGATCAGTATCTTGCCGGGGAACGTGACCCCGCAACGCTGGAGAAGACGGGTTTCGAGCGCCTGTCTCGGGCCGGTTTCGAGCCCGACTATCTGACGATACGCAAATCCGGCGACCTGTCGCTGCCCGATGACGACAGTTCTTTTCTGGTCGTGCTGGCGGCCGCGCAACTCGGCAAAGCGCGATTGATCGACAACGTGATGTTTGAAATGCCGGGCTAGCTTTCGCTGCCGGTGCCTGCAGGGCGCTAGCGCGCCGCGTGTTGTTCGAGCGCCCATTGCACGTGTTCGCGAACGACGTCCGACGGGTCGTTGCCGCGGGCGTTCAATGCGTCGATGATTGCGGTGCTCGTCGGTGCATTGCCCAGAGCAACCGCTACATTGCGCAGCCAGCCCTCGTAACCGCTGCGACGGATTGCGCTGCCGGCGGTCCGGGCTTGCCACTCGGCGAGCGTCCAGCCGAACAGCGTGACGAGGTCCGTCGCGTCGAGTTCGTGACGGGGCGCGAAATCCGGTTCCTGCGTCAGTTGCGCGAACTTGTTCCAGGGGCAGAAGAGCTGGCAGTCGTCGCAGCCGAAGATCCGGTTGCCGATTGCGGTGCGAAATTCAACGGGAATCGACGCCTTGTTTTCGATCGTCAGGTACGAGATACAGCGCCGGGCATCGAGTCGGTAGGGCGCGACGATTGCGTCGGTCGGGCAGACATCGATGCAGGTGTGACAGCTGCCACAATGATTCTCGGCCGGTGCGGACGACGTCAGGGGCAGGTCCGTGTAGATCTCACCGAGCAGGAACCACGAGCCGGCCTGCTTGTTGATCAGATTCGTGTGTTTGCCTATCCAGCCGAGACCGGCTTTCTCGGCCAGCGGCTTTTCCAGGACCGGTGCGCTGTCGACAAATGCACGGTAGCCGAACGGACCGATCGCTTCGGCGATGCGATCCGCGAGTCGTTGCAGCCGTCGGCGCAGCATTTTGTGATAGTCGCGACCGAGCGCGTAGCGGGCGATATAGCCGAGTTGCTTCGATTGCAGTACGCGTTCCATCGCCCCGTGGGACATCGGCAGGTAATCGATGCGCGCGGAAATCACGCTGCGGGTGTCGGCAACGAGATCGGCGGGCCGGCTGCGCCGTGCGCCATGGCGCGCCAGGTAATCCATGTCGCCGTGATAGCCGGCCGTGAGCCAGCGCTCGAGCCGCTGCTCGGCCGCGCCGAGGTCGGTATCGGCGATGCCGATCTGTTGAAACCCCAGCTCACGGCCCCAGCCGATGATCTGCGGGCCGAGATCGGCCGGTAGTCGCCGGTTGGCTGATGTTGGGGTCGTTGCGTTGGCTTTGCCTGAGTTCGTCATTGGGCCAGTATAATCAGCGTCATGGACAACATCGATCAACGAATTTATACGCCGGCCAGCGTACGCGAGATGGATCGCGTGGCAATCGAGGAACTGGGCATCGACGGATACACGCTGATGTGCCGCGCGGGCGCTGCGGCGTTTGCCGATATCCGCGCCCGGTATGCCGACGCGCGGCACTGGCTCGTCGTCTGCGGCGCCGGCAACAATGCGGGTGACGGCTATGTCATCGCGCGCCTGGCCCGCGCTGCCGGGATCGGTGTTTCGGTGGTTGCCATTGCGGATCCGCAGACATTGCGCGGCGATGCGCGCACGGCGTTTGATGATTTTCAGGCCAGCGGCGAAGTCGTCGCCATGGCTGCGGCCTGGGCGGCGCATCCGGATCTGATTGTCGATGCGATGCTGGGCACCGGCATCGACCGGCCCGTCACCGGCGTCTGGCGGGAGGCGATCGAGGCGATCAATGCCACGGACCTGCCGGTCGTCGCCGTGGA
>JAJFJS010000087.1 GCA_021773815.1 Gammaproteobacteria bacterium
AATCCACGACGAGGTTCGTGCCATGGGCGGCGGCGTCTACGGCATCACCAGCGAGCCACAGACCCTCGCCCGGGAGGCGCGCGAGGTCTGGAGCCTCTCCTTCGAGACCATCGGCGATCCCCATCACGAGATCGCCGACGAGCTCCGAAGGCGAGGGTGGCTGCACCTGGTCGTGAACGACACGGACGCCGACTTCGACAATGCCGGGGCCGACTGGAGGCAGCATCCGAAGGGCTACTTCCAGCCCGGCGTCATCGCCATCGCGCGCAACGGGCGCGTGCTCTATCGCTGGCGGTCGGTCCCGAATCGCCGGAACACCGGCGGCGCGGTCCACCGCCCCATCCCGGCCCACGTCTGGAGCGAGACCCAGAAGGCCCTCGCCGGTCCCGCCGACTCGCCGAACGCGCCCCTCGACGATCCGCCGGTCGATCCGAGAGTGGCGCCCTGGCCCATCTTCGTCTGCCTTCTTCTCGCCAATGGCAACTTCCTTCGACCCCGGCCATTCCCCATCCTGCGGGACGGCACGATGCCGACCCGTCGGATCAAGGCGGCGGCCTGGAAGATCGTCGCCTTCCTCGCCGCCTGGGGCGCCGCGTTCGCGTGGCTGCCCACCGGTCTCGTTGTTCTGGCCCTCGCAGGCTGGGCCGCCTGGATCACGCCGGGGCTGCGCCACGTGCACAGGGCGTTTCAGAACCTGAAGGAAGGAGACCTGGCGGGCGAGATCTGGAATTAGTCGCTCGGGTTCTCTGAATCGGGACTCTCCCAAGAGGCGCCGTCCATGGCGGTCTGCCGACCGGTGCCGTCGAAGCGGCACCTCCCTGCACCCTGTTGCACTCCGTTGCACAGCCACGACACGCAAGTCTGTTGCATTTCTTCCTGTGGTCTCCGCCGAGCGCTGCCCGTACCAGGGCCGGTGACCACAGTCACACGGCCCAGCCCCCCCCGCAGCCGAATCGAACCCTTGTTCTTCAAGGGGGGGCACCATGCTGCGACAGGCATTCATCTTCTTCGCGCTCGTTGTCCTGCTGGCCGGCGCCCCGGGCTTTGCCGTGCAGGTCGTCGGCACCCAGGCCACGCTGGGCTGGCCCCCGGCCTCCGGCCCGGTGGCGTCCTACGCGGTCTTCGAGTCCCGAAACGGCAGCGCATTTCCGAGCGCACCTTCGCGGGTGGTGCTCACCGTCTCGACGACGGTCCAAGGAGTGGTCGGCGACACGGTCTCGATCCGTGTCGCGGCGCTCGACGCAGCCGGGAACCAAGGACCTTTCTCGCCGGTCTCGGAGTCTGTGGTCTTCGGGGCCGCTCCGCCTCCGCCTCCTCCTCCGCCGCCCCCGCCGCCCCCGCCGCTCGCCCTGTTGGGCACACCGGGCCGACCGCTCGTCGTGCCCCCCTCGACCGGCGGCGGCGGCTCCGAGCCTCCCTCGACTGGCGGCGGCAGCTCCGTGCCCCCCTCGACCGGTGGAGGCGGCTCGGGTGGAGGGCTGAATCCGCCTACCGCAGGCTCGTTCCCGACCAACGTGGACATGGCCGTCTTCGGCGACACCCAGTCGCTCATGGACCACACGTTCGGCGGCGGCGGCGCTCGGACGGGTACCGCCATCCTTCAAGCCATGCTGCAAGGCGCGATCGACGCAGAGGTGGACGGGCTCCTGCACGTTGGCGACGTCGTGGATGATCTGACCGACGACTGGGCCCGGGCGGAGACGGCGTTCTCGGACGCCTTCGATGCTTCGGGGCTCCCGCTGTTCGTGACGCTGGGAAACCACGACTACAGCAGCGAACGGGCCCCGTTCACGAGGCACTCCGAGTTCGACACCTGGCGAGCGGCGCGCACCGATCCCGGGCCCGCCGACAACGAGTGCTGGGTCCGGCAGCTCACCGAGCACTGGTGGGTACTCGGAGTCCCCTTCGAGTTCGACTCGGCGAACGTGGCATGCATGGAGGGCCTGCTGGCCGGGCTCGATCCGGCCGACAAGGTCATCGCGCTCACGCATCACTGTGCGAATCAGGACGGCACGATCAACCAGCACGATACGGGCGGGGATTGCGCATGGATCGAGGACCAGGACCGCATCCGCGTCGTCCTGGGCGGCCACTGGCCGAGCAGCCCGAACACCGACACGAAGCGGACCAACTGGGCCCAGTCCACGATCAACGGCCGCACCGTCGTCGTGGCGTACATCAACCACCAGAACACCGACACCGACGCTGGGTTGTTGTGCCCCAGCTGCGGGGGGAAGCGCGGCACGATCGAGTGGGCGGCACGGATGGAGCTCGACGAGACGAGCGTACGCTTCTACTCCTGGCACCCAGAGGACGACGACTCGACTCCATACACCGGGCGATACCTGTGGGGCGGGACCTCGCAGGCCGACAGCGACCGCAACCAGGTCTTCAGCGTGGACGCGAACCGATGAGGGGGTTCGCCTGCCTCATCCTCGCCGGAGCCTGACCGGCGCCAGGCGGCTCAAGCCGCAGTCGCGGCCGAGGCGATCCCCGCGTCCTCAGACGATGCGCGCGACGTTGAGGATGGGCCGGGTGGACTGTTGGATCCGGGCCTGGATGAGGGCCCCCTCCATGGCCGCGATGACCAGCGTCGCCCTGGCCGCCGCTTCGCGCTTCGAGAGACCGTCGCGCTCGAAGACGCCGGCCACGACCGCCGCCCAGCCGTCGAGGGCCTTGCGGCCTGCCTCCGTGATGCCCGGGCTCTGGGGAGCCATCTCGAGCAGCGTGGTCGCAATCGGGCACCCCGAGCGAAAGGCCGCCTCCTCCATCCACCCGGCCATCACCGAGCAGTACGCGCGCAGGAACGCCTTGGGGCGGGCGTGGCGCGTGGCCAGGTCCGTCAGCATCTCGAGGATCATCTCGCCCGCGAGGGTGACCGCCGCTTCGCCCAGGTCCTCCTTCCCGCGTGGGAAGTAGTGATAGAGCGAGCCCTTGGGCGCGCCGCTCTCGTTCACGATCTGCTGCAGCCCCGTCGAGGCAAAGCCCTGGCGCCGGAAGAGGCGCATCGCCGTGCGCACGAGGTTG
>JAJFJS010000088.1 GCA_021773815.1 Gammaproteobacteria bacterium
CTGGATCGAGGCCCAGCTCTGGGCAGACCTCGATCGCGGGGGCGAGCGCCTCGTTCTCGTCGGACGCGACGGCCCGGAAGGAGCCGGGGGCTGGCTCCGCCAGGAGTGGCGCGATCGACTGCCGCTGCGAACCGAGTCTCCCGCGCGCGGCGTCTATCGGCGCTGGCTCGAGGAGATCGCACGCACCCGCCGAGGCAGCATCGGATTGCTCCAACCCGGCGAGCAGCAGCCCCCTCCCGGGGTCACCGACCTGCTGCGGCGGCCGCTGCCCGCCGCGGGATGAGCGCGGTCCTCGAGACCCTGCGGGCGCGCCTGGGCGCGCTGCCGGAGGCGTTGCAGCGCAGCTTCGAGGCGCCGCTGATCGTGCCCCGCGAGCTGGCGCGCGCGCGCCGGATCCACGTGACCGGGGTCGGCAGCTCCGCGAGCCATGCGCGCTACCTGATCGCACTCCTGCAGGAGACCGGACGGGCCGCCGGCTTCACGCCGCTCTCCCGCTTCGCGGGCGGCCTGCCCGCGGGCGCCGAGGACGACGGCCTGATCGTCTTCAGCCAGGGTCTCTCGCCGAACGCCCGTCTCGCGCTGCGCAGGGCGCGGGGCTTCGCCTCGGCCGTCGCCATCGCCGGCGCCGCCGGGCTCGACGACGAGCGCCGCCGGTTCCTCGATGAGCATGCGATCGCACTGCTGGATACCGGGGCAGACCGGGAGGCCGGCGCCCTGGTGCGGCTGGCCGGCCCGGTCCTGGCGTACGCGACCGCACTCCGTGTGGCCGCCGAGCTCGGTGCGGAGCCGATCGACGCGACGGCCGTGCCCGACGCCGTCGCGCGAGTGCTCGGCAGCGCCCCGGCGCGATGGCAGAAGCTTCCCGACCCGGCGTTCCGCGGCCCCTTCCTGCTGGCCACGCTGGGCGTCGACCCGGCCACCCGGGACAACCTGCGGCTCAAGCTGGCCGAGGGGCTGCTCGCAACGACCGAGCCGCTGGTGGATCTGCTCGATGTCACCCATGGCCCGTTCCAACGGCTGTGTGGCGGGCCCGCCACCTGGCTCATCCTGACCGAGCGCGACGATCCGGCCCGTGACCTCCTCGAGGCCCGGCTCGCCCAGCTCCTCGAGCCCGAGCACCTCGCCTTGCCCATCGAGGCCACGCTGGGCGGCGCGCTGTCGATCTTCGAGCACGAGGCGGCGCTGGGCGCCTTCGTCGTCGAGGGCCTGGCCCGCCGAGGCGCCGACCCCGGCGTCTGGCCCGGCCAGGGACGCGACGGGCCGCTCTACGACCTCGACGCAATTCCGGGGCAGGAGCCGGTGCGACAACCCCGACCCGACGAGCCGGCCGCCGTCGCCCGGGTCGGCAGCGGCCATCGGCTCGAGGCGCTCACCTCGCCAGAGGTCGCGGCCCGGCGGGCGGGCGGGGTCGACACGGTCGTGCTGCCGCTGGGATCGACCGAGCAGCACGGGCCGGCGTTGCCGCTTGCGACCGACACCTGGATCGCGGAGGCGGTCGCCGAGCGCCTGTGTCGCAAGCTCGGGAACGCGGTCTGGTTGCCCGCCCTGCCCTTCGGCTGCGCCAGCGAGCACCTGGCGTTTCCGGGCACCCTGCACGTCGAAGCGGCGACCCTCGAAGCGCTGCTGACGGATCTGCTCGCCTCGGTCGCTCACCACGGCTTCCGCCGCGCTTTCGTCTTCACGGCGCATGGCGGCAACCTGGAGCTCCTGCGTCAGGCCGGCGCACGTCTCTCGGGCGGCGCCTCGGATCTCGACGTCGCCTGTTTCGTCGATCACCGGGGACTGGCCCAACGGCTGCACGAGGTGGCATCACGGTTCGGGGTGACGCCGGAGGCGTCCGGGCACCACGCCGGCGAGCTCGAGACCTCGATCCTGCTCGGCCTCGCCCCGCACGCGCTGCGGCGAGAGCGCGCGGAGGCGGGGTTCGTCGAGCCGGACCCGGACACCCACGCGCTGTTCTACCCGAGTCTCCGGGATCATGCGCCGAACGGCGTGGTCGGTGATCCGCGATCGGCGCGCGCCGAGCGCGCAGAGAGCTACCTGGACGCCTGGGCCGCCTGGCTGGCCGACGACGCGAAGAAGCGCAGGTGGACGAAGGGGACGAAGAACGCGTAGTAGAGCTGGTTCGGCACCGCGCGGACGGCCCAACCCTCGTCCACGCCGAGCAGGATCAGCACGTCAGCGGAGGCCCAGAGCCCGTAGTACGCGGCCACGTAGCCGAGCACGGCCCGCAGGAACTGCGAGCGGGAGCCGCCCTCCCCGAGTCGCGAGGGGACGAAGCGGCGCGCGAGGTAGAGCGCCAGGGCGACGAAGAGCGTCTCGTGAGAGAGCCACAGCACCTGGCCCGGGACCTCACCGAGGACGGCGTCGAGCAGGGCCTTGCACGCGTAGGCGCTGATCGGAACGGCGGCGGTCAGGCCGGCGGCCAGCGCGACGGTGCGCGACGCGGCCTCGGCGGGCTGCGCGACGCGCAGCACGAGCCACAGGACGCGGAAGTCGCCCAGCAGGACGAAGAGCAGGCCGAGGCCCGTGGAGGCCGCCTCGCTTCCGATCCACTTCGCCACCGGGCCCGTGACGATGGGATCGGCCATCGTCAGCACCGCGAAGACCAGCAGGTACGAGGACAGGAAGCGAGCCTGCTCGGGAACGGCGCCGCCGCGCGGAGGGAGCGTCGCGGCTCGGAACATCAGGTACGCGAACGGAGCCACGAGCAGGGCCCACGGCCATTGCCACGACGCATAGTAGAAGGCCTGCCAGGTTTCAGAACCGGCCAACGCCCGCCTCCGCGTGGCGAGCGCTCTGCGCCCCCTCGACCTGGCGCCGCGGCCTGCCGGTGGGACGCAGCCAGACCACCCGGTCGAGCACCGGGTTCATCCAACCCGTCGCCACGCAGAAGCAGCGATCGAAGCGCCCGTCGTGGTGACGGGCGTGATGACGGGGCGACAGGATCAGACTGTGGCGCTGCAGCCAGCGCGCCGGCGTGGGCGGCCGGCGCATGTGCGCCCAGCGATGGATCGGGTTGCTCGCCAGGGCGACCCACGCCATGACCGTCAAGAAGCCCACGAGGAGCGTGACCCACCCGTCGCGACCGAAGGCCGGTGCCAGCGCCGCCACGCTGGCGGCGATGGGAAGCAGGAACAGCGCATTGTTCCCGGTGACCTCCAGGAAGCCGTGGCGGGTGATCGCCAGCGGATCGTCGTGATGCTCCCGGAACGGACGGATCAAGGTCGGACCCAGGATCGGTGTGTCCGCGTCGAAGCAGCGATCCCCGAGCCAATGGACGAGGCCCGTGCCCAGGTCGGCGGCCAGGATGCCAGCTGCGCCGGCAAGGACCAGACCCGGGGCTGCGGCCCCTTCCGGCCAGCCTCCGAGCCGCCAGGCCGCGAGCCCGAACAACCCCCCGAAGGCGGTGATCGAGAGCACGTCGAGCCCGCGGAGCCAGGGCGAGCGCGGCGAGTCGGCGGACGGCACCCCCGGAGAGTAGGTCGGGCTGGGTCGCGCTTCACGTGTCCCCGAACGCGAAACGCCCCCCGGCCGGAGCCAGGGGGCGTTCGGGATCGCTGTCGGCGTTGGGCGAGGCTGTGCTCCCCCGGCCGGGATCGGCGTTGGCGAGCCTGTGCTCCCGCGGCCGGGTTCGGCGTTGGCGAGCGTGCGCTCCCGCGGCCGGGTCTAGAAGCTCACACTCTCGCCGCCGAGCTGACGGGTGAAGTAGTTGACCTCGACCACCTTGCCCGAGCCCGCGAAGTAGACGTCACAGGC
>JAJFJS010000089.1 GCA_021773815.1 Gammaproteobacteria bacterium
CATCATAGCCGATACACAGATAAATGATGTCGAGGACTTGGCGGGAAATCCGATTGCTGTTGATACAGACGTAACCTTTACGATGACTGATCAACTCGCGACACTAGTATTCCAGCAAGGTGTGGCGCCATCCGTAGCCTACTCGGGGGCACGTGATTCAGTTTTGGCTGCAGATCAGCCGGACACCAATAGGGGCCAGGATTCCGTTTTACTGGTTGATGGAGATGACCCACCGGGTACGGGACTAGACAAAGCGACACTGATGTACTGGGATCTTGCGCAGATTCCGGATGGTGTTCTGGTGCAGTCGGCTAGCTTCGATGTCAAGGTCTCAAATCCATCGCAAGGACCGTATTCGATATACCAGATGAAACGCGACTGGCACGAAACAGAAGTCACGTGGAATAATTTTGCAAGCGGCATGCCGTGGGCGACACCCGGTGCGCTCGGTTTAGACGACAGAGGGGCGATTGTGCTTGGCAATTCAGATGCCAGTACTGTAGGTACTCGAACATTTGTGCTGAACGCCGCCGGAGTAGCACTGATCCAGTCCTGGATCGATAGTGTTGTACCAAACTATGGTTTCATCATAGCCGATACACAGATAAATGATGGTCTGGATTTCTGGTCGAGCAATGCGCTTTTGCCTGCAGACCGGCCACGGCTGACTATCGCATATCGAGAATTTTCTGGACAGGGCGACAGCGATGGCGACGGTATATATGATGACTCCGACAATTGCCCGCTCGAAGCGAATAGCGATCAACTGGACAATGATGCCGATGGCATTGGTAACCTCTGTGATCTGCTTGTTCCGGCTACGACCCTGCCAGCAGCCAAAGTCGCCAAACAATACAGTTACACACTGACTGCATTACGCGGTCAGCCCCCTTACACTTGGGCTGTAACTAATGGCTCTTTGCCATCTGCTCTGACATTGGACTCCAATGGTGTTATAAGCGGTCGCGCAACGACCGGCGGCTACACCGCAACATTTACGGTGCAGGTCATGGACTCAACCAGTGATACGGCAACGCGGGTTATGAATATAAAAGTAAAGAATCGCTCGAGTTGCTACAACTACTGTCATACATCTTCAGGATTGTAATCAAAGTAGAATTGGGTTCTAGCCAGAATCAATCGCAGAGCAGAAAAACTTGGCTAGCCTCGATTTATGCATGCTCAAATTTGATTGGTCGAACGAGGTGTGCAGATTCTAGTGAATAATTGACTATGCTTATGACCGTACCCCTGAACCCGAGCCACGTTTGATGTAGGAAATTCATCAAGGGTTAAATCGTTTAACATTGATGGCTCCACCATGGTCTCAGGTACCCGAGACGGCATTCGGCTACCAAGGAAATTGTGTCGATCCAGTGTTTCCGGCAGATTTCGGGAGTGCGCATATTTGTTGCAAGGTGTTTGTATGAATGCTGACTCACAAAATACGCACGCCGATAGACAGCACCTGTTGGTGGTCGATGACGACCCCGGAATTCGTGAACTCCTGTCGCAATACCTTACGGAGCAGGGGTTCGATGTTTCGGCCGTTGAAGACGGGGTCGCTATGGACGCCTGGCTTGCCGAGCACTCAGCAGACCTCGTGATCCTGGATCTGATGCTGCCCGGCGAAGACGGGCTTTCCCTGGCCCGGCGTCTGCAGAGCGACCATCGCTTGCCCATTATTATGGTCTCGGCCCGTGGTGAGGAGGTTGATCGAATCGTCGGACTGGAAGTCGGCGCTGATGATTATCTGGCGAAGCCTTTTAACTTCCGCGAGCTTCTGGCCAGGATTCGTGCCGTGCTGCGCCGCAATTTGCCAGCCACCAAACCTGAAGTAAACGAAGGCAGCCAATACACATTCGGACCGTTTCGCTTTGAGCCGGAGAAGCGAGTCCTGTTTCGGGATGCGGAGGAAGTCGACCTGTCGAGAGCTGAATTCGAATTGTTAAGAGTTTTCGTCGAACACCCGAATCAAATTCTCAGTCGGGACTTCATTATGGAACGCCTTGGTGGTAACGACCGCGACCCCTTCGACCGCAGCGTTGATGTTCGAGTCACGCGTCTGAGGCACAAAATCGAAGAGGATCCTGCGCATCCCCGATACGTGCGTACCGTTTGGGGCGTTGGTTATCAATTTAGCCCGGAAGAACCGTCACAGTGAGGCGCGCACAACGATCGCTGTTTGGAAGCACTGCAATCTCGATCGCGTCGACCTTGTTGTTGTTCATGATTATCTCCCTTGGCACGATGGTCTATTTCGTCGCCATGCCAATGGCGCAGCGATCAGCCGAAGACTTCGCAGCAGTAATCGTGTCGGGCGCACAGAATTTTCGGAATTTTCCTGAAGACAAGCGTGCCGAACTGCAACATCAGCTGCTCGTCAATCATGGATTGATCGCGACCCTGCAAGCGCCCATATTGCCCAGGAAAAAGTTTGACCTGCCCTATTACTTGTTTTTTCAAGCGGCGTTGGCGCGACACGCAGGACAGGAGATAGCCATCATCGAGTCGAATGACGGGCCGCTTTTGTGGGTGGATATTCCGGTAGACGACAAGACAATTCGTATGGGATTTGACCGGCAGCGGGTTTCCGCCAATCCTCCGATCGTAGTTATCGTAGTGATTGCTGGTGGCATTCTGTTGACCCTGCTGACAAGTTTTTTGGTTGTTAAGCGGGTTGTCGGTCCCTTGGCGCGAATGTCAGCGGCCGTTCAGGAGGTGGGCCACGGACGCAAACCACCACCGCTATCGGAAGAGGGTCCGGAAGAGTTGGCGACATTGGCGCGAGCATTTAACCAGATGTCCTCCGAGGTTCAAGAGTTGTCGGAGAATCGAACTGTCATTGTCGCCGGTATATCCCATGATCTGCGGACACCTTTGACTCGACTGGGGCTCTCCGTCGAGCTGCTAAGTCAGGATTCAGACCCCAAACTGATTGCAGGAATTCGTCGGGACCTGGAAGCCATGGACAGCTTGCTCGGGCAATTCCTGCAGTTTTCCAGGGGCCTGGGTGACGCGCATCAGGAAAAACTCGATTTATACGAGGTTGTATCATCTAACGCCGCGGATTTACGGCGTGAGGGGTCGGACGTGCAAGTCCACGGCAGCGGTCCATGTCCCTACACCGCAGACCCGGCTGCTCTGGAGCGCGTGTTAGCGAACCTGATGGAAAACGCCGCGCATTACGGCGGAGGCTCACCGGTCGAAGTTCGTTTAAAAAAAGACACGCAAGTCTTTTCGATCACGATAGCCGACCGAGGTCCGGGCATTCCGGTGGATCAAATCGAGGCCGTATTCCGGCCTTTTCATCGACTGGAATTGGCGCGTGACAATAGAACGGGTGGTAGTGGCCTCGGGCTTGCTATTGCCCGCCAACTCGCAATCAGGCACGGCTGGACGATCGAATTACTGCCGCGCGAAGGCGGAGGAACGGTGGCAAAAATAATATTGCCGATCACTCAAGTCACGTAATCTGATTCCGTTGCCGTGCCTTGGCTATCGATTAAGGGTCCGCTTAATCTGAATTCCGCCACCCCAATCCGGGCTGCTATCGGTAAATCCGGTCAATGCGTACACCTGGAGCCGCCAATCTTCCCTGATCCGGCGCGAAACGAATCCGGTCAGCTCCTGAATGTCATCGTTGCCGCTGATGGCGGATTCACGAAAATCGAAGATCATTCCAACATTGACATCGGGTGTGAGCTTGTACGTTCCGCCGAGAGAGGCCATCAAGACATTGTTGAGATCGATTCCCGTAGGATCACCGCGAAATTTGTAGCCGACGGAACTCAGCAATGTGAGTTGATCTGCGAATTTATAGAAGTCTGCCTGCACCGAGTAGTCACTCTCACCGGTTCCTAATCCCTTGTCCTCATCGGCTGTGCCAAATTTGACCTTGCCGGTTAGATCCATGGCAAAACCGAGTCGATGATTATTGATAACGTCGTAAACGGTGACGCTGCCGATGACATCGCCAAGGCCACTTTCCGTAGTCAAGGCACCAGAACCCGGCAATGGTACGCCGCCTGAATCAAAAACTGTTCCTTCCGGCGCGCTTACACTTAGGTAGGGCACTGTGAGGCGAAACGCGATACGTCCGTAATCAACAGTTGCCGTTATCGGAACGTATATATCCTCTATATCCACATCACCGCCGTAGGTGCCAGTGGTAAAGTCGATACCCGACGATAGAGTGAACTCCGGATCGTTGTTCTGGGCTACCGCCATCGCGCTTTGTAGCATGATTGCGTAGCCGAATAACGATATTAGCTGAATCACTTTCATTTTCATTGTACTGTCCTGACGAGTGCAACGACGTTAGGAACCGCAGGAAACCAGAAGCGTTGCAGAGAAAAATGGGGCCGGATCCAATCCGGCCCCAACCACCAAGGATGCTGGTAACGGGGGAATTACTTCGCTTCCTCGATTTCTACTCCTAGCGCAGCGGCTCTTTCGTTGACGCGGTCTCGATGCTGTGCCTGAAATTTCTCTCGCTCCTGCTTGGTACCCAACACACGCAGTTTCTCCCGATATTCGTTGCGTTCCTGCACGCTCATCAATTCGCCACCAAAGATCGGTCCCTGGCCCGGGGGAACGAGATCCCGGTCTTTCAGAAGCGCGCGCTCTTGCATCATCGCCTCATGTCGCGCCTGAAACTCATTGCGTGATGCTTGTGTTTTCGAATCGCCAAGCTCCTTACGATACTGATTGCGCTCGGCCGCCGTCATCAGCTCGCTGCCGTAGATATCCTTATCGCTCATGTTCGCGGGGTCATGAATGCGATCCCGGTCTCTGTCTTGTTTCGGGGCGTCAATGCGTGTGCGATCTTGCGTGCGATCTCGATCAGACATGCGGTCCCGATCATACGTGCGGTCGCGATCCACCTGTTGAGCACGGTCCGCGCCCGTACCGCCGCGCTGTCCTTGCTGGGCAAAGCTGGCGATTGATGTAAAACCGAGTGCCGAAACCATAATAATGCTGATTGCTGTTTTGGGTTTCATTGCCTTTTGCTCCTCATATCATTGGAAACCTGATCGCGTATCTCCACATTCGTTTTCGTGCAGCCTGTGAGGAGATAGTTGATCCACGAGGATGAGTATCCAGCGATACTGTTTCCAAAAGATTTCCGATAACGACGGAATTGTTTCAAATTGTTTCAATGGCTATCGAAAAAGGAGCTTTTATTTACTCGCCAAAGACTCCCTCCCGAGACTTCAGCGGAACATTCGCAATGGCGGCGGTGCTAACGCGGGCTAGCCGGTCGGACCAGTCGGCTAATGGACGGCGATTCGGGGCGCCTGGCAAGGTCGATGATTTCAGCAGCGAGTGCAGCCTGCAGACGGCCGATTTCCGCCTGCCGCGGTTCGGGGCGGGCGGAACCCACCGAAGCAGCACCTATAAAACTGTGAAATCGTGCCCGAAAAAGCGGGACTATTGCTCCTGGCTGGGGGAGAAGATGAGTTAAGCAGAATGGCTCGGATGGGCCGGACTCCGGGCCGATCGATGCGTCGAAAACATTGTTTTTTAAGGTGGAAAGTATCTGATCGACCTGATCGGCTGTACGGGGAATTACTGATGCTTTGGATTCGGCCGATGACCTAGCATTGCTTGCCAAGGGGGGCATAGTCTGTCGTGCCGGTGATTACGCAAAGAATGACACCGAAGTCGGTGCAGGGTAGCGGCAGGCGTCCAAGCTAATTGCCGATGGGAGCGCAAGCGCGTCGCTGGAACTTCGATCCCGGTTGCCAGATCTTCGGCGATCGGGATTCCGACGGTGATCTGTGAAGCGGAGATTGTGATCGTTCGGGTACGGATATAAACCCATTCCCGGAGGCAGATTAGTTGCATTATGTCTGAATACGGTTTAGTCATCGATGGCAAGAAGGTGCCGACTGAGAAGTGGCTGGAAGTAAAGAATCCCGCTACCGGAGAGGTTGTCGGCGAATGTCCCGTAGCGACAAAGGCGCAGCTTGATGAGGCGGTCACTGCTGCAGCGCGGGCTTTCCGGAGCTGGAGCAGGGTGCCGGATGAAGAGCGGGTTCAGGCCGTTCAGCATATTGCCGGGGTGATCGAGGCAAATGCAGGCGAGCTGGCCACTTTGCTGACCCGCGAGCAGGGCAAGCCGCTCAAGGGTATGGGTTCCGAATTCGAATTGGGTGGTTGTATCGCCTGGACCAGCGCGACGGCAGCCCTGCAGTTACCCGTCAAGGTGCTGGATGATTCTCCCAGGACTCGTGTCGAGCTCCATCGGAAACCAGTTGGCGTGGTCGGTTCCATTACGCCCTGGAACTGGCCCCTGATGATTGCTATCTGGCATGTCATCCCCGCAATTCGCTCCGGGAATACCGTCGTGATCAAACCGTCGCCGTACACTCCGTTGAGTACGCTGCGTTTGGTGGAACTGATAAGCGAAGTGTTGCCTGCCGGTGTGATCAACGCAGTCGCAGGCAAAGACGAACTCGGTCAGGCAATGACCGAGCACCCGGATATTCAGAAGATTGTCTTTACCGGTTCCTGCGCTACCGGCAGGAAGGTCATGGGCAGCGCGGCCGCCACGCTGAAACGCCTGACCCTGGAACTCGGCGGAAACGACGCCGGTATCGTTCTTCCGGATGTTGATCCGGCCGCCGTTGCCGAATCGATTGTTGGCGGGGCCTTTATCAATAATGGGCAAACATGTGCCGCCCTGAAACGACTCTATGTCCATGACTCCATCTACGATGAGATGTGTGATGCGTTGGCTGCGGTTGCGACCCGGATTCCAATGGGTGACGGGATGGATGAGGGCAACCTGCAGGGGCCGATTCAGAACAAGATGCAGTACGACAAGATATGTTCGATGGTTGAGGAAGCCCTGGAGATGGGTGGTAAAGCTTTGTGCGGCGGAGCGCCGTCCGGCGGTACGGGCTATTTTTATCCATTGACGATTATTCGCGATGTCAGCGAGGGATGTCGGCTGGTCGATGAGGAGCAATTTGGTCCGGCACTGCCTGTGATCAGGTACTTCGATATCGATGACGCAATCGAGCGGGCCAACCGTTGCGAAAACGGCCTCGGTGGCTCGATCTGGTCCCGCGATTTGGCTAAGGCCGCCGAACTTGCAGGACGCCTCGAATGCGGCACGGCCTGGGTAAACATCCACGGAGATATTCGACCCGATGTTCCGTTCGGTGGCGTCAAGCAGTCCGGGTTCGGCGTCGAGTTCGCTCAGGAGGGGCTGGAGGAATATACCTCTGTGCAGATTGTCAACATAGCCAGGGGCGAAGGTTTATGAATACCGGTCGATTACTGGTTATGGCAGGCCTGTTCTGGGCTGCCGCGACGGGTGCTTTTACTGCAGAAGAGTTAGGCAGAGTCGAGCAGTTGCCTTCGTCCTATCCGGACCATTGGGTGATCGCGCATGACGGCGCCTTTTTCCACATGCTGGAAGCACGAATGATGGTGCTGGATGCTGATGCCGAGACGGCGCCGCAGCAGTTTAAAGGTGCGGTCAGCATTTCTCTCAACGGTTTGTTTACCCAGTCGGCCGCGCGGTCGGAGATGTATGTCGGGGAGACCTTCTATAGTCGCGGCCAGCGCGGCGAGCGCACGGATGTAGTCACGATTTACGATAAGGCTACGCTTTTGCCCGTCGGTGAGGTCATCCTGCCTGGTGGCAAGCGTTACCAGGGCTTGCCGGAAAAATATGGTCTGCAACTCATCGATGACGACAGGATGTTGCTGGTGTTCAATCTGGCTCCTGCGACATCGGTCACTGTCGTGGACGTTGCGGCTCGCAAGATACTCAATGAGATACCGATACCCGGTTGTGCCTTGATGTACCCGACGGGAGAGCGAGGGTTCAGTTCACTGTGCAGTAATCATCGGTTTTTCAGCGTTGTACTGGACGAACACGGCAATGTGACAGAGAAGTTCCGCGGCGAGCCGTTCTTCGATTCAAACGAGGATCCGTTGTTTGAAAAGCCGGTCATTGTGGATGGCGTCGCCTATTTTCAGTCGTTCAAAGGAATAGTTTATCCGGTCGATCTCAGCGCAAAGCGCCCGGCCATTGGAGAAACGTGGTCCCTGCTTGGCGAGGCCGATCAGGGCTGGCGTCCCGGTGGCTGGCAGTTCAACGCGGTCAATGGTGCAAATTTGTATGTTCTTATGCACCCGGACGGGCGCAACGGCAGCCACAAAGACGGCGGGCCCGAGGTTTGGGTATTCGATCTGAACAGCCGTCAGCGTCGCGCGCGGATTACACTGAAAACCTGGGGCATATCACTGATGGTTACTGCGGATGAGGACCCCCTCATGGTAATTACCAATGCAGCGATGGCGCTGGATGTCTATCGTGCCAACACGGGCGAGTATTTGCGCACGCTGGGTCCTCATAACCAAGAGACACCGTTCGTGGTTTACCCGGCAAATTAATATGGATCCCGTCTACATTCACGTGATCAGCCTGTTGCTAAGCTGGGTTTTTCTGTCGGCAGCCTGGCATAAGTTACGTCGGCCGGATCATTTCAAGGTTGCTCTGGACGATTATCGGTTGCTGCCGTTCCCGGCGCGCACTTTTCATGCGCTGATTGTGGGTCTTGCGGAGGCGGCGATTGGCGTGGGCATGCTGATTGAACAGATCAGGGCAACGGCGGCGGCAGCCGGCATGGTCATGTTGATAGCCTATGCGCTGGCGATCGGGGTCAATCTCTTGCGTGGTCGCAGCGACGTTGACTGTGGTTGCGCGGGTCCGGCAAGTCACCAGCCGATCAGTTGGCACCTGGTTGCCCGCAATATTCTCCTGGCGACCATGGCGGCAGCGACTCTGGTCACGGCGCCCGAACGTGCGCTCGGCTGGATCGACTGGATGACGATAGCATTTGCCGGTCTTCTGGCGGTCATGATTTATCGGGGTTCCGGCGTATTGCTGGAAAATCAGCTCAAACTGAATGCGATAAGGCGAGGCATATGACTGCACTTGCAATATCCAATGTACTGCTATGGGTTGCACTCATCGTACTGACAGTCGTCGTGATAGCTCTTACCCGGCAGATCGGCGTGCTCTATGAGCGCGTTGCTCCGGCAGGTGCCTTGATGGTGAATGCCAAACTCAAGGTGGGTATGACAGCGCCCGATCTGGACCTCGAAACGATTACCGGTGAGCCGATTTCGATTGGTGCCGCGACTGCGAGCGGTCGCAGTCAACTGCTTTTCTTCCTGTCACCGGAATGCCCGGTGTGCTCTTCCTTTTTGCCGATTATTCGATCAGGCACGAAAAGCGAACGCGCCTGGCTGGATGTGATCCTGGCCAGTGACGGTGATGACATGAATCACAAGGCATATGTCGCGGAGCATGATCTGACCGGGTTTCCTTACGTCGTTTCAAGGCCTCTGGGTATGGCATACGGCGTTGCCAAATTGCCTTATGCGGTGCTGGTTGACGCCGCTGGAAAGATCGCCTCCATGGGTATCGTGAATTCACGTGAGCATCTGGACAGTTTGTTCGAAGCCAAGGAGCAAAATGTGGCCTCTATTCAGGAATACCTGAACAAGACTCAGCGCGCCGGGGCCAGTGATCAATACCGAATATCAGGGGATCAGTGATGGACTGGATAGACCGTTGGGTACAGAACTCTTCGCGTGCCCTGGCGCAAAATACTTCCCGGCGGAGTCTGTTAAAAAGGCTGGGTACCGTGTTAGTAGGCGCTTCGGCAGTGCCCCTGCTGCCCGTGGCACGGGCCAGCGACAATGCAAAGTCGGCAGTACCCGAGAGTGGCGACCCGAACAGCTGTGACTACTGGCGTTACTGCGCGATCGATGGATTCCTCTGCGGATGCTGCGGAGGCAGCATGAACAGTTGTCCGCCGGGCACGGAGATGTCTCCTATTACCTGGATCGGTACCTGTCACAACCCGGAAGATGGAAAGAGCTACATTGTTTCCTATAACGATTGCTGCGGTAAATCATCATGCGGCAACTGTCTTTGCACTCGCAGTGAAGGCGACAAGCCCATCTACCGCATGGATGCATCTAACGATATCAACTGGTGCCTGGGCACCGAAAGTTCGCTCTATCATTGCACCGTCGCGGTTGTGGTAGGGAAAGCGCTGGAACAACGAGAGTAGAGCGATGAGACACTTGGCCTTATTTCTGCCGCTTATTCTTCTTTGTGGTGAAGCAACAGCGGATCCGGGTATAGACGAAGCAGAATTTAACTATTTTGTTCTTTGTCGTGGATGCCATGGTCCGGAGGGAGCAGGCGCTGTCGATCGGGTGCCCAATTTAACGGGTGAAATGGGCAGATTCCTTCATGTCAGCGGTGGCAGGGAGTTCCTGGTGCAGGTGCCAGGCTCCGCAAATGCGCCCGTTGATGATGAAGAGTTGGCTGGGCTGCTGAACTGGATGCTGGGACAGTTTTCACCTGCAGAGTTACCGGATCGATTTCAGCCTTATTCAGCCGAAGAGGTAGGGAAGTTGCGACAGGAGCCGCTGATGGAAGTTGATCAATACCGCGCAACGCTGGTTGCGCAGATGCCGAAGCGCTGAAACATGGATGTGGAAGTAAAAAAATTGGCAACCGTGCCGGTGTCCGGAACCCATACCATGATGGGCAACGAAGCGATTGCGCGCGGCGTGTGGGAATCGGGTGTACGAGTCGCCGTGGCCTATCCCGGCACGCCAAGTACCGAGATCCTGGAAAGCGTAGCGAAGTACCCAAGGGAAGATATCGAGGCGCAGTGGGCCACTAATGAAAAGGTGGCGCTCGATGTTGCGATCGGCGCATCGTTTGCCGGTGAAAGGGCGTTTGTCGCCATGAAACATGTGGGGCTCAATGTCGCGCTCGACTCATTGATGTCGCAAACCTACATTGGCGTTAATGGCGGGCTGGTACTCGCAGTCTGCGATGATCCCGGCATCCACAGTTCCCAGAATGAACAAGACACACGCTTGCTTGCCGGGCTGGCGATGATTCCGGTTCTGGAGCCCAGCGATGCGCAGGAGGCTCTGGATTTTGTGCGCACCGCTTATGAGATCAGCGAGCGTTTCGATACGCCGGTCATCGTGCGTAGCACCACCCGCCTTTCACATACGCGGAGCGTAGTAGAAGTACGCGGGAGAGCGCCGTTGTCCGCATTTGGTTTCAAGGACAACCCGGCCAAGAACGTGATGATTCCCGGCAACGCGCGCCAGCGTCATCCGATACTCCTGGAACGCGAGCATGCTATGGCTGAGTATTGCGTGACGTCGCCATTGATTCGTTGGGAGGAAGGCACCGCCGATTATGGAATTATCACTGCGGGAATTTCTTACTCCTACGTGAAAGACGTGGCGCCGGAGGCGCATGTTCTCAAGCTGGGGATTACCTGGCCCGTCAAGAGCGAAAAGCTGCGCGCATTCTGCGCTTCGGTCAAGCGCATCCTGGTCATCGAAGAGCTTGAGCCGGTGATTGAACTGGCTGTGCGGGATCTGGGTTTTGCGGCAGAGGGTAAAGCCCTGTTCTCGCGGACAGGCGAGTTTTCGCCTCAAACGGTTCGCGATGGGCTGGTCGAAGCCGGTTTACTGCCGGCACAGGCATCCGCCCCCCGGGTAAAGGCGGAGCCGCTGGTGCGTCCTCCCGTGCTTTGCGCGGGCTGCCCCCATACAAGCAGCTACATGGCGCTACGCGCGGTTGATGCACGAGTGTGTGGTGATATCGGTTGCTATACATTAGCGGTAGTAGAACCGTTGAGAGCAATCGATGTCTGCGTCGCCATGGGTTCCAGTATCGGCATGGCGGTCGGCATGGCAAAGGCGGGCACAGAATCCAAGCCGATCGTGGCGACCATCGGTGATTCGACATTTTTGCATGCCGGGATCCCGCCGCTGATCGACGCAGTCTATAACAAGGCCAATATCACCGTGATGATATTGGATAACCATACGACCGCCATGACCGGCGGGCAGGACCATGCCGGTACCGGAATTACTCTGCGCGGCGATGTGACCGAGAGGGTGAATTTCGAAAAGTTGGTGCGATCCATCGGCGTGACTTCGGTACGGCATGTGGACTCTTATGATCTCGCTTCGATGTACCAAACCCTGCGCGAGGCCGTCGCGGAAAAAGGCGTTTCGGTACTGATTTCCGATCGCCCGTGCGTACTCGATCCGATAAAAATTCGCGGCGAGGATTACGCAGTTAAGAGTGAATCCTGTATCGCTTGTCAGTCCTGTATGAACCTCGGTTGTCCCGCGCTTTCGTGGACCGATGAGAAGTTTGAAGGTCATCGAAAGGTGGCGATTAATCCGGCGCAATGCATGGGATGCAGCCTGTGCGCCCAGATTTGCCCGAGCAATGCAATACAGTTGGCAAGCCAGCAATGACTGAACGCGAAACATTAAAGGCGGATGTGCCCGCCGAAAGCCTTGTTCATCAGCGGCCAACCAATGTGCTGGTTGTTGGTGTGGGCGGTCAGGGCGTAATCATGATTTCCAAGGTGCTCGCCTCCCTGAGCAAGGAACTTGGCCACCAGGTTAAGCAAAGTGAGGTGCATGGCATGGCCAAGCGCGGTGGCGCGGTGTTCAGCCACGTGCGTTTCGGCCCTGCCGTATTTTCACCGACGATACCGGAAGGAGAGGCAGACATCCTGGTTGCGCTGGAATGGGCCGAAGGGCTGCGTTGGTTGCCCCACCTTAAACAGGACAGCGGCACTTTTATTGCGGATACGCAGCAAATCGTCCCGCCTTTTGCCTGTCGAAACCGAAGCAGAGGCGCGGATCTGGGTTATCCCCGGGAAACCGTGCCGGACGTCATGGAGAAGATCGCCAACAGCTTTGCGCTCGATGCCGTGGGCATTGCGACTGAAATGGGGGTGGCGAAGGCGGCAAATACGGTGCTGCTGGGAACCCTGTCCGCGGCGCTGGATTTCCCGGTCGAGGCATGGAAATCAGTGATCAGCGAGTTCGTTCCGCCGAAGACTATTGAGGCGAATATTCGGGCGTTTGATGCGGGACGCGACTGGGCGCTTTCTTTCGATCGACAAACTCACCTCAAAGACTGGACAGGGCGCACGGTACGATCCCCGGCGGAAGTTGTCGATTCAGCAGCCGGCATTACTTCTACGCTGGAAATCACCGAAGAATGGTGCAAGGGATGCGACATCTGTATCAAGTTTTGCCCCGAACGCTGCCTTGCCATGGATGCACGCCAGATCGCGATTCTGGTCGATCCCGATCGTTGCACCGGTTGTCGGATCTGCGAATGGCTCTGTCCGGATCTGGCGATCACCGTTCACACTCAGACAAATACCGATTCGGCCTGAACCATGAGTACTGATCAGAACCTGCAGAATCTTCAGGGGAATCGCGCCTGCGCCCTGGCGGCTATCCATGCGGGTTGCCGCCTGTTTGCCGGCTACCCGATCACCCCTTCCTCGGAAATCGCGGAAAGCATGTCGGCGGAGCTGCCCAAGGTGGGTGGTGTATTCGTCCAAATGGAAGATGAAATTGCATCCATGGGCGCCGTCATCGGCGCTTCCGCCGGCGGGGTCAAGGCAATGACCGCCACCAGTGGCCCGGGTTTTTCCCTGAAACAGGAAGCGCTGGGGTATGCGGCGCTGACCGAGATCCCCAGCGTCATTATCAACGTCATGCGCGGCGGCCCCAGTACCGGCATGCCGACACGTCCGGCCCAGGGTGACATCATGCAGGCGCGTTGGGGAACCCATGGGGATCACCCGACCGTCGTGCTCGTCCCGTGGTCAGTGGAGGAGGTCTTTGCCGAGACGATTCGCGCCTTCAATCTGGCGGAGTTGCTCCGCACTCCCGTCATCATCTTGTTCGACGAGGTGATTGGGCATCTGGTCGAAACAGTGGATCTGGCACGTTTTCAGAACCCGCAAATCACCGATCGAAAATGGGCTGACGGCAAGATCGAAGGTTTCAAGCCCTATCGGGATCCGGGGGACGGCGTGCCGATGATGGCGCGACCGGGCGACGGGCGCCGGGTCCATACCACCGGGTTGAGCCATGGTGAGAGCGGCTTTCCGACCCAGAATGCAGGCGAAGTAGAAAAGTTCATGTCGCGGTTGCTCGGCAAGATTGCAAAACACCGGGACGAGGTTGAGCGTATCGATGCGCGCTGTTGTGACGACGCGGACGTCGTCGTCGTGGCCTATGGCATTACCGCACGGGCAGCGCATCGTGCCGTCAGCATGCTACGTGACCAGGGCATCAAGGCGGGCTTGTTCCGACCGATCACACTGTGGCCGTTTCCCGAGTCCGCATTCAAAGCCGTGGCCGAGCATGCCCGGTTGGTCCTGGTGCCTGAAATGAATGCCGGGCAGTTAATACTGGAAGTGGAGCGACTGGTCTCCGACAAAACCACGGTCGCCGGTCTGAATCTTTTTTACGGCGAACCCATTACGCCGCAACAGATCGTCGAAAAAGCGGAGGCGCTATTAAGTCAATGAGTGACGTTGCACAAAGCGAGTTCAATATCCGGAAGTATATTCGGGAAGACCTGTTTCCCCATTTCATGTGCCCCGGATGTGGCCACGGAATTGCACTGCGGGCATTACTGAATGCGGTACACAACCTTGGAATAGACAAGAACCGATTGGCGATCGTCAGTGGAATCGGTTGTTCGGGTCGGGTTGGTGCCTATATTGATGCGAACACATTCCATACGACCCACGGTCGTCCGCTTGCTTTCGCCACCGGACTCAAGCTGGCCCGACCGGACCTCGAGGTTATCGTCATTACAGGCGATGGTGATTGTCTCGCGATCGGCGGTAACCACTTGATCCATGCCTGCCGGCGCAACCTGAATATTACGTGTCTCATGCTCAATAACGAAGTGTATGGGATGACCGGAGGGCAGGTTTCGCCCACGACATCGACAGATCGATTCACGACGACGACTCAGTCCGGTAACTATGAGCCGGTATTCGACGCCTGCAAGCTTGCCGAAGGGGCAGGCGCTGCTTTTGTCGGCCGGGAAATGACGCTGCAGACTCCGGCTTTGCGTGATCTGATCATGGAAGCGATCGCCCACGAAGGGTTTTCTTTTGTCGAGGTGCTTTCAGACTGTACTGAAGTCTTCGGCCGCAAGAATGACATGGGTGATTCGATGGAGATGGTTCTGGCTCAGAAGTCGGGCTTCCGGTCAAATTCCTATGGCACCGCGGTCGATGAGCCATTCAAGCCGCGCGGGATGAAAACCGGAGTGCTGCAT
This sequence comes from Gammaproteobacteria bacterium, assembly GCA_021773815.1. Classification (GTDB taxonomy): domain Bacteria; phylum Pseudomonadota; class Gammaproteobacteria; order Steroidobacterales; genus SMWD01. The sequence continues at coordinate 15,194 of JAJFJS010000089.1, forward strand.
CGATCCGAGCGTCTCGAATATGCTGCCGCCTATCAGCAGCATCACGCGGAAAAATCGTCAACATGAGTGATTTCCAGATTCGTTTGAGCGGCAGTGGCGGGCAGGGTCTGCAACTGGCTGCCGAGATACTCGCCGGCGCCATGCTGAGTGTGGGTAAACGGGTAGCCCAGTCAATCAGTTACGAACCTACTTCCCGCGGCGGCCTCAGCCGTTCGGATCTGGTGATCGGAGATGAGGCGGTGGACTATCCGCTGGTAACGGACCTGGATTGCCTGCTGATTCTCGATCAGATAGCGGTGGATGGTTCTCTCGACATCATTCGACCCTCTACCGTGGTGCTGATGGATAGCGATCGAGTGACCGCTGCTCCAAAGGTCGAGTGCAAGCTGGTGTCCATGGCGCTGGTGCGGGCCGCTCAGGGCATTGGCAATGTCCGCACGGCAAATATTATTGCCTTGTCGGCATTGGCGGAACTCTCGGGGTTTTGCCAGGCGGCGACGCTGAGACAGATGGTAGAAGAGCGTATGCCACCGCGATTCGTTGCGCTGAACCTCGACGCGTTGGCGAAAGGGATTGAACTGGCGCGAAGTGCCGGATCTCCGGAGTAGACAGAGATGATGGCAATGAATAAGCGGGCGTTCGAACAATATGAACTGGATCCGATCGAAACGGCAAGCAGGGATGAGCTGCAAGCGTTGCAGCTTTCCCGCCTGAAAAAGACTCTGGCAAATTGCTACCGGGACATTGCTCACTATCGAAAGAGTTTTGCTGCGGCGGGAGTTCACCCCGGTGACTTGAAGACGCTGAGCGACCTGAAACATTTTCCGCTAATGGACAAACAGGATCTGCGTGAACACTACCCGTTTGGCCTGTTTGGCGTGCCCAGAGAGGAAGTGGTCAGGATCCACGCATCGAGCGGGACCACCGGCAAACCGACTGTGGTCGGGTATACGCGGGCCGACATTGATCTGTGGACCGACATGATGGCTCGCTCGATTCGAGCCGCCGGTGGCCGCAAGGGCGATATCGTGCATGTTGCTTTTGGTTACGGGCTCTTCACCGGCGGTCTTGGCGCCCACTATGGTGCGGAAAGGCTGGGTTGCACGGTTGTGCCGATGGGTGGCGGGCAGGGCGCCAAACAGGTGCAGTTGATCCAGGATTTCAAGCCGGACATTATTATGGTCACGCCCTCGTATATGCTCGCCCTGGCAGAGGAGTTTGTCACTCAGGGAATCGATCCCGCGACGACCTCGCTGCGCCTCGGTATACATGGTGCCGAGCCATGGTCCAACAAGATGAGAGGCGAAATCGAACGCACCTTTAATCTGGATGCACTGGATCTGTACGGGCTTTCCGAGATTATCGGTCCCGGTGTCGCCCAGGAGTGCATCGAAACCAAGGATGGGCCGACCATCTGGGAAGATCATTTCTATCCCGAGATTATCAACCCCGAGACAGGAGAAGTACTGCCTGACGGCGAGCACGGGGAGCTGGTCTTCACTTCACTGACCAAACAGGCACTGCCCATGGTGCGTTACCGTACCCGGGATCTCACCTGTTTGTTACCCGGTACAGCCCGCACGATGCGACGGATGGAAAAGAACAGAGGCCGTACCGACGACATGATGATTATTCGCGGCGTCAACGTCTTTCCGTCCCAGATCGAGGAGCTGGTGTTGAAAGATGAACGTCTGGCGCCTCATTACCTGCTCGAGATCACGAAGAACGGGCCGCTCGACGCCCTGACGATCAAAGTAGAGACGCGACCCGGTTTCCATGGGGCGAGCGAATCTGATCTCAATGCCTGCGCAGCAGGCCTGATCAAGGTGGTAAAGGACAGCGTTGGCGTGACGACCAAGGTTGAACTGGTGGCACCATTAGCAATTCCGCGGTCGATGGGAAAGGCGCAGCGGATCGTGGATAAGCGGGGATCGTAGCTGCAGAGTGCGGGATATACCTATATACGCCCTAAAGGCGTTAATTTAGTTTCGGAACACAACTAATGGGGGAGTTAGTATGTTGAGAAATAAAAACGATAAATCAACCAGTTACATCTTTAATCTGTTGCTATCTGCAACCGCGGTCGCTTTGTTGCCGGCCGTGTCGCAATCTGCGGTATCGGACGAGATGATTGTTTCCGTCCAGAAGCGTAACCAGGAATTGAGTGATGTAGGTGTATCGGTCACTGCATTCTCGGGCGATTCGCTGCGGCAGTTGAATCTGACCAACAGTGTCGATATTTCAACGCAAACACCAAACTTTACGATCGGGACACCGGTCGGCGAGGGCAACAATCCATCGTTCGTGCTCCGTGGCGTCGGTCTCAATGATTTCAACGACAATAACGAGAGCAACATCGCCGTTTATGTCGACGAGGTCTATCGCAGTGCGATGGCGGGGCTGACATTTCAGATGTTTGATCTCGAACGTGTCGAAGTTCTGCGTGGCCCGCAGGGGACCCTCTACGGCCGCAACGCGACCGGTGGACTGGTGCACTTCGTGACCCAAAAACCGACTGAGGAACTCGACGCGTATGCGGACCTGACCTACGGCAGCAACAATCAGATCAAGTTCGAGGGTGCCATTGGTGGTGGCACGGAGATGGTGATGGGTCGCGTTTCGGTCGCGACCAATAAGGCGGATGGTTATGTGAGCAATCGGGTCGGCCCCGACCCGAATGAGTCGGACAGCATGGCGGCACGTGGACAGGTACTGTTCAAGCCCGCCGAGCAGTGGTCCGTGTTGCTGAACGGGCACTGGTCCGACGCCGACCCGCTTGCCGCTGCCTACCAGCATCAGGGTACCGACGTTGGTGGCGTGGATTTCTTCGGTTATTCGGATACGGACGGTGATGTCTGGGCCGGTGATTACGACCGCACGGGTCCGCTTGAGATCGAAAACACCGGCGCATCGATCAACGTTGACTGGCAGGGTGATGCGTTCGGCGTAGTCTGGATCACGGGCTATGAAAACGTCGATAAATTCCACCAGGAAGACACCGACATGGGCAATGTCGATTTCGGTGATGGATCGCTGGTACGTCCGGATTTTGTGGCCGAGACGGATCAGCTTACCAGTGAATTGCGAATTCACGGCGAAAGCGACGCGTTCAACTGGGTTGCCGGACTCTATTATTTTGACAGCGAAGTCGACGGCAACGGCACCAGGCTCGACCTGAGCGGGTTGGGTGACGTTAATTTCGACGTAAACTATATGCAGGACACGACGTCCTATGCGCTATATGGCCATTTCGATTACGCATTCAATGAACATTGGGAGATCGTCGCGGGTCTTCGCTATACCGATGAGGAAAAGGACTATACGTACATCAATACCGAGACAAATTTCGGCGCCTTTGTTTATGAGTTTTCCGCGGCAACTGCCCCTGGTTTGGCAAGATGGTCAGATGAGGTCGTGAACGGTTCGCTCGGGTTGAATTATCGGCCGAATGAAAACTGGCTGGTATTTGCCAGCGTCTCGACGGCATTTAAAAGCGGCGGCTTCAATTCCGGATTCCTGGATCCGTCCCTGGCGCTCACGAACATACCGTTCCAGAAAGAGGAGCTCACGTCCTACGAGGTGGGCATCAAGTGGGTCAATACATCCGATACGGTCCGCCTGAATGCCACGGCGTTCTATTACGACTATGAGGACCTGCAGGCATTGTCCTTCGAAGGGGTGAGTTCGTTCATCAGTAATGCTTCCGATGCCAAAGTCTATGGTGGGGAAATCGAGCTGATCGCCAACCCGATCGAAAATTTCGAAATGATACTGGGCCTCGGTCTACTGGATGCCACGGCGGACGGTATCAGACTTGCCGATAACACGGTCCTGCAAGACCGCCAGCTTGTGCTGGCGCCGGATATCCAGGCGAACGCTCTCGTACGCTACACGGTTCCGATTGGTGACAGTGCGCTGGTATTTCAGACCGATGCGATGTATTCGGATGACGTGTATTTCGATATCGTCAATCAACCGGTCTCGAGGCAGAATGCCTACTCGGTCTGGAATGCGCAGATCAGCTATCAGATCAACGACAACTTCGAAGTGTCGGGCTGGGTCAGGAATCTGACTGATCAAGAATACAAGGTCTACACCTTTGACTTCTCGGACTTTTTCGGCTTCAACCAGCAGTTCTATGGCCCGCCGCGCTGGTTCGGCGCGAGTGTGCGCTACCGCTACTGAGGATATTGACAACAACCCGGCCAGGGGATTCCTGGCCGGGTTGATCTATTTCCGGCCATCACAAGTCATCGTGGCCGACGGAGCACTTCTTGCTACAGCGCATCACGCTGACGGGCCTGGTGGCCATGATGGCTGTTTCCACGGATCTTTACCTGCCGGCGATACCGCAACTGGTTGAAGATCTGGGGGCAGACATCAGCCAGGGACAGCTGACCCTCAGTTCTTTTCTGCTGGGTTTCGCGATAGGCCAGCTGTTATACGGAAGTATTTCAGACCGGTATGGCCGTAAGCCGATACTCTATCTTGGTCTGGCCATTTACATCGCTGCCACGCTGGCCTGTGCGGTCTCCCCGGATATCAATACATTGATCGCCGTACGTTTTGTTCAGGGTATCGGCGGGGCTTGCGGGCCTGTTTTGGCCCGCGCCATTATCTCGGACAGCTACAACCGAGCGGACGCAGCCAGAACCATGGCCGCAATCGCCGGCGCAATGGCCGTGGTGCCGGCGATTGCCCCGGTCTTCGGCAGCTGGCTGCTGTACATTTTTGACTGGCGGGCTCACTTTGTGCTGCTTCTGATGCTGAGTTTAGTCACCTTAATCGGCGTGACCCGGCTGCAGGAGTCCTGCAAAACCATAGGCGACTCGGCTTTGAAGCTGAGTAGTATTTTTGGCCAGTTCTCCGTGTGCCTCGGTAACCGCAACTTTATCGGTTTTACGCTATGTGGCGGAGCCACGTATGCGGCTATGTTCAGCTATATATCGACGTCTTCATTCATCATGATCGAGCTGCTGGGGGTTGCGCCGGAGAATTTTGGTTACACATTCATGAGCGTGGTGATCGGCTATATCATTGGTGCGACGACCAGCTCCCGTCTGATCAATCGATGGGGGATTATCAGGGTGTTGGCCCTGGGGCAGTCGGTCGGTCTGCTTGCAGCAGGATTGCTTCTGGTGCTTTCGGTATTTGATGTTTACCGGGTTATTCCCATTCTGACGGCTTTCTTTCTGGTGTTCGCTGCGGGCGGCTTGTGCCTGCCAATCGGCCAGATGGGCGCCATTGCAGAGCTTCCGAAAGCTGCAGGCAGAGCTTCTTCCGTCTTCGGGTTTCTGCAGATCGCGTTTGCTTCACTGCTCGGCTACCTGGTCGGCCTCTTCTATGACAATACCCTGGTGCCTGTGACTGCCGGAGTTATCGTATCAGTCCTGATGTCAGCCACGGGTTACCTGATTATCCGCAGCACGCAAATGCCGATCATGCGCTGACCTGGTTTTCGGCAGTCAGGTGGAAGTCCGCATGAACTTCGTACGCTGGCGCCAACCGTAACGGTGCGGATCGGACGCCCGCAGGCGAAGCGGGGTATCTATGGGGATGTTTTCGCAGCGGTATGCATCGACTCCGTTGTTCCATAACGCCGGCAGCTCAACTTTTGAGTCGGACACTAAGACCGTTTTTATCAATAGGTTACAAGCATTTATTAATGCTTTATCGAACCCTGAGACGCGATCAGCGCCGGCCGGTCTCCGGTGCGGGTGTGAGCCGAATTGTCGGCGCCTATTGGCCGGCGTCGCTCCCGTCCGTACTGGACGGCATGCACGCGGCCTTGCGTTCCTCGATGCGACGCCGGAGTTCGGCGCGCTGAGCGGCGGTTAGCACCGCCGATAGTTTCTCGCGCAATTCGCTGAGCAGGATGACCGTTTCGGCCGCATTGGCCGCGGCCGATGCGCTGACCTCCTGCGCGATTGTCCAGTAGTTGGCGGAACCGGGTTCAGTGCTCAGCAGGCGCTCGGCCGACCGGCGCCCGAGTTGCGCGAGATCGCGCAGACGTTGACCGTAATCGGCCGTCAGGATCTGGATGTCCTGCTGCTGCTGGCCGGTAATGTTCAGCTCGGCGGTAAACCGCTGGATGACATCGGCCGGCGACGCGCCGGTATTGATGTCGCCGGGCACACACCCCTCGGGCAGTTTCGCGCGAAAGTCATGTGCACCGGTCGGCAAGTGCGTCTGGGCCGGTGCGGCTCCGGTGGCCAGGGCGGCCACCAGGGCCAGCAGGAAACCGATGTGTCGTGGCGTCACCATATCTTGCTCCTTGACGGTTACAGCCATACGGGTATTCGCCGACGATATCACACCGGATTACCGACTGCGGCATCACTTTCGGCCGGTCGCAATGCGGCTGACCGAGGACCGGTTGCTGTTTTAACACCCCGCGATCCTTTATTCTCCGGGTCCGATGATCACGCCGCGAAAACCGACGATTGCATGAGCGCACGGACGATACCGACCGGTCGGTCCGCGTGCCGTATTTCAGCCGCCCGGTCCGCACACCGATGACCACATTGACGGCCCACGACCTGACGCTGTGGCGCGGACCGAACTGCCTGTTCGAGGACCTGTCATTTCGCGTTGACGCGGGTGCGCTGTTGCTGATCCGCGGACCGAACGGGTCGGGCAAGACAACGCTGTTGCGCGTGCTCTGCGGCCTGACGCGTCCCGAAACCGGCCGGGTCGAATGGCGCGGACTGTCGATCGAACGTCACCGTGCCGAGTTTGGCGCGGAACTGGCGTATTTCGGCCATGTCAACGGCCTGAAAGCGGATCTGACCGTCATGCAAAACCTGACTTTTGCGGCACAGTTGCTCGGTCAGTCCGGCGATCGCATACCGGACCTGCTCGACGCGCTGAGCTTGTCGCTCTGTGCCGATCTCGAAGTCCGCTACCTGTCGGCCGGGCAGAAGCGACGAACCGCGCTGGCCCGGGTATTAATGTCGGACGCCGCTTTGTGGCTGCTGGATGAGCCGGTGACCAATCTCGATGCGGCCGGCCGATCTTATGTCGAAGAGCGCCTGTGCGCGCACGTCGCCGGCGGTGGCCTGGCGATCGCCGCGACCCACGAAGACATTCGCCTGGCGACCGGCACGCCCACGGAAATCATGCTCGGAGACGACGCGTGAATCCCGGCCGGTTTTTTATCGCCATCGTCCGGCGCGAGCTGCAAATCGCGTTCAAGCGCTGGAGCGACCTGCTGAGCCCGCTGGTATTTTTTGTCATGGTGACGACGCTGTTTCCGCTCGCGCTGTCGCCGCAGCATGCCGTGCTGCGCAATCTCGGGCCGGCCGTATTGTGGATTGCCGCATTGCTGGCGACGCTGCTGTCGCTGAACGCGCTGTTTCGCGCCGATGTCGAGGACGGATCGCTGGAACAACTCGTGATCGGGCCGTATCCGCTGCCGCTGGTGATTCTGGGCAAGACGGCCGCACACTGGCTGCTGAACGGGTTGCCGCTCGTGATTCTGGCGCCCGTGCTGGCCGTCACTTACTATTTGCCGGTCGAGGGTGTGCGTGCGCTGAGCCTGACATTGTTGCTGGGCACGCCGACGCTGAGCCTGCTCGGTGCGGCCGGCGCGGCCCTGACGGCGGCCGTGCGCCAGAGCGGCGGCCTGCTGGCGCTGCTCGTGCTGCCGCTGATGCTGCCGGTGCTGATGTTCGGCGCACGGGCCACCGACCTGGCCGGCTCTGGCGAGCCGATCGACGGGCCCGTGTACCTGCTCGGCGCACTATTTTTACTGGCCCTGAGCCTGTTGCCGTTCGCCTCGGCGGCGGCGATACGTATAAGCCTCGATTGAGCCCGGACACCGTTCCGCGTTCCATCGACTCATAATCGCGCACACCACCGACTGACAGCCTATGTGGACATGGTTTCATAAACTCGCGTCGCCGCCGCATTTCTATCGCCTGGCGGGACTGATCGGACCCTGGTTGCTGTGGCCGTCGCTGCTGCTGCTGGCCGTCGGCACTTACGGCGGGCTCGTACTTGCACCCGCGGATTACCAGCAGGGCGACGGTTTCCGGATCATCTATGTCCACGTGCCCAGCGCGTATCTGTCGACGACGATCTATGCGGTGCTGGCCGTCGCGTCGGCAATCGGGCTGATCTGGCGCATCAAGCTCGCCCACGCGGTGGCCGCCGCTGCCGCGCCGATCGGCGCCTCGTTCACGGCCGTAGCGCTGATCAGCGGGGCCCTGTGGGGCAAGCCGATGTGGGGAACCTACTGGGAGTGGGATCCCCGGCTGACATCGGAACTGATCCTGTTATTCATCTATTTCGGCTACATGAGCCTGCGCGCGTCTTTTGAGGATCTGAACCAGGCGGACCGGGCCAGCGGGCTGCTGGCGGTCATCGGCGTTGTTAACCTGCCGATTATTCATTATTCGGGAATGTGGTGGAGCAGCCTGCACCAGGGGCCGAGCCTCAAGACGCTCGATGCGCCGTCGATTTCCGGCGACATGCTGTGGCCGCTGCTGCTGCTGATCGCGGCGTCGACATTGTTTTTCGGCGCGCTATTGCTGTCCCGCGTCAGGGCCGAGGTTCTCGATCGTGAACAGAATTCGCGATGGATTCAGGATTTGTTCGGCGATTCTGCCGGAGCGGGTTAATATGGCAGACTTTCTCGCGATGGGCGGTTACGCCGAATTCGTCTGGAGCGCATTCGGTGTCTGGTTCGCCTGCGTGATATTCAATATCGTCTCGGCACGTCGCCGGATGCGTGCGTCGATCGAACGCGCGACGGTGGCGGCAGCCCGCCAACGGCATCGCGCTACCCGGAAGATGAGGCAACGTCATGACACCTAGAAGACAACGGATGTTAACGGTCGCACTGGTGCTGGTCGGTGTCGGCCTGGCCGTCGGCCTGACCCTGCAGGCATTCCAGGAAAACCTGCTGTATTTCTACAGCCCGACGCAGGCACTGGCCGGCGAACCGCCGGAAGGGCGCAAGTTTCGGCTTGGCGGACTCGTCGAGGAAGGCAGCATGTCGCGACAGCCGGGAGAACTCAAGGTCTCGTTTGTCGTCTCCGACCTCGAACAATCGCTGCCGGTCACCTACGAAGGCGTGTTGCCGGACCTGTTCCGCGAAGGGCAGGGTGTCGTGGCCCATGGGTATATGGAGCCCGACGGAACTTTTCGGGCCGAAGAAGTGCTGGCCAAGCACGATGAAAATTACATGGCACCCGAGGTGGCCGAGCTGTTGGCCGAACAGGGCCACCCGGTTAAGGAACAAGCCGCCAACTGAGCGGTGAGGGCACGCAGATGATTCCCGAACTCGGTCAAATCTGCGTCACGCTGGCATTGTGCCTGGCGGTCGTGCAGACGATCTTCCCGCTCGTCGGCGCACATCGCCATCGCGGGCCCTGGATGGCCGTGGCCCGACCCGCCGCCGCCGGCCACTTTGTCTTCCTGGCAATCGGTTACGGGCTGCTGACGTGGTCATTTATCACCAACGATTTCTCGGTGCTGGCCGTCGCGTCTACCTCCAACAGCGCGTTGCCGCTGATGTATCGGATCGCTGCGGTCTGGGGCGGACACGAGGGCTCGCTGTTGCTGTGGGTCCTGTTGCTGGCGATCTGGACGTTAGCGGTTTCGGTGTCCAGCCGGCGGCTGCCCGAAGAACTGGCGGTACGCATCATCGGCGTCATGGGCTTTATCAGCGCCGGCCTGCTGCTGTACATCCTGAGCGTCTCAAACCCGTTCATGCGCCTGCTGCCGGCGCCGCCGGACGGCAACGACCTGAACCCCCTGTTGCAGGACCCGGCCATGGCCCTGCATCCGCCAATGCTGTACACCGGCTACGTCGGCTTTGCGGTCGCGTTTGCGTATGCCATCGCCGCCATGCTGGCCGGCAAGGTCGATCGCCAGTGGGCGCGCTGGGCGCGGCCCTGGACGACGGCGGCCTGGCTGTTCCTGACGCTGGGCATCGCGCTGGGCAGCTGGTGGGCCTACTACGAACTCGGCTGGGGCGGCTGGTGGTTCTGGGATCCGGTCGAGAACGCATCGTTCATGCCATGGCTGATCGGCACGGCGCTGATCCACTCGCTGGCCGTCACCGAGAAACGGGACCTGTTCAAGGGCTCGACGCTGTTGCTGGCCATCGGTGCCTTCTCTTTGAGCCTGCTGGGCACGTTCCTGGTCCGCTCCGGCGTGCTGGTGTCGGTGCATGCGTTCGCGAGTGATCCGAGCCGCGGCATCTTCATCCTGGGTCTGCTCGTGGTTAATATCGGCGGGGCGCTCGCACTCTATGCGTGGCGCGCACCGGGGCTCGATCGCAATGCCGGGTTCCGGATGGTGTCACGCGAAACCTTCCTGCTCGTCAACAACGTGCTGCTGAGCATCGCCGCCGGGCTGATCCTGCTCGGCACCGTCTTTCCGCTGGTGCTCGATGCACTCGAGATGGGCAAGATCTCCGTCGGCAAACCCTATTTCGACGCGGTATTCGTGATTCCGATGCTGCCGCTCGTATTCGCGACCGGCATCGGCATGCACGTCGCGTGGAAGAATTCAGATCCCGGACAGCTGCTGCGCAAATTGCGTTGGCCGGCGATCATCGCGGTGGTGTCCGGCGTATTGCTGACGGCGCTTGCCTGGGGCACCGGTCCGGTGCTGACCTATGTCGGCGTCTGCGCCGGCATCTGGGTGATTCTTTCGTCGCTGCGCGATCCCGTGATGCGATTGTTCGGCAAAGGACCGCGGATGACCGCCAGCACCGTCGGCATGCAGCTGGCCCATGCCGGCGTCGGCCTGTTCGTTATCGGCGTTACCGTGACGTCGACTTACAGTATCGAAACAGATCAAAGCATCGTGCCGGGTGAAACGAAGCAGGTGGCCGGCTATACCGTGACCCTCAAAGAACTGCAGCAGATTCAGGGCCCGAATTACACGGCCTTGCGCGGCGATGTCGAAATCACCCGCGACGGACAGCCGGTCGCGCGTCTGCATCCGGAGAAGCGAATCTACCGTGTGCAGACGATGCCGATGACCGAAGCGGGCATCGATGCCGGTCTGTCGCGCGATCTGTTCGTCGCGCTCGGCGACGATCTCGGCAACAATGCCTGGAGCGTGCGCATCCAGTACAAGCCAATGATCCGTTTCATCTGGTTCGGCTGCATCGTCATGGCGCTCGGCGGGCTGATTGCGATCGGCGACCGGCGTTACCGCGCAGTCGCCCGGCAAGCGGATGCACCGGCCGTCTCCGGCACGGCGGCGCGGCCTGCCTGACCGGTGATGAATCGCTTTATCGTTCCGATCATCGGGTTCGCGATCCTGGTCGGGTTTTTCGCCATCGGGCTGAACCTCGATCCCACGTTCGTGCCGTCGCCGCTGATCGGCAAGACCATGCCGACGTTCAGCCTGCCGCGCCTCGGCGAACCGGACCAAACGGTCGGCAGCGATGACATGCTGGGGCGGTTCACGGTGTTAAATGTCTGGGCGACCTGGTGCGGTGGTTGCCGGCAGGAACATCCGGTGCTGAACCGTATTGCGGAGCAGGGCGATGTGCCGATCTATGGCCTGAACTGGAAAGACGACGCAGCGCTCGCGACCGATTGGCTGCGCCGCCTCGGCAATCCCTACACGGCGACGGCATTTGACGAGGAGGGTCGCGTGGCCATCGACTGGGGCGTCTACGGAGCGCCTGAAACGTTCCTGATCGCTCCGGACGGCACGATCCTGTACCGGCATATCAGTCCGATGACGATGGACGTCTGGAAAAATGAATTTCTGGCGCGTATCGCCGCGGCCCGGGGTGGCTCGTGAACGTTCGTCGCCGCTGGTTCGCGTGCCTGCTGGCCGCGCTCATGTCGACCGCCGCCGCGCTGGATATGGGCGCACCGCTGGCCGATCCCGCGCAGCAGGCGCTCTACGACAGGTTGACCAAGGAGGTGCGCTGCCTGGTCTGCCAGAACCAGCCCATCGGTGATTCGAGCGCACCGCTGGCCGCGGATCTGCGGCGCGAGATTCACGAGATGGTCGCGGCCGGGCAGAGTGAGCGGGAGATTAAACAGTTCCTGACGGACCGCTACGGCGATTTCGTGCTGTACAAACCGCGCTACGGCGGACCGGCGGCGTTACTGTGGCTTGCGCCGGCGCTGTTGCTGCTGTTCGGCGGCGCCGTCATCTGGCGCGTCGTGCGGCGGCGCGCTGCAATGCCGGTGGACCTCGACGATGATACCGGGCCGCCGGCCGCGGACTGAGCGAATCATGAACCTGTTTATTATCACCGCCGTTATCCTGACGCTGCTGGCCGTTGCACTGGTCATCACGCCGCTGCTGCGCGCGACGGACGACGGACATCGGGCGCCGGTAGCTGCATCAATCGTCGCGTGCCTGCTGCCGGCGGCGGTACTCGCCATGTACCTGTTCATCGGTAGCCCGGATTGGTCCGCGCCCGCGACAACTGCCATGCCCGGGGAAATCTCCACGCTGGCCGACGATCTCGAAGCCCGGTTGCGCAGCGAACCGGGCGACGCCGAAGGCTGGCTGCTGCTTGGTCGCACCTACGTACAATTGCAACGGGTCGCGGATTCGCGCCGCGCCTTTCGACAGGCGCTTGCGATCACGCCGAGCGTGGAGGCCAAACTCGGGGTCGCCGAAGCCGATATCCTGCTGGACCGGGAGAACCTGGGCCGGGATGCCGGGCGACTGGTCGAGGAGGTGCTCCGGGTCGATCCCGACAATCCGAAAGCGCTGTTTTACGGCGGCATGGTCTCGATGGTGCGCAATGACGTCTCGACGTTTCGCGATCGCTGGCAGCGCCTGCTCGCGATGTCGCCGCCCGAGCACATCCGTGCCGTGATCGAGGCGCAGTTGGGGATGACCGACACGCCCCAGGAATCAATGCCGGCATCAACATCAGGGCCGGCCGATTCGCCGGCCGCAGGCATTAACGTCAACGTATCGGTCGCCGCGGCACTGGCGGGGCGCATCGGTCCGGATGCCGTCATCTATCTCGTCGCCCGCGCCACGGGTCGACCCGGCCCGCCGGTGGCCGTCGTCAGGCATTCGGCCAACGTATTGCCGACGCAACTGACGCTGAGCGATAAAAACGCGATGTTGCCGGATCGACTGCTGTCGACACTCGCACGCGTGCAATTGATTGCCCGCGTGAGCAACAGTGGAGAACCGACGGCGCAACCCGGCGACCTCTATGGCGAAGCCGAGTGGCCCGCGCCTGATACCGATGCGGGCGGCATTTCCATCGTCATTGATCGGCTGGTCGAATAGCCGCGCACCGGCCTTCGGCCGCTGACGTTATTGCAGTTGCCAACACGCTACCGTCTCGGTGAAGATGCGCCACATGAACAAGCGCATGACAATACCCGGAACGCCCCGTTGAGCGGCGCAACGCGGAAACAGATCACCGTATCCGGCACGGCGTTGCTCCGCGATCCTCTGCTGAACAAGGGCGCGGCGTTTACTGCCGAGGAACGCGATGCGTTTCACCTGAACGGACTGCTGCCGTACCGGGTGCTCGATATCGAGACGCAGGCCGAGCGCGGCTACGCGGAGATTCGGCGCAATCAGGACGACTTGAGCAAATACGTCGCCATGGCTGCCCTGCAGGATCGCAACGAATACCTGTATTTCTACCTGCTGCAACAACACCTGGCCGAATTTCTGCCGATCGTCTACACGCCGACGATCGGCATGGCGACAAAACAGTTCAGCCACGTGTTTCAGCGCGGCCGCGGCGCCTGGATCACCCCCGACCAGGCCGGCAGCGTCGCCAAAACGCTGCGTGACGCGGCACAGGGCCGCGATATTCGCCTGATCGTTGCCACCGACAACGAATCGATTCTCGGTATCGGCGATCAGGGCGTCGGCGGCATCAAGATCTCGATCGGCAAACTCGCGTTGTACACGGCCGGCGCGGGCATCGATCCCGCGACGGTGTTACCGATCAGTATCGACGTCGGCACCGAAAACGAGGCGTTGCGCAACGATCCGAAATATCTCGGGTGGCCGCACCGGCGTGTGCGTGGTGCCGAGTACGAGGCGCTGGTCGACGAGTTCATCGCAGCGGTGCGCACGGAATTTCCGCGCGCGCTCGTACAGTGGGAAGATTTTCGCAAAGACAATGCGCTGCGAATCATGGACCGTTACCGGCACACGATCCGGTCCTTCAACGATGACATTCAGGGCACGGGCGCGGTCGCGCTCGCGGGCATCCTGAGCGCTGGCCGGATTCACGGCCGCTCGCTGCGCGATGAACGCATCCTGGTGCTGGGCGCCGGGGCCGCGGGACTCGGCGTCAGCCGACAGATTCGCGCCGCGATGCAGGCCCAGGGAATCAACGGCGAGGACCTGCAGCATGCCATCGCGGCGCTCGACTCCCGCGGCCTGATCGTCGACGACGGGCACATCACAGAGCCGTACAAGCGCGAAATGGCCTGGTTGCCGGCGCGTGCCGCCGCGCTCGGTCTGACCGGCGATGGCTGTGGTCTGGCACGCGTCTGCGATGCCTTCGCGCCCACCGTGCTGATCGGCACATCGGGACAGCAGGGTGCCTTTACCGAGGCTGTTGTGCGTTCACTGACCGAGCGCGTGGATCGCCCGGTGATCCTGCCGATGTCCAATCCGACCGATCAATCCGAAGCGGATCCGGCCGACATCTACCGCTGGAGCGCAGGTGCGGCGCTCGTGGCGACCGGCAGCCCGTTTCCGGATCTCCAGATCGATGGCACGACGCGTCGGGTCGGGCAGGGCAACAACGCCTTTATTTTCCCCGGCGTCGGGCTCGGCGCGAATCTTGTCGATGCGCGCGAGATCACCGAGGGCATGTTTCTGGCGGCGGCCGAGGCGCTCGCCGCAGCCGTGACCGATGAAGAGCAGGCCGTCGGCCTGTTATTCCCGGCGATCGACCGGCTGACCGAGGTCTCCGTCCGTGTCGCGCGGGCCGTCATGCACGAAGCCGTTCAGTCGGGGCAGGCAGAACCGTTGACCGATGAGCAGATCGAGCAGCGACTGACCGACGGCCGCTGGTATCCCGTCTACCCGATATACGACCATGTTGGTTCACCGGACCAGATCTCGCAGAAGTGACCGGGCCGGCCCTGCCAAAGCCTCCGGGTCGCCGTACGGTCGGCGCCGAAATCGAGCCCGGGACGCCGTCGGTGACCCATGCCATCCGATAGCCGATCCGCCGTACGTTCCGCATCGCGATAACACGACCCGAATACGCAACCCAATGCCAGCAAATCATTCAAACAGGGATGCTCATGTCGAATAGCAATACGAAAAGGCAACCGGCAGAAGAAACGGCGACGCTCACCGCCAGGTCTGTCTGGGACCGGACGACCCGATGGTTCCATTGGCTGAATCTGACCTTCGTCATCGTGCTGGCCGGTTTGGGGCTGTTTATTCTGAACGAGAAATCTTTTGGCGTCAGTGGAGATGGAAAAATTCTCCTGAAGACGCTGCACGTGTATGTCGGATACTGCTTCGCGATCAACGTTGCCTGGCGCCTGTTCTGGGGCTTTCTCGGCAATCGTTTTGCTCGATGGCCGTCCATCCTGCCGTTCGAGAAAGGATATGTGACCGGCCTCAGAGGTTATTTGAGGGACCTCTTCGCCGATTCGGCACCAGTGTATCTCGGGCATAATCCATTGGGTCGATTAATGGTAATGTTGCTACTGATATTGTTGTGCACACAATCTGTAACCGGCTTGGTCATTGCCGGTACGGACCTCTATAAACCGCCGTTCGGCGGAATGATTGCGACCTGGGTTACGGGCGGTGATCCTGAAATGCTCGCGCAACTCGTGCCAGGATCAAAAGACCATGTCGATCCCGCGGCTTATGATGAAATGCGTCGGTTTCGCAAGCCGATCGTGACAACCCATCTATACGTGTTTTATGTCCTGATGGCGGCCATTGTGCTGCATATCGCCGGCGTGGTCATTGCGGAAGTGCGGGAGAGAAGCGGATTGGTCTCGGCGATGATCACCGGTCAAAAAGTGTTTGATAAAACGCCGGCGGACGCCGATTTCCCGGACGTGTAACAGGTCTGCCGAGCAATGAGCGAGTCAAAACACATCGTCTGTGGACACTGCAATGCGGTGAACCGCGTACCGGCCATTCGCCTTGCCGAAGCGCCGCATTGCGGAAGCTGTCACGGTCTGCTGTTTGACGGGCATCCAGTCGCACTGACCGCCGCTGGTTTCCCGACGCACGTCGAGCGCAGTGACATCCCGATTGTCGTCGATTTCTGGGCACCATGGTGCGGACCCTGCAAGATGATGGCCCCGGCATTTCAGCAGGCGACTCGCGACCTCGAACCGGAATTCCGACTCGTTAAGGTTGATACCGAGCAGGAATCTGCACTCGGCGCAAAATTTGCTATCCGCAGTATTCCGACTTTAGCGATTTTCAGTCAGGGGCGAGAAATAGCCCGACAAGCGGGGGCGATGAGCGCGGCCGATATTGTGCGCTGGGTGCGAAGCCACGCCTGACAATTTTTCCGTCGTTCCGGTTCGCGTGCGTCGGCGGCGATGGGGCCCTGAAAATCATCTGATCAGATTCTCAGACCCTGCAATTGCAGATCGAGCAATCGCTCACCTTCTTTTACCAGACTGAATCGTCGATCGTTGACCGACCAACGTACCGCGAGCCCCTGGATCAGCGCAATCAAAAGGTAGGCAACATCATCGGGTTTCAGATCTGCGCGAAACAGCCCCGCATTCTGTGCCTCGGTCACGCAGTTTTTCAGGTGCTCATGGAATCGTTCCAGAAAACCCGTAAAGATTGTTCGCAACCGCTTATTTTCGACCATCAGCTCTCGCGAGAACAACAGCGCCGGTATCGCGGGAAAGGACTGAATCAGGCGTAATTGCCCGAGCACGAGGCGAATCAGTCGTTCTTCGGGCGTATCGTGAACCCGTCGCTCGGTGCTGGCCCAACGCTTTTGCATTTGGTGTCCGATATATTCAGCCACGGACTCCCAGATATCCTGCTTTTTGGGAAAGTGACGGAAGAGGCCGGGTTGAGTCAGCCCGACGGCCCCGGCCAGCGTGTCCGTGGTGACCCGGTCGGGTCCATATTCATCGGCAAGTTTGAGCGCGGCAGAAATCACTTCAGCTTTACGTTCTTCGCCAGTTTTTCGGGTCCGCATCGCGTAAATAACCTATTCCAGGAGAGTGTCTGCTCGCTAACATAGCGGAAGAGTCGTCGCGAGGCAACCTCCTGAATATGTTTAAAAACAACAAGAAAGTTAGATATCTATTTGTTTTTTTAGGTTAATTCTCAGGGATGTCACCTGGCCGCCTCCCATCTAAGCATTTCCCGTCTTGACTTTTTGAGAGAAAACTAGTTAGCTAGTGATCACTTGCTTGACAGAGACGAGGCAGCATAGATGAAAGCGACCGTCGGAACTGGATTCGTGTGGCTCAGAGTCGCCGCACTGGCGGGTGGATTGTTTGGCCTGATGACGATCCGCGAAGGCGGTGCGGTGTTGTTCGGAGACGATGCGGCTCGCGAGGCAATGGGCAATTTCGTGCCGTTTGTCGTGTGGTTCAACTTTCTGGCGGGTTTTGCCTACGTCATCGCAGGCATTGGTCTCTGGATTCGCCGACCGGGAGCGGTCCACCTGGCCTTCGGGATCACCCTCGCGACACTGATTGTATTTGCCGTGTTCGGTTGGTATGCGTACACCGGTGGAGCGTATGAAACGCGCACCGTGGGTGCGATGACCCTGCGCAGCACCATCTGGCTCGTCATTACCGCGACAGCATGGCGCACGCTGATGGCTTCGAATCGCCCGATCAGCGGTGACGGTGACGTGAGGTGAGGTTAATTGCGCTCGATGCAATGGTTGACGACCACCACACTCGTGGGTCTCGATCGAGTTTTCAGGTCCGCGATCCGCACCCGACGCAAAAATGCGATGAATTTTTCCAGACGATCGATGAATTCGTTAGATGAGGGCACAATGTTTGCACTTGCACTAATCAGGGTCCACCGGACTGGTATAAGACCGACGTTGGTACTAATCGCCGGATTGCTGTCGACGAGCCTCTCATATGCCGAGCCAGCCCGCCTTAGCGACATGTTCGAACGGGTTAATCCCGCAGTGGTCGAGATCAGAACGCTGAGTGCTTCGTCGTTGCCCCGCCCGGGAGGCGCGACACCTACGGGCGAAATGGGCCTGGGCTCTGGTGTTCTTATTGCCCCCGACCAGGTGCTGACGGCCAGTCACGTAGTCGAAATCGCCGACCGCATACAGGTGAGAATGCTCGATGGGACTACCCGCCAGGCACATGTAACGAGCTCGGAACAGTTCGCCGACGTGTCGCTGCTGACACTCGATGCAGAGGTATCCGGCATTGAACCGGCAGCCATGGGTAATTCCGACGACATCAGGGTGGGCGATCGTGCATTCGTCGTCGGTGCGCCGTACGGCATTAGCCACACTCTGACGGTGGGTTATATCAGCGCCATCCACCGTAAAACTTCGGGGGACGGGTTGGCCATTGTTGATCTGATTCAGACGGATGCGGCCATCAACGCCGGCAATTCCGGTGGCCCGCTGTTCAACGAGAGCGGAGAAGTGATTGGCGTCGTGAGTCACATCCGTAGCCGTTCAGGTGGTTCGGAGGGTTTGGGCTTCGCAGTTGCAATAAATTCCGTGCGTGAATTGCTAATCGATAATCGCGCATTCTGGCCGGGTTTCCTCGGCATATTGTTGCCACCGGATCTTGCGCGTGCCCTCAACGTGCCACAAACAAGCGGCATGCTCGTCCAGAAAATCGCCGAGGATTCACCAGCCAAGGCGATGGGGCTCAAAGAGAGCGATGTCCTGATACAGGTTGGTGGACGGCCTCTGATGGTCGGCGGCGATATTATCCTGGCCGCAAATGGCATTCGTCTCGTTTCACCCCAGAGGGTTATGCAGGTTCGAGACGCCATTCGCACACTGTCGGGCAGTGAATCGTTGACGCTCGAGATTTTGCGGCAGGGCAAACTAAGAACGATTGAATACGCGCCGTTCGAGGTGACCCGACCCTCGGAACCGGGACGAAAGAACCAATGAGGCGCCGGCGCGGGAGTCAGATGATGAACAACTGCAATACAATTCATGAACTCCGGATTTGCACTGCAGATTTTCTGTTGCCGACAATCAAGGTCAGTGGTCGTGACTCGCGGCAATCTACCCCGCACAGTAAAGACCCTGTGCCATTTGAAGCCTATCGATTGATGCGCCCGGTTGGCGATCATCGATCGGTGATCGGACCGCGTGACATTCCGGGTATCAATCCGTCAACACATATTCATTCCATCAATGTTATTGAGCTTCAGCCATGAACAAGAAAATCATTGCGAGCGTTTTCATTGCTTTCATACTGGGTGCAATTGCCGTTGGGTATTTCTACCTGCAGCCTGTGTCGAACCCGAATGTGCTCCGTGTATCGGGCAATATCGAGGTCACCGACGTTGAGATCAGTTTCAAGCTCCCGGGCTGGGTCGCAGCAAGATCCGCGTCTGAAGGACAAGTCATTCAAGCCGGTGATCCGGTTGCGCGCCTGGATGACATCGAATTGCGCGAAGAGGTCCTCGTTCGTCAGGCGGAACTCGCCGCGTATCAGGCGGAATTGGCCGCACTACTGGCCGGTTCAAGGCCTGAGGAAATCGCGGAGGCACAGGCGACGGTGAGACTGGCCCAGGCGGAACTCAAGCGATTGAAACTGGACTACGACCGCGCCAAGACACTGCTCGGTAGTCGAACAATATCTCAGGAGCAATACGACAGTGCGCTGGCGTCCTATGAAGTCGGCCAGTCGCGGCTGCAGCAGACGCGCTCGCGGCTCAAGCTGGTCGAGAAGGGGCCACGGCAGGAGGAAATCGACAGAGCCAGGGCCCGCGTCGAGCAGGCGACCCAATCTCAGGCGCTGGCCCAAACCCGGCTCGGGTATGCGACACTCACTGCGCCTATTGCCGGTATGGTTTTATCCGAAAATATCGAGGCGGGTGAATACGTCGTCCCCGGAGTACCGATCGTCACCGTTGGCGATCTCGTCAGCAGTTGGCTGCGGGCATATGTCAATGAACCCGATCTGGGGCGCGTGAAAGCCGGTCAATCGGTCTGTGTCTCGACCGATACGTATCCGCAACGCCTGTACGCGGGGACGGTGTCCTTCATTTCATCGCAGGCCGAGTTCACGCCCAAGAACGTCCAGACGGCCGAAGAGCGCGTCAAGCTCGTATACCGGATAAAGATCGATATCCCGAATCCTGATATGGAACTGAAACCCGGCATGCCGGCGGATGCCGACATCTGGCTGGGCGATGGAGAATCGCCGTGCCAGCCATAAGAATACAGGGCCTGAACAAGTCCTTCGACAGCCTGACGGCGGTCAACGATCTGACGTTCTCCGTGAACGAGGGGGAAATCTTCGGCCTGGTCGGCCCCGATGGCGCCGGCAAAACGACGACGATGCGACTGCTCACCGGGATCATGGAACCGAGTAGCGGTGATGGGTGGGTGGCCGGCCATCACATCGTCGATGATGCGGAGACGCTCAAGGAAGACATTGCCTATATGAGCCAGCGCTTCGGGCTGTATCCCGACCTGACGGTCCTCGAGAACATTCATTTCTATGCCGATATTTATCTGATTTCGCGCAAAGATCGTGAGGCGCGCATCGAGGAACTCCTCGGGTTCAGCAATCTGACGCCGTTCAAAGATCGGCAGGCCGGCAAGCTTTCCGGCGGCATGAAGCAGAAGCTCGGCCTGGCGTGTGCGCTGATTCATACGCCCCGTGTGTTGTTTCTGGATGAGCCCACGAATGGCGTCGACCCGGTCTCGCGCCGGGATTTCTGGAGAATCCTGTACCAGTTGTTGCGTAAAAAAGTCACGATCTTCGTCTCCACTGCGTATCTCGATGAGGCCGAGCGCTGCGAGCGACTGGCCCTGATGCACCATGGCGCCCTGATCGCCGTCGGCACGCCTGCCGAGATCAAGAAACTGATGCATGGCGCCCTCATCGAGATTCAGGCGGATCAACCGCGCCTGGCGGCGACATCACTGCGCGCGCACCTCGAAGCCGACAGCGTTGGCCTGTTCGGTGACCGCCTGCATGTGGTTACGCGTGACGCGCAGCGCACCATCGATCAGAGCGAAATACTGCTGAAAGCGTCGGGCGTTGTCGTGCGGGACATTCGCCTGATCGAACCCACCCTCGAAGACGTGTTTGTGTCTGTATTGGCCGGTGAGAATGATCATGCCGCGAATTAGGACCGAAATCGCGGTGTCGGTCAGCGAGCTCACGCGCCGATTCGGTGACTTCGTCGCGGTTGACCGAGTGAGTTTTGAGGTGACGAAGGGCGAAATCTTCGGTTTCTTGGGCCCCAATGGTTCCGGAAAGTCCACGACGATCCGGATGCTTACGGGAATCCTCTCGCCAACCAGCGGCCGGGGAACCGTCGCGGGATTCGATGTGATGACCCAAGCCGAAAAGATCAAACGTCATATCGGGTACATGAGTCAGAAATTCTCGCTGTATGAAGACCTGACCGTCGAGGAAAACATTGATTTTTATGCCGGAATCTATCGTATCCCGACAAAGATCCGACAAGAGCGCAAAAACTGGGTTATCGAGATGGCCGGTCTTCAGAATCACCGCCATTCCCGCACCGCGATCCTGTCCGGTGGATGGAAGCAGCGGCTTGCGCTCGGTTGTGCAGTGCTTCACGAGCCGCCAATCATTTTTCTGGACGAGCCGACCTCCGGTGTCGACCCGTTAAGTCGCCGGCGATTCTGGGATCTTATCTACGAGTTGTCCGAAAAAGGTGTGACCGTGTTTGTTACGACGCATTACATGGAAGAGGCGGAGTACTGCGATAGGCTTGGCCTTATCCATCGCGGAGAACTGATCGCGATTGGATCACCCGAGGAGTTAAAGACCCGGTTCATGAAGGAGGATGTCATGAACGTGCAGTGCCAGCAGCCACAGGATGCGATCGAGATACTGGAGGCGCTGGACTCGGTGAGGGAGGCGGCCCTCTTCGGCAACGGTCTGCACATCGTCACGCCCGACGCCGAAACCGCCGGACCGGAAATCCGCGCGGCGCTGGCGGCGGCCGGCCTGCGTATCGATCAGATCCAACCGATCAGGCCATCGATGGAAGATGTTTTCGTGTCCTTGGTCGAAGCGCGCGATCGCATGGCGAAAGCGGCATAGGCTGCACCAGATGAATACAGACATCCCCAACAACCCGAGCGATCATCCCTCGTACCAGCTGGCGTTTGAAGACGTAAATTTCCTCGCCAAAGACGATTTGCGACCGCTACGACTCCAGCTCGAGCTATTGAAACCCGAATGGTATTTGCGCGAGGCGAAGGTGCGCTCCACCGTTGTCGTGTTTGGCAGCGCGCGACTCCTGCCGCTCGCCGAAGCGGAGGCGCATCTTACCGAACTGCTGGCCCAAGTGGGTGAGCAACCCGCCGACGCCGGCCAGCAATTCGCACTGACCGAAGCTCGAAAGCGTGTCGAGTATGCGCCGTACTATGAAGAAGCGCGAAAGTTTGGTGCATTGGTGTCGCAACGCTTTCAGCAGGAACACCGTCGTGATTTTGTGGTTGTCACCGGCGGTGGCCCCGGAATCATGGAGGCGGCCAATCGCGGCGCCCATGACGTTGATGCCAGGAGTGCCGGCTTCAATATCAAGCTGCCCCGAGAACAGGCACCCAATCGCTATATCAGCGCGGAGTTGTGCTTTCGTTTTCAATACTTCGCGCTGCGCAAGATGCATTTTCTGATGCGAGCCAAGGCGCTTCTCGCGTTTCCTGGGGGCTACGGCACGCTGGACGAACTGTTCGACGTATTGACGCTGATTCAGACCGGAAAGATTCCCCGTATTCCGGTGGTGCTCGTGGGCAAAGCATTCTGGCGGCGCGCAGTCGATTTCTTGTTTCTGGTCGAGGAGGGGGTTATTAGCCCGGCCGATATGGCGATTTTCAGCGTCGTCGACACAGCGGAGGAGGCCGTGAGGGTGCTGGAGCAATTTTACGAAGGCCGGCCGCCGTCATGAGAGCACACGGTCCAATAGCAGTGTGTCCGAATCGGGCTCCTTCAACGCGGGTCCTGTTGAGGACGCGGCGATGAAACTCCTGCGTGTTCGCGCTATCGCGAAAAAGGAATCCATCCATATCTTCCGCGACCCGCGCAGCCTGGCCATGGCGATCGCGATCCCGATGCTGCTGCTGTTCTTGTTTGGTTACGCACTGTCTCTGGACGTGGACAATGTACAGACTGTTGTCTGGGATCAGGATCATTCCCAGGCGAGCCGCGAATTCGTCAGTCGGCTCGGGGGTTCCCGCTATTTTTCGCTGTTGGATTCGGTGAACAGCTACCCGGAAATCGAACGCGCGATCGATACCGGACATGCACTCCTGGCCGTAATCATCCCGTCCGGATTCGCCGGCCGGATCGAATCCAATCGACTGGTGCCCGTGCAGGCAATCGTCGACGGCAGTGACCCGAATACGGCGACCATCGCGATGGGTTATCTCGATGTGGTGACGTTCACCTACTCACAGGACGTGGCTTTGCACGCGATTCGCCAGATCCATGGTCGACGAGTCAAGCTGCCGGTCGATCTCCGCGCCAGAGTCTGGTTCAACGCCGATCTCAAGTCACAGAATTACATTATTCCGGGGTTGATTGCCGTCATCATGATGGTCATCGCGGCTTTGCTGACGTCACTGACCGTGGCGCGCGAGTGGGAGCAGGGGACCATGGAACAATTGATCGCCACGCCGGTCAAGAGTGACGAGCTGATCCTCGGAAAATTGCTGCCGTATTTCGGGATCGGCCTGCTGGATGTATTGCTGGCCGTACTGATGGGCGAATTCCTGTTCGATGTGCCGTTACGAGGCAGCGTCGCTTTATTGTTCGTCATGGCGGCAATATTTCTCGCCGGGGCACTGTCGCTCGGCATGCTGATCAGTATTCTGACGCGCAATCAATTGCTGGCAAGCCAGCTGGCCATGGTGTTGACCTTTCTACCGTCATTCCTGCTCTCGGGCTTCATGTACGCAATCCCCAATATGCCGCTACCGGTACAGGCCATCTCCCACCTGGTCCCGGCCAGTTATTTCGTCACGATGCTGAAGGGGATCTACCTGAAGGGCGTCGGGCTCGAAGTCCTGGCGCTGGAAGCAGGACTGCTGGCAGTGTTCGGCGTCGTTCTCGTGCTCTTCGCCAACAAACTCTTTCAGAAAAGGCTGGTGTAGCCATGTTTGAACGTATCAAGCATATGCTGATCAAGGAATTTATCCAGATCTTCCGCGATTCGAAAATGAAGGGCATCATTTTTGTCATGCCGATTCTTCAGGTATTGATTTTTGGCTATGCCGTGACCCTGGATGTCAAACATATCGCTACTGCTGTATATGATCTGGACAACAGCATGGTCAGCCGGGAACTTATCGCACGCTTCGAGAACTCAGGTTATTTTGACATCACCAATCGCACCGACGACCCGAGACAAGGCCGTGAACTGGTCGACCGGGGCGAGGCGAGTGCATTCATACAGATCAACAAGGGCTTCGGCGGCGCGCTTCGTGCGGGACGCACGGCGCACGTTCAGTTGATCGTCGACGGGTCCGATTCGAATACCGCCGGCGTAGTGCTGGATTACAGCGCCAAGATCGTCAGCCAGTTTTCACGGGGCGTACTGATTGATCGCTTCACGAGGATCAACGGCGCGTTTTTGACGCCGGGCCGAATAGAACTCGAAACGCGCACCTGGTTTAACGAGAACCTGGAGAGCCGGAATTTTTATGTACCGGGCGTGATTGCGATCGTCGTCATGCTGATTACACTGATGCTGACCAGTATGGCGGTAGTGCGAGAGAAAGAAATCGGCACGATCGAACAAATCATGGTGACGCCGATTTCTTCGCTCGAATTTATACTCGGCAAGACATTGCCGTTTGCACTGATCGGGTTTGCCGACGTGATCATGGTGACGCTGGTCGGTGTTTTCTGGTTCGGTGTGCCCATACGCGGCAGCCTGCTGTTGCTGCTTTTTTCAACCGCCCTGTATTTGCTGAACACGCTGGGCATCGGTTTATTGATTTCCACGCTTAGCCGCACGCAGCAGCAGGCCATGATGAGCGCATTCTTTTTCTATTTTCCGGCCGTATTACTGTCCGGGTTCATGTTTCCGATCGCCAATATGCCTCAGGTCGTTCAATGGCTGACATACCTGAATCCACTGCGTTATTTCCTGATCGTCATTCGCGGAATTTTCCTGAAAGGCGTCGGACCCGATGTGCTTTGGCCGCAGATGCTCGCGCTGGCGGTCCTGGGCGTGGTGATGTTGTGGCTGGCGTCGAACCGGTTTAATAAAACGCTGTCGTGAAAAGCGGTCACTGGATCGCCATATCGGGATTCAGTGCCTGGCAGAAACGATGGGAGCGATCTGTTTTGCAGGAGGACTTAAAGTGAAACTTAATTTTTTCGGCGCGGCGCGTGAGGTGACCGGCTCCTGTCACCTGGTTGAAACGGGTGATGTGCGCTTCCTGGTCGATTGCGGCATGTTTCAGGGTGGTCGGGAAGCAGCTGAACGCAATCGCGAAAAATTCCCGTTCGATCCCGTGTTGATTGATTTCGTCCTGGTGACCCATGCACATATCGATCACAGCGGTCTGCTGCCAAAGCTGGTCAAGGCGGGTTATTCCGGGCCGATTTATGCCACCGACGCCACCGCAGATCTGCTGACCGTCATGCTGCTCGACAGTGCACATATACAGGAAGAAGATGCGCGACGCCGACAGCGACACGGCCGCAAGAAAGTACTGCCACCGATCTACACACTTGAGGATGCGGAGTCTTGTCTGGAACAGGTAAATCGCGTGCATTACGATCATAAAATGTCACCAAACCGATCGGTCGAATGTCGTTTTGTCGATGCCGGTCATATCCTGGGATCCGCGATCATAGAGGTCTGGGTCACCGAAGGGGAGCGCGTGATCAAGATAGTCTTCTCGGGGGATCTCGGGCAGCCTGGCCGCCCGATCCTGCGCGATCCGACCCCGGTCCGGCATGCCGACGTGCTCGTGATTGAATCAACCTACGGCGACCGGATGCACAAAGATCTCGGTCCGACACTCGATGAATTCGTCAATGCGATCAACGATACGCGCAACGGAAACGTGATTATTCCGGCGTTTGCCGTCGGACGTACCCAGGAAATTCTATATTATCTTCATCACTTGACGCGCCAGGGGCGCCTGCACGACCTGAATATTTTTGTGGATTCGCCGATGGCCACGGCAGCGACGGAGATTACCCGCAAACATCTGGCGCTTTTTGATGAAGAGGCCAAAAAACTCGTCGAATGGCGGACCACCAGCAGCGATACTCCGAGGCTGCATTTCGTCGGTAGCGCGCAGGAATCGATGGCGCTGAATGAAGTACGGTCAGGCGTCGTGATCATTTCGGCCAGTGGCATGTGTACCGCAGGTCGGATCAAGCATCATCTCAAACACAATCTTGATGATCCGAACCATACGATTTTAATCACCGGGTTTCAGGCACAGGGTACATTGGGTCGACGATTGGTGGACGGCGCCAAACAGGTACGCATTTTCGGTGAAGAAATTCGGGTTCGGGCACGATTATTGACGCTCGGTGGATTTTCGGCGCACGCGGACCAGGCCGCGTTGCTGCAGTGGCTGGACGGTTTTGAAAAGCCCCCGGCGAAAACCTTTGTGGTGCACGGAGAAGAGCAGGCCGCGCTCGCTTTTTCCCGGGAAATTGCCGCTCGTGGCGACTGGGATGTCGTCGTACCCACACGTGGCCAGCAGCACGCCGTATGACCCGGGTGGGCTATCGGCTTGATCCGGGCCACCTGGAAAGTCAGGAAATTCCCGCTACGGCCCTTGGTGGGGCCGGTGTTCGGCACTCGATCCCGTGGCGGGCAGTTAAGCGAAGGCTTATGCAGGCGGCAAATCGTGACACGCCTGACACCACCAGGAGAACCAGCATGCCGTATCGAACGGTTGTGGACCTGCCGCCGGCGGTTCGGGAGCATTTACCGGCCCATGCCCAGGATATTTATCGGCAGGCATTCAACAATGCATGGTCGCAATACGCTGAGGCGGCCAAACGACTAAAGAATGCCTCTCGTGAGGAAACCGCACACCGGGTGGCCTGGGCGGCTGTCGAAAGGGTCTACGAGAAAGGGGCTGGTGGCCGATGGCGTCGCCGGAAGACGTGATCCCGCGTTAGGCCGGATACTGCCGAGATCTGTGATTTAACATAATATATATCGTCCGGGGCGGTTCCCTGTCCCGCCGAAATCACCGGCGCGAATACCAATAATGACAACGCGCTGGCGGTCGCTGCCAGCTGTGCAAGCCGGCGAAATTGTTTTTTAACATCACGCGATCCGGCGCGCTCGGCGTTCACGCACGCGAGCACGTAGCACGGATCAAGCCCGGCCAGCTCGGCGATTTTTGCGCAAAATCGATCATCGATTGACGTTCGGCCGGTCCGCCAGCTCGATACCGCGCCGCGGGTGATGGCGAGCCGCTGCGCTACTTTGTAATCCGAGCCGCCGGCGTTTTGCTTCGCTAAATCAAGTATTTGAATGGTGCTGTGAGGCATTTTTTTCCCCTGCAAGGTGGATACCGTCAACGGTACTCCAACGGCTGCGCGCCCACAACGGCTACGGGCTGTTGACAGGCTACGGGCTGTTGACATAACTTCGGACGCGCTCACCGGGCCGCATGGATGCGCGGCCTACCCTGCAAGGATGCAGCGCGACCGGCCGCCCCGGTGAGCTTTCTTTTTAATGCAGGGGTCAACCAATGTCAGAGCGAATTTACACCACGCGCCGCGATCTGAACCGGATCATGGAACAACAGCGCACCGCCGGCGATCGCGCCGGGTTCGCGCGCGGCGTTCGCGCCAATGTTTATCGATCGATATGGGGGCCGGCGCTGGCCGGTGCGGTGTTCGGTTCGGCGATCGGTTACGCGGTCGCGCTGGCGGCAATCGGCGGCGCGCTGTGAGTGCCGGCGCAGGGGTTAAGGTGACAGTCCTGGTGCCCGATGCGATGGCGGCCCAGCGGCTTTTTATCATCTCGGCCGCGCTCGATGTTGAGCGCGCGACCGATGGCCAGTTAAGCCGCGCGCTGGCCGATTGCACGGCGCTACGCTTCGCGCTATTTGATGAAGTCGCGCGCCGCCGCACGGCGGGCGAACAGTGACCGGCATATCACTGGCCGCGGTGGCCGATGATGTCGAAATGGTGCCGGCACCGTGCGATGGCTGCGCGCAGCGCCCGCACTGTTCGCGGTCTAAAGTAGCCTGTCACGCGCTGGCCGATTATGTCGACGGCCGCGAGGTGAGCGCCACGCTGCCGCGCATTCCCAATAAATTTTATTTTTGCCGGGTGTTTGACTGATGGCCCCGGCGATCCCGGCCGCGCTCGCGGTGCTGGCCGAGTTGATCCGCCGGCGCGTTCCTGATGCTGACACGCAGGCCGAGCTGATCGCGCAGATTGAAGCCGCCGCGCTGGCCACGCCTACCCATCCATTTTTTGATGGCTTCCACAAGATCGGCCGGCAGCTCACCGGGCTGGCGATCGTGGCCGCGGTCGTCTACCTAAAAATCAACGGGCTGACGCTGACGCTCGATGAAATCGGCGCGCTGGTCGGTGTGCCTACGCTTTATTCACTGATGAAAGGAAAAGGACGATGAGCATCCCCGCACAAGTGGCCGCGATCGATGCGGCGCTGGAAATCATGGCCGGCGAAGCTGACAAGGTCGAGGCGCTGGCCGCATCGATCGCCACCGATGCCAAGGGCACGGCCGCGGCCGAGCGCAATGCACGCCGCGGCAAAGTGATCGCCGCCGCCGGTGCCGCTGTCGGTGAGGCGCGCGTTACTGTTAACCGCGCTCGCGCGCTGATCGCCGCTGAATTCTGAACCATTGCCGGCGTCAGCAACATTACCCGAACTGTTGATTATGGCCGACCCGGTGTTATACCGGGTTTTTGTGCTGC